>JADDPT010000020.1 GCA_016781735.1 Rubrobacter sp.
CAGATCTCCCATCACTAACCTGATTCACAGCCCGATGATCGGCTAGGGCCGGTCCTGACTGCAGACGTCACAGGCAATGCGCGCATACACCTCCGCGGCCTGGTGGAGCGACTGTAGTGTGAAGCTCCTTCTGGAGGCGTGAGACGCGGAGCGTGGACCGTAGCTTAGCGAGGGGATTCCCATCTGGTTGAACATGTTGGTGTCTCGCCACATACTGGAAACCGCTGTCGCTACTGGCTTGGGTGGCTCAGGGAAAACCTGCGCATGGCACCGTCGGACGGTCTCCACGAAGGGTTCTATATTCTGTGCCTCGTAGCCTCTACGGTATACATATAGCTCAATGCGCGCATTCTTCTCACCCACCTTCGCGAGCAGGTCTCGAAGCTCGTCCCGAATATCCAGGGGGTTGGCCTCGGGGAGGATGCGGCCATCGATGTACAGGCTGCACACTTGGGGCGTGCTTGTAACCCCATACGGATAACCGCTACGGATCGCGTTGATGCTCATCTTGGGGATGATCGTGCCCGACTCCCGCTCGCTTGTGTTCCGGCGCTCATACTCGTACGCCCACTCCTCGAACGCCTGGATCACGCGGGTTGACCTGACAATTGCGTTCGGCGACTCTTCGATAGCCGTGGGACGTGGAAGGTACGGGGTGTAGTACGTGGGCTGTTCGGAGACAAGCGTCACCTTGAAGTGCGCCTTGCCCGGTTCGACCCACACGATACCGAAACCAGTGCCCTCAGCCACGAGCGCGTAGTCTGCAACCAGACCGTGCTCGATCATGAAGCGGGTTCCAAGGTCCTTGCTGACATAGTCCGTGCCCTGGAACTCATCCACCGGCTCACGCGAGATCTCCCCAGGCGCCGCCGAGACTATGAGGTCGCCCTTGAGAGACGCTCCTGCCTGCTTGATGGCTTTCGCGGCGATGAGGAAAGCTGCCATGGGCCCCTTGTCGTTCACGACACCGTCGCCGATTATCTCTTCGCCGTCCACCCAGGCCGAGTGGTACTGCGGGTCCTTCGGGTTCGCCGCCTTCCAGATAGCGTCCGACCGCAAGGTGGTATCGAGGTGGCTATTGAAGATAAGGCTGCGTCCGCCACCTGTACCCTCGACCGTGCCTGACACTCCAAATCGATCAGGTACCAGCGCGTACTTACGCGTGAGGAATCCCTCCCTCTCCAGCCACTCGTGCGCGTACTGGCTAGCTGCCCCCTCACTGCCTGTTGGGCTGTCTATGTTGCCGAGGGCGAGTGCTAACTCTGTTAGCTCCTGATAGTCAATCCTGCTAAGCACGTCCTGTGTGTCTGCCAACGTGTATTCTCCCTTCGCGTAAGTGTGTAAATCAACGGTCCTACATGGTAAGGACGAGACCGAGTCACCCAGTAGAGCGAGCCAGGTAACTAGTTGTCCCAGCCGGTATCAAGAACCGGCTGCCCTCCGGCACTATGATAATGATTGCGGGCGTTATGTCACCCAATCAATCCTGACCGCGCGCTGTTGTTTGGCACGCATCCGACACGTATCCTCAAGCCCGCGCTCGGTTCCACGCTCATTCGTACTGTGAAGGTTTCCAGCTCATGAGCGATTGTTCTACCTTCTTCGCCAGCTCCATCAAGGCGTAGCCCAGGAGCATAGTGAAGACGATGCCTGCCAACAATACCGACATGTTGAATGTTGAGCCTGCCTCGAGAAGGAAGCGGCCCAGGTTGTCCGTTATGAGGAGGATGTCGGCCACTATCGCACCACGGATGGCCCGCCCCACTGCCAAGCGCAACCCGATTAGTATGAACGGTGCAGACCACGGAAGGATTACGTTGCGGTAGAGACTCCAACGCCGGGCACCGAATGAGCGTGCTGTTTCGACCAGATTCGGGTCTACCTCCCGGACGCCTGCTGAGGTATTCGCGATCACCGCGAATACCGCGGTGAGGAACACGAGGAAAACTTTGCCTCGAACGTTCAGCCCTATCCATATGCCGATGACAGGGATGAGCATGGAGACGGGCGCGGTATAGAGAGCGTTGATGAGTGGGTCCAGGGTGGTACGTGCGAGCTTGGACAGGCCCGTCACGAAGCCGACGACGATCCCTACAACGGCCGCCCACAAGAAACCCTGTGTTGCTATTGCCAGCGTGCCGATCGTCGGCTCCAGTATTCTGCCCGAGAGCACCATCTCTAGCAGTTCTCGGAAGACATCGGTAAAGGGAGCGACAGCGAAAACTTCCGGACGGCTCCCATACCACTGCCACGCAGCAAGTAGCGCGACAACAGAGAGAAGCCGTAAGCCCCATCCGGAGAGGAGCCAGCCGCCAAGCCACCCTGGCGCCGACGCTCGCTGCCTGACGGGCCGAGCGTCTATCTCCTCAACTGCCAACTCTGACTTCCCTGCCATCAGTTCAGCGCCACCCACTCCAAGGACAGTTGTGTCCGTCTTTGAAAGCTACGATTGCTCAGCGTCCGGGCGTTGCGAGGTCGCGAGCCCATGGCGCTGCTTTCCGCTGCACCCAGAAGAGCGCCTCCGTCGCCAGCGCTCCAAGGATCATTATCACGAGCACGAGAGCCAGGAAGCGGTCCAGCGCTCGGAACTCAGCAAGACCGAAGAGTAGCGCCCCAGTCTGGGTCTGGACCCACAGCTCAGCGATAATCATTCCCTGTAGCGCCATTCCGAGAGCCAGACGAAGCCCCGCCAGGATGTAGGGCAACGTACCGGGTAGCATCACATCCTTGAAGATGCGCCATGCCGGAGCCCGAAAGCTGCGCGCGGTCTCGATAAGCTGAGAGTCGATGTTGCGCACCCCAGCCTGGGTGTTCAGTACGACGTACAACACCGAGAACAGAAACACGACCATCGTCCTGAACTGGAATCCGACGCCGAACAGGATTATAAGGAAGGGCAGTAGGGCCTCCATGGAGGCGACGAACATCAGGTTCACGTACGGCTCCAGGACGTGTCGGAACTTGCGCGAGGCACCCATGAGCAGGCCGACCGGGATGCCGACAACCGCCGCAAGCAGATAACCGGAAAGCATCTGCTGAATGCTCTCGCCTAGCACCCATATGTCCCCGGAGACTACCAATTCCCGTAGCCCACCCATCGTTTGCGTAAACGAGGCGAAGAAGAAGGGTCCAACCCTGCGGCCAAAGATCTCCCACGCTATGATGATTGCTCCCCACACGAGCAGGCGCTGTACCCACTTGCGGCTGAGCGTCTTGCGGGTACCTGCTGCGATTCTTCCTCTGGCGGGGAACGGGGGAGCGCTCATATCAGCTCGCTTCCCGCCGCGCTCGGCTTCAGTAGCTGCCAGATATGCTCCTTCATCTCACCAAACTGCGCCAGCCCTCGGGTGTGGTCGGAGCGGGGACGATCGAAGGGCACGTTTATATCCTCGATGAAACGCCCGGGGCGAGAGGACATCACCAGCACTCTATCGGCGAGAAACAGGGCCTCTTCAATATCGTGGGTGATGAAGAGCACTGTCTTGCGATCCTGGACCCATATACGCGACAACTCCTCCTGAAGCAGGAAGCGGGTCTGCGCATCCAGCGCTCCGAACGGCTCGTCCATAAGGAGGATCTTAGGCTCGACCGCGAGCGCACGGGCAAGCCCAACCCTTTGTTGCATACCTCCGGACAGTTGGTGTGGATAGTAGTCTGCGAAGCTTGTCAGCCCGACCAGATCGAGATAATGCTTGGCGCGCTCCCGTCGCTCCGCTGACGGCACGTTGGCCATCTCGAGCCCAAACTCTACATTCCGTAGGGTAGTACGCCAGGGAAAGAGGTTATGGTGCTGGAAAACCATGGCCGATTCGACCCGCGGGCTCAGGACCTGAGTCCCATACAGCCTTACTTCCCCATCGCTGGGCGCGACGAGCCCACCTGTGATGCGGAGCAGCGTCGACTTCCCACACCCGCTTGGACCGACGATGGAAACGAAAGCGCCGTCGGCGATGGTAAGGTTGATGTTTTCGAGTGCAGCAACCCGCTGCTGCACTTTCCCAATTCGCTGAGAGAAGACTATGGAGAGATTGCTAATCTCCACAGCTCCCGCATCTGTTCGGTGCATCAGGTTTCCCTCAGCTCTACAGTCGGCGTGATCGTTCTCGTTAGGCGCTCAACGGTGGATATCGCGCTTCGTGAGAGGCCTCGGTGCGAGTGGAGGTGGGGATGGCCAGTTCCCCACCTCCACTCGCACCTGGCCGTCCCCCGGCCGCTGAGCAGCTATGGAGTTGGCGTCTCTTCACCGGTCATCCCGCCCGGCGTGGTCATAGGGGCTCCCGGCGTCGAGCCTGGTTCAGCCGTTCCGCCTGTCAGATCTTCCTGCGATACCTCACCGATTCGCTGCAGAGCGCACTCGATCGGCCTACGGTCAACCACCTGCTCGACCGTGACGTCTTCCGTCAACATCTCGGTTCTGGTCATGAGGTCGATCATGAAGCCAATGTTGTCCTGCTCCATTAGCTCCCCATTCACACCCCAGAATGGGTACTGGCGAATGAGGCTGTGGAGAGTTTGA
Organism: Rubrobacter sp.; assembly: GCA_016781735.1. Lineage (GTDB taxonomy): Bacteria > Chloroflexota > Chloroflexia > Thermobaculales > Thermobaculaceae > LC3-1. The sequence goes on from JADDPT010000020.1 coordinate 4,517, forward strand.
AGCTCCTCTTCTTCAGGTCCTCCACCCTCTACGAACTTCTCGACCGACTGCTGGTAGTAGTTGAAGTCTCGTATGAGCTCCCGGTCGGCGGACAGTATCGCGGCTGTGAGAGCGCAGGCCTCTTCCTGGTGCTCGTCAAGCCACTCCTTAGGAGCCGCAAACGACTCCTTCAGGTAGTTGGGGACAGTCTCGTACAGGGTCGCGAGCGTACGCAGCTTCCCGCCCTGTGCCTCATTTGCCTCATTGAACTGGTTGATGTGAATCACCGATGCATCTACATCACCGTTGGCAAGAGCGGTCGTCCGCTGCCCAGACGACTCAAGCGTGACCAGCGTGGGGATGTCGGCCACGCGCTTGCCCGTCTCGAGCCCGTCGAGGAAGGCCTGCAGAATCAGGTATCCGGCGCCGCCCGCACTGTCGGTAGACACGCGCACACCCTCTGTGAACAGGTCGTCCGGCGACTTGACCTTCTCATTCATGGCGAGGACAAAATCGTCCGTCCCCAGGAATGGGGCGAAGATCTTGAAGTCGCGGTTCTGCTGCTGAAGCAAGATGTGTGAGGCCGTTGACCCGGCCACGATGTCCGCCCTACCCGACAATACCGTCTGTGTAGCAGTCGCGTGGCTATCGAACGTGATCAGCTGATTCTCAGCGAAGGTCAGCCCGAACCGGGGCCCGAAGTCCGTGGGAGCCACCTTCGTGTTGACGTATGAAGGGAGAGTGGGTGACGTATATGCGATCCGCGGCACCTCCAGGTCTGTAGCCGCCGCAGGAGTTTCGCCGGCCTCTTCCGGAGTCTCCGGTGCGTCTACCGGCTGCTGTGCGGCCGTGGGCGTCGTACCCGCCGCTCCAGGGTTCGGGCTGCCACATGCAGCCAGCAACGGAAAGAGCAGTGTTAGCATCGCTACGAGCGTCATTACCGTCCTGTTCATGATCGGCTCCTTTGATCTCAGTTGGGGTTTCTGGTATCCGTCGTGAGCATGCCCGCGGCACCCTAGCTCAGGGCAAATGAAGAGCATCCCCCCTCAAAGACGCCGGAGCGAAGTGAACCACAAGTTGGCTCCGGCGTGATCGCCGGCCAAGCCACCGTCAGGGTCGATTCTCAATAAGCGGCTGCCTCTGGGGTGACTGGCTCGTCAGTTCCCGTGAGTATAGTGACACCTTCCCGCTCCGTCAATAGCTGTAGATTGTTTACCACTGACTGCCGGCGGTAGGCTCCGAAGAGATGTGGCGAAGCGTAGGGGTATTACAGCGGCCGCGGCACTTGGGGGTCGGATCCGAGTGCGTGAGCTATCCGGGCTTGGGTTTTGGCTGCCTTGGCTACCCGGACTCACGCATGCACCAGGGAGAATATCACCTAAGGCAATTTCGTTGAGAAGTCCTCTCCCTCAGACTCGTCGAACGGCAGACGGAGAAAAGAGTCTCCAGCCGGGGTAGCCTCTAAGGAAGTTTCGACGCAAGGCGACCACCTCACGAATACTTCGGAAGCAGTTCGGGCCCTACGTCAACGGCACTACTGCGGCTTCGGGAAGGGGTTACAGCCGGAAGGCTCCCATAGTATTGGAGGCAAAGACCTGCTCCGGAGCCACCCGCACAGCGGTAAGGCCTTGCTCGTGCAGGTACCTGGCAAGCAGTTCCATGGTCTTGCGGTTGGGTTCCCAGCCGTACGGCCATGGGTCATCCCCCATGAGCTCATGCATCTCCTCGACGTCCAGCATCGTCCAGGGAAGCAGATAGCGTAGCGTCGCCGTGTTACGCACGCTGTTATAGCAGAGGTTCTTCGCCGCGACAAATGCTTTCACGAGGCTCTGCGCTGCCCAGGGGTGTGCATCATAGATATCTTTCCTGAGCACCACAGTATGCATGATGGGGAAGATGCCGGTGCGAGCGAAATAGTCCTGTTCTACCTGACGAGACTTTGCGAACAGGCGCTGCACCTTACCATTCGGCCCGGTGTAGCACGAGGGCACCCGCGCGGCCACCAGCACATCGATGTCTCCACACAACAACATCTCACTCAGGTAGCGACCCTGCGGCGCTCTCTCGATCTGTACTCCGGACAGTGACAGGGGGACTTTGTCCTCACGACCGGGCTGCTCCTGGCCTCCGGTTACCCAGCAAACCTGCTCGGGCCGAACTCCGTACTCGTCCTGCAGGATGCCGCGAACCCATACTGCGGCCGTGATCGCATACTCGACGACCCCGACCCGGCGCCCCACAAGTTGCTCCGGCCGATGGATCCCTGAGGCAGCATTTATGTAGATCGCTGAGTGCCGGAACGCCCTGGACGGGAACACCGGAACTGCCACGAAGGGCATAGTATTGCTGGCGTGTCCCATCATGAACATTGCCATCGACATCTCGGAAGCATCGAACTCCCGGTGTCGCAGCATGCGCCAGAAGATCTCCTCCGGCTCCAGGGCAAGATATGTGAGATCGATTCCGTCCGGCACGACCCGACCGTCGTAGAGCGCTCGAGTCCGGTCGTAGTCCCCGCACGCCAGAGTCAACATTAGTCGTGCCACTTGGACTGTTCCTCCCTCTGAACGCACACCCAGCCGCAACCTCGTGTGGGGCATGCTACGGGCCTCGATAGGCCGCCGCCCGCGGTACTCCTGGCCTTGCTAGCACCGACCCGCCTTGCCTCCACGGTGCTTACGGCTATCTCTCGAAAGCACAGCACCGGCACACGACCCGACCGGGCGTGCGGGCGCACTAGCGGACCTTGTGGCCCAGCGACAGCAACTCCAACGTTACGAGGATTAGTCCGCAGGAGGCACGGCGGCGATCATGTTAGTAGCATCAGCGCCTTCCTCGTCGGTCATTCGCGGCGGTATGGAGGATGTGTTCTCATCCGACTCCTCCGCCGGTCGCTCCTCCTCTTGAGTCTGAATAGCCTTTCTCTCCCTGTTGTCGTCGCGCTGAGTCACAGTTTCCTCCTTGGCTGACTTGTAGCGTGATTATCGCACAAGAGAATGGGATCACGTCACACTCGCGCCCCCGTTGCCCCACCCCATGACAGTTCTGTTGCAGGGAAGTGGGCGGTAGAATCGTCAGTCTTGTGGATCAGAGAGGGGGACTGACTGTGGGGTGTGTGCGTGGCGGGAGCGAGGTGACACGTAGATACTGGAAGACGCGACTCGGTGAGCAAAGGTGGCGGTGCAGTGAATGCTCTCGGCATTTCACCGCCCGCTCGACCAGTGGGTTCTCACACGCCATTCTTTATCTGATGACGTGATCCCCTCGCCGTGCGCAGGTATGTCCGGTATCGCTTGAGCTGGGCCGATGTCGTCGAGTGGCTGGCCGGGCGAGGCATGATGGTGAATCGTAGCGCGGTGTACCGCTGGGTACAACGCTTTCTACCCCTCTTCAGGGAAGCCGCCCGCGGCCATAGGCTTTCAGTGCGGGGCAGGTGGAGGGTTGACGAGACGTATTGGAGGCTCAAGGGTCGGTGGGCGTATCTGTTTCCAGCGGGCGATGGGTGAGACCGGTGTCAAGCCGACACTTCTCACAACCGATAAGGCTAAGTGCTAGTCCCCGGCACTACGACAGGTACTAGCCGACGTTAATCATCGCTGCTCGAAGTATCTCAACAACGGCTTGGAGGGAGATCACGGTCATCTCCAGCCGCGGCTGCGCCCGATGCGAGACTTCAAAAGTCCGGTGCCCGGCGACGTATGACCACGCATGCTCTTGTACAGAACCCGTGCAATGGCTTCTCGACGCTCAGTTCCAATGCCCCGCGCTACCCGCACCTCGTGCTCGCTTGGCCATAGCTCGCAGCGACAATCCAAAGCGACATGTAGCTCCGTGACGCATAGACTGTCCCCCACACACCGGCTGCCTCAAGCACCCACGCACACGCAGCAGAGCCCACGGCATCCGCGTCGGCTGGTTCCGTTCAATCCCTCACATCGCCTCCAGAGCACGACATCCGAGAGCCGCGCCTCACCCGGAGAGCACGGGGAACTCCGCCACGCGGAGGTTGGTGCAGCCGTATGGGATCAGCTTCAGCTCCTCCAGGGGATCGGTGGACGTTACCGGACTTGGGAGCGGGGCTGCAGCGGCATTGTGCTCCAGCCCCCACTCCGGCAGCAGCCGTCCCTTCACCGTCGCCACGATTGGCGCGCCCACCGGCGAGAAGGGAGAGTCCCCTACGGCACGCCGCCCGAAGCGGACTGAGGATCCCGAGTTCTCCGGATCGAGCAGCAGCGCGTAGTTCCAGGGTGTAGTCGGGTACACCTCCCGGTCAGCGTAGGGTTCCTCTCCCCCGATCTTGCGCCACTCCTCGCCCATCTCCAGCGCCAGCAGCAGCGGCCCGCGATAGATCGAGGCGCTGGTGTTGCAGCGGT
>JADDPT010000120.1 GCA_016781735.1 Rubrobacter sp.
GTGGTGAGCGCAGGAGTGAGGGCTGCCCCGTCGACCTGCCCTATGGTATGGATGCTTGCCGGCAGTTCCCGAAGGTCGTCGATCACACCGTCAGTCTCCGCCGGCGCGTCCCAATAGGCGTCGCGTTTCCAGATCCCGTGCAGCCCGGCGCTGCGTGCGCCCATCACATCCACAACCGGATGATCGCCAACGAACATACTCTCGTTCGCTGCGACACCAAGGCGCGCTACGGCCCGATGAAAGATTGCCGGATCCGGCTTCTTGATCCCTTCTGCTTCTGATATCAGCACGGCGCTGAAATAGGACTCGATCCCCAGCACGCGAATCGTGTTCAGCTGAAACGCCGTCCCGCTGTTGGTAATCACCCCGAGGCGCAGCCCTTGCCCCTGCAAACCAGCCAGCCAGCATCTCCAGCAGGCCAGGAAACGGGACACAGTGCCGGTGGTAGTGCGCGAAGAAATAACGAACCAGCTCTTCCGCGCTCACATCGTGCAGCGCAAACACCTCGCGTCGATAGACTGTATCCTTTTTGACATAGCCATGCCCGTCGAGCGGGGGTGCCCCCTGGGTCAAGCGGGTAACGAAAGCCGGCTTCGCGACATGCGCAAGTACCGCTGCATATGCGTCAAGCTGTGCTCCGACCAGCCGCCGCACAGAGGCATCACGGTCGAAGGTGGAAGAGTGGTACTTCTGCGGCGCGGAGTGTTGTCATCGGCGGTGGCACGACAGGCTCGGATATGGCGTCGAACGGGAAGACTCGTTCCAGGTACGTGACGAGACCAGCGCCTTCGATGATACGCAGAAGCTCGTTCAGCCCTAGGTGCGCACCGACCTGTTCCTTCACCGACAGCCATCCGTTCTCAACGGTCCAGGCGAAGTCGTCTTCGTCCTGGACGATGTGGGTATGGCGTCGGGACCGACGAGAACGTCCAGGGCGAGATCGACGGTGTACACGTTGCTGCCGACGCTGAAGAGCGGCGTGGTGATGTCGCAGTTAAAGCACCAATTAATCGGGCCAGGCTCCGTCACGAACCGGCCGCGGCGATCCAGCGTGCAGTTCACCGCGAACCAGTGGTCCGTGAATGCGTAATGGCGCAGCACAAGCCCGTCTATCAGGACACATACACCAGCGTCGCATCGTCCCACCGGCGAATTGCTGCAGCAGGCACGGCGAACACCCGCACCTCGTCCGGTGGATGAAAGTCGTGGTGATATACCATGTCGACGCTGGTCATGGATAGCAGTTGTTCATGCAGCAGGGCGGCCCAGCGCGAGATTGGCGGTGTGCTCGACCACCACAGGCCCGATCGTCATCATCCACAGGCACCAGCTGTTGATCAGGACGGTACAGCCGGTGCAGCTGATCGATCATCCTCGCGTGCTCCCTCCCATCATGTGCGCCTCGATGCTATTCCGAGTGCCCACGCGGATAGCAATCATACGATACTCCCACCAGCCACAACCAACACCGGTCGGTCATCCAGCTCGGCATGCCACCTACGTCCGAGACCATGCTATGCTCTTCGAGGAGGGGCAAGCACATGGCCGATCCGAGCTGCGTGGTGATCATCGAAGATGGCAGGGTCCTGATGGTGCAGCAAACGTACCAGGGAGAAAGGTTCTGGACCTTTCCCGGTGGCGGCATCGAGCCCGGCGAAACGCCCGAGATGGCAGCTCGACGCGAGGCCAAAGAAGAGGTGGGGCTGGAGGTGGTGATCATCGGCCTACTTTACCAGCCGACTCGGCGCACATCGACGGGCACGTATTACTGTTATCTGGGGCGAAGGACAGGTGGCTCAGGCGCGCTCAGGCTCGAACCTCGCGTCTCCGACGCGGAAGAGATCCACGCGGCGTGCTGGTTCTCGCTTGAGCAGGTCAGGGAGCATCCCGAAGTAGCTCAGATCAGAGTGCTGCTTGCGGAGCTTTTCCTGTAGCAGTCGCAGACGTGGAGCGGCCCGAGAGGAGGCTCCCTTCACATGCAGGGATACCTTGACCGAGCCCCTACGAGGAGTTGTACCGGAACAACGGCTATCCGCCGGCGAGGTAAGGAACCTGTAGCGCATCACCGTTCCGCCACCGAGTGTGCGCCAGGGCCATTTCGGGAGTTCTACGGGAGGCTACTCGCCGCTGGAAAGCCCCCGAAGGTGGCGCTCACGGCCGAGTATGCGCAAGCTCCTCTCATACGCAACTCGATGCTCAGGCACGGTACCCGATGGGGACCGCTACTTCGAGCTGGCGCCGCTGTAGGAGTAGCCCCCTGTCGACGGGTTGGATGACGAGCGATACCTGCGGCGCACGATGGAGGTGGCCGCGGGCAACCCGACGAAGCCGTTCGGGTCTGGTTTCTGCAGCTTGTTCGGGCCGCGATGCATGAAATGAGGGCGAAGCCGAACGAGGAGGAGAACACGATGAGTGGGGACAGCAGCCGGCTTAAGACTACCTTTGATGAGGAAGCGCTCCTATACCACGAGGCGCGGCCCGGCTATCCCGAAGCCCTCTTCGAGGATGTGCTGTCGCTGTCGGGGATACCGCCCGAGGGGCGCATACTCGAGATCGGCTGTGGCACCGGGCAGGCAACTGTCCCCTTCGCCCGGAGGGGTTTCTCGATACTCTGTATCGAGCTGGGAGCGAACCTCGCCGCCGTAGCCCAACGCAACCTGGCTCCGTTCCCCAAGGTCCAGATCGTCAGCGCTGACTTCGAGTCCTGGGCTGGAGAGGAAGGAGGGTTCGACCTGGTGACTTCGGCTACGGCGCTCCACTGGATCGACCCATCCATCCGCTACCACAAGATCGCCCGGCTGCTCAAGCCCGGTGGCGCGGTCGCGCCCTTCTGGCATGTGCACGTGCATACTGAGAAGGACCGGGGCTTCTTCGAGGAGGTGCAGGAGGTGTACCTGCGCGTCGTGCCCGAGAAGGCCAAGGTCTACAAGGGGCTGCCCCGGTCCGAGGACGTCCCGGCGAAGGAAGCCGAGAGGATCGACGCGATGGGGCTGTACGGGCCGGTGACGGTGCGCAAGTACCCGTTCGATATTGAGTACGACAGCGAGAGCTACGTCCGCCTCCTCAACACCTACTCAGATCATAGGTCGCTGGCCCCTGATATCCGCCAGCGTCTCTTTGAAGGAATCGCCGAGCTGATCCGTACGAGATACGGCGGCCGCATCACCAAGGGCTACCTGGCGATGCTGTACATCGCGCACCGCAAGTGTATACAACTGTAATGGCATATACCACCTCGCGGCGATTGCGGCCAAGCAGGAGCGGCTGGAACACCAGTTGCGAGACGCCCCGGTATACGGCAAGGATTCCGGCCAACCGGTCCCAGATCCTCTGTCAACGTGGGACAGGGTGACAGAAGCGGCAGGTTTCGTCGCTCAGCATCCACGTTCGGAGGGCAGTCATGGTTTGTGTAGGCGATACAAGAGCGGAGCTGGCATGAGCCGGAACATCGATGCTGCGTAGAGCAAGCTGTACGCCGTCGGTTTCATCTGTTTCAACCGTAACGATCCCGCAACATGACGGCGGCCGCTACCTCGTTGCTGAGCTTCTTATACGCCTCGTCGAGTGGGATATCGAACCCGCTGCCCGGGGCAAAGCCGCAGTCGGGATTGAGCAGAATCCGCTCTGGTCGCACATGCTGCAACGCCGCTTCCACCCGTTCCCTGATCTCCTCAGGCGTGTCCACATGCTCATTCCGACAGTCCACGCATCCGAGCCCGATCTGCCGACCCATCGGCAGTTCCGCCAGGACCGACACGTCTCCAGCAGCCGGAATCGCAAACTCCATCACATACTGATGGACGTTGAGCGCGCGTAGAGCGGGGACAATGGGCTCGTACCCTCCCTCCTTGCCCCATCCCTGCCGGCCTCGATTGCCGCGGCACAGATGGACGGCCACAGTCACACCGTCAACGTCTTCCACGACCGCGTTGATGAGACTCACACACAGGTTGATCTCCTGCTCCCAGTCGGAAAATCGTGTGCGCTCACGCTCCGCAACAAACTGGCACAGGTGGGTGTCATCAATCTGCACGATATCCACTCCGGCGTCCCGCGTCGCCAGCAGTTCTTCCCGCAGGCACGGCACCAGCGCTTCCATAAACGCCTCACGCGTCGCGTACGCGTCGCGCGAGAACTCGTGATCCCACATCCTCCGGCCCAACAGGTACGGCGAGGGCAAACATACCTTCGTATGACGCGTCGTGTGCTTGCGGAGAAACTCGACCTCTCGCGCCAAGACACCCTCCGTTTTCCGCGAGATTCTTTCGATGACGGTGAGCCACCAGGGCACTCCGGGCTTCAGTCCGCGTTGGAAGCCGCTCCACATCTCGGTCACGACGCCGACATACGAGTCGCGGCGCCACTCACCGTCCGTCACGATATCCAGTCCCGCCGCCTCCTGGAGCGCAATGGCGAACGCTACTGCAACGTCGAGCTGCCTCTGCCGTTCGCCGGTATCAAGCTGCTCACGCCTCTCAGGGTCGACCAGTGCCCGGACCCACACTGGCCGGGGCAAGCTGCCGACTACGCCCGCAGGAAAAAGCGGGAGTGCGGGTCGATACGGAGGAGACTCGGTGTTAACACCCGCTATCATGACACTGCTCCTTCCTGCCGGCGCTCGCTATCTGCTTGGAGCCAGGCGCCCAGCTGCTCCCGCACCACCGGGGAAGCTTCCTCGTCGGCTTCCAGTTGCCCGAGCACCCCAGCACGCGTCACACGTCCGATCTCGCCCGCCCAGCATCGGTGCGCCTCGCGCAGGATGGCGGCGGAGTAGGTGTCGCGGAGTTCCGCGTCCATGTTCTGCAGGCGATCCCATACGCGGCCGCTGTCCGCTGCAAACTCAGGGTCCACGATGGATTCGATGAACCGGTTCCTGACTACCCGTCCACCGTCCAGCCAATCGTGCTCTTTCCACCAGGCAGGCTCGAATGGGTGTGTAGGCCGCGCGAGGTCGACGTGGACGGCAAAGGGAGCCCCATCGTCGCGGATGAACAGCAGCGCGACGGTCCGGATGCGCTGGCGCTCGACGGGGGAGGGCGGGGCGATCGCGCCGGGATTAATGAGCAGCACACCCTCGTATCGTGCGACCATCGGGATATGGCTGTGGCCGAACACGACGATGCCAGCACCCGCACGGTGGCCCAAGGCCGCGCGCCGGGCCAGCGAATCCCCTCTCTTACGATTCGGCCGGCGACGCCAGGCCATCTCCTCGACGGGATCTGGGAAATGCGTGTGGCAGAGCAGGATGCGCTGGGCGGCAAGGGTGATCACCTGCTGATAGGGTAGTGCCCGGAGGGCATCAGGCGTATCGTCATTGCCATGAACGGCGACGACCGGTGCGAGCGCGCTGAGCCGATCCAGCACCCACAGCTCCCCGATATCGCCCGCATGCACGATCAGATCGACATTTCGGAGGACATCGAACACGGCTGGCGGGAAATCTCGGCACTTCGCGGGCATGTGCGTGTCGGAAATCAGGCCCAGGCAGCCTGCCACCCGGTCTGGCGGCAGATCGGGTGGCAGGAATGCGTCGCGTCCACTCATGGTTACCCCTCCAAGTGTCGGCCTCAGTATACCGGCCGCTTGCATGCGGATCGACCAGCACGAGCTGCGAAGCATCTGCCTCAGGCGAGAGACACCGCGGCGTAGGATGCACGACCAACCGCCTCGCAGTCAGACCCGTCACCAGCTATTGGTGCTGCAGCCCGCCTCCACGGTCGCGACGACCTCCCTTGGTGTCTGCAGGAGTGGGTAACGCGCCTGCACCTGGGAGCGTCCGGCGGTTTTCCACGCAGGCCACCTGGCCAGAAACCAGGTCGCCTGGTAGGCCGTCATCCCGGCGCTGACCGCGCCCACCGGTTCGTCGCTCCCACCGTCGCCCACAAAGATCGATCGCGCGGGTTGTACGTCCAGCCGCTGGCAAGCCAGGAGATAGATCTCCCTGGCGGGCTTTGCATATCCGACCTGGTAAGACAGCACGGCATCATCGAACAACGCGCGGAGGGCAGAGCTCTCCCATTGGGCGACCTCCTCGGCCGTGCAATTACTGATGAGCCCGACCTTGACACCCAGTCGTCGGATCGCTGCGAGTGCATCGACAATGTCGTCATCAACGCGGGCGAAAGGCATTGCTTTCGCTACGAGGCGTTCCGCATGGAGTTGCTCTATCAACGCTTCGTCTATGGGTTGATCTGTCGCCACGCAGATCTCCCGCAGAACGCTGCGATAATCTACGTAGGCGCCGGTCATCCGTTGCTGCTGCCGTGCCCGCCACTCGGCCGCGAAACGTTCTTGGCTGAGCCCAAGCCGTTCCGCAGTCGTAGGCACCGGCTTGCAGTATGGATCAAACTCCGTGATCACGGTCTCGTACAAGTCAAAGAAGACAGCTTGAATAGAGCGCACTTCACCTTACCTGTCTGAACGGCTCGCAGCATGCGAGGGAAATTGTCAGGCTAACAGTAGCTTACGATTGATGGCAGCTTCCGTCGCACTATCCCAACGAGAGGGTTCCGAACCGTGAAGGATGTAAGCCACGACTCATGGGTTGAAATGGAGCACCATTTCGCCAGAGGGATGGAAGCCCAGCGCCTCATAGAGTGGCCGGCCAGCCTCACTGGCAAGGAGCCGTACCATCCTGACGCCGCGTGCTTGCAACCAAGCCAGAACATGTTGACTGAGCCGTGTAGCGTATCCGCGTCCTCGATAGGCCGGACGAGGGTACACGTCTCCAATGAAGCCATAAGTAGGCGTCTTATAGTAGCGGAATGGCAGATCGGACTTAAGAAACGCTCCCGCCATCGCAACGATTGCTCCATTTTGCTCGATGACAAAGTGAGCGGCTCGATCCTCTGAGTACAGTCGTTGGTAATCCCGAAGGATCATGCCTGCCGCACCTTCCGCTAACCGCTCCATGAGCCCTGCCTCGTCGAACATCGCGAGTTTCAGTTCCACAATGACCGGCAGGTCCTGAGTAGTCGCGGAACGGAGAAGTTCTGGAGCCATACCTATCTCTGCTGATTTATTCACGAGACGCCCTTAACTTGGAAACATCACGCTCCGACCTTGCGCACGTCAATCATGTGCTCGAACAACTTTCCTGTCTCGACGATCGTGACCGGGGCATTGGTTGCCTCTTCAACCCTGGTGATCAGCTCCCATATGGCCGGAGTTAGGTTCTCCACTTGTGTGGCGCCTACTACGTGTGGGTCGTAATGGTCACAGAACGTCAAGGCGATCTCTGTCGGGTTATTCAACATCGCCGCATACCGGAGCAACTCCCAAGGAATGTCGGAAGCCTTCCGCCGCAAGCGTCCGGTCACAACGCCATACTCCGCAATTCCGCGCCGTCGAATTTCATCACGCTCCATCTCATTGGGAAGTGGCCCTGCTCCGACGCGCGAGGGAACGGCTTTGACGACCATGACCGCCCCCGCAATATTGCGCCAGTTGAGGCCAACATCGTCTGCCGCTGCTACCACGGTACAGTTCCCGGACGTTACAAAGGGATAATCAGGTGATAATGCCAACGAAAGCATGGTCCCTTGTGAACATTCAATGATCACGCTGGTCGCGCGAGCTTGTTCATTTGCAACCTGGGCAATATCACCGAGGTACGGTTGCAAACTCGGTATGTCCTTCGCCTGCTGGGCTTGACGGAGGACAAAATCAGCCTGGGCCATCCCTGATCCGCTCCCGGTGGTGCCGACTGTGCCAACGAGATGCGCATGTTCTCGTTCGCGTCGGATATGCTCAGCGGTAATAATCGGACAACGATAATCAACCTGCACACGACCCTGCAGGCCATACCGTGCAACTTCGTCATGAAAAATCTGGGGGTCGACGGCCACACCGGAGCCGATGGCAACCTGCGTAGCCGGATGAAGAAACCCGAGCGGTAGCTGCCGTGTGCGAATGACGTGTTCTTCACTCAGGTAGACACTATGGCCTGCATTTGTGCCAATGCCTGCACGAATGCACCAGGACGCATTTTCACGCTGCGAGAGAAACGCAGCGACCTTGCCCTTACCCGAGTCCCCCCATAACGCATCAACAACAATGATCGCATCCATAGCAACTCCTTTCCATCACCTAAACGATATTTCGCCTGTCATTCAGAACGGAACAAGCTGCTCCGTTGCTAGCGGTAGAGCCCTGCCAGCGCCTCAACTTTCTCTCGAATGGCCGCGATCAGCTCGGGTGGGGAATGGACGACCACCTCGGTGCCCAGGGGGAGGAGGCGGGAGGCAAACCAGCCGATCTCGGATCGCGGGATGGTGCCGGTGAGCACGCCAGCCCCGTGCTCGTCGGGCTCGATCGGTCCGAAGAGCGCCTGGAGATCAAAGCTCTTCATGCCCCGTACGGTGACGGTCGCGCGCAGGGCGAGCTGCTGCTCGTCGTCTCGCTCGACCACGTCGATCCAGTCCGCCAGGAGGATGTGGGGCAGTCGCTCTAACCCCTCCACGCGCGCGATCGTCTGGAAGCGGTCGGCCCGCAACGACAGGTGCATCGCGCGCTTGTAGTCGTAACAGGCGCAGTACCAGAACCCCGCCGCCACGTACAGGCCAAAGGGAAAGATCAGGCGCTCCGAGACCCCGGATTTCGAATCGTACACGACCCGCAGGTGCACGCCGTCGAGGGCGGCACGCAGGAGCTCGCCCAGCAGCGGCGCCTTGAAACCACGCGGACGGTCGAGAATCGCGATGTGCCGGCGCATGCGGTCGAGCTCGGCCACGACGTCCGTTGGTAGCGCGGCGCGGACTTTGGTCACTGCCGACAGGCTCTGCGTCGAAAAGGGCGACGGGGCGTTCTGGAGGAACGCCTCGTAGGACAGCAGCAGTCCGAG
>JADDPT010000057.1 GCA_016781735.1 Rubrobacter sp.
GGCCTCGACACGGGGCGAGCGCGGCACATTGGAGTCCCTTTCAGCTTTAACGGTGTCAGGAGATTACGTTCGGTGGAGACCGTATATTAGCTGGCTAATGTGAGCCGGTCAAGCCGAGAATCCTCCACGTAATTTGAGGATTACGGGCAGCCGATCAAGAAATCGGCCTCTCCACTAGCCCGATACCTGAGGCTGGCAGGAGCAGCCGGGGCAGGCGCACCGACCCTGGAAGAGCTGACGCTCCATGCGCAGCACGTGTTGTAGTAACTCACGCTCATGCCCTTGGAAGTGCTCGATTATTACGGGGAGCTCTACGGCAAGCAAGATGAGGTGCTCCACTGTCGGGGTTTCGACCCCGCTCTCCCAGAAAGAGATCGTGCTCTGGGTCACGCCGACACGAGCCGCCAACTCCCCCTGAGTAAGCCGGCTCTCGAGGCGAGCGGCACGGATCGCGCTAGATAGTTGTGTAGCTCTCATTGTCATAGGCGCGACCGCAAGCGCAAGTTCTTTACCTTCGCCACTGCCTCTTCGCCGGTCGGGGCAGCAGTACTCTATTCCGCCGTTCACTGCTAGGAGTCTGCTGAATAGCTGTAGAGTCTGGAAATCGCCGCGCCGTGCCCGGCAGACTCTCGATTCCGCTACTTAGCCAGGTGGCCGCCAGTATCAGCGCAGTGATTGCAAGCGTAGGGGGCAGCACCAGCCACGGCCAGACCGGACGGCTGAACAGCAGGGGGTCGTTGAACGCCTCGCTTAGCATCGTGCCCCAGCTTACGGAGCCACTGTCCGCGAGTCCGAGGAATGCGAGCGTCGCCTCGGAAAAGACCGCAAAGCGCACGGTCAGGGTGACCTTGGTAGGCAGCACGCCGAGCGTGGCCGGCAAGACGTGACGCCGTACGATGTACGCTCCTGTCGGCCCAAGCGCCCTCGCCGCTTCGACGTAGGGCGCTGAACGCGTCTGGATCACGATGCTCCGGACGACGCGGGCGAAGGCCGGCCACGAGAGTAGCGCCAGCGTCAGGATCAGGTTGAGGCGGCTCGGCCCGATAAGAGTAACGATGAGCAGATAGAGCGGGATGCCCGGCAGCGCGAGCAGGAGGTCGACTAGCGCCATGAGCGGCCCCTCGGCTAGTCGGAAGAATCCGGCGGTAAGGCCGACCAGCCAGCTCAGCGCCGTCGAGATCAAAGCCACCACCGCCGCGACGACCAGCGACGTGCGTGCGCCGTACAACAGCCGGCTTAACATGTCCTGACCGATGTCGTTCGTACCCAGCGGGTGCTCAACTGTGGGGCTGAGGAGCGGGCGACCGGTGGAGAGGGTAGGGTCGTAGGGGGAGAGAAGAGGAGCCAGCGCCGCCGCAAGGACGAAGCCGGCGAGCAACGCACAGCCCGCCCAGAAAAGGAGCGGGCGACGCTCACCCATGGGCAACGAGCCCTCGCCTGCGGTCAAGACGCAGATACACCAGCTCGACTCCGAAGCTCGCCGCCAGAACGCCCAGGCTGGAGAGCAGAAACAGGGCCTGGAGCACCGGGTAGTCCCGCGCGCGGATGGCCTGGTAGGCGAGTAGTCCCAGCCCCGGCACGTTGAACACCCGCTCGACTACCAGAGCGCCGCCGAGCACCGCCCCGAGCCGCAGCGCGAAGAAGGTGAGCAGTGGCAGCGCGACGTTCGGCAGCACGTGCCGGAGCGCGATCTCCCGCTCGCGCAGACCTTTCGCACGGGCCACCACGATCCACGGCTCGCGGTGGACGCCTACCGTCGCGTCGCGAGCAATCAGGAGGAAGCCCGCCACGCCGGCGAGCACCAGGGTGGCTGCCGGCAGGCTAAGGTGCCACCCAATGTCTAACCCCCGGCGACCCCAGCCGGTGGCGCCGTCGTAAGCTGAGAATGGGGACTGACCGCCAAGTAGCGGAAACCATCCTAGGCCCACCGCGAAGAAGAGCAACAGGCCGATCGCGACCAGGAACTCCGGGATCGCCGCCAGCATGGAGGTAAGCGACACCAGGAGACGATCCCGGAATCCTCGCATGGACCAACCGGCTGCTACCCCGAGGGCAGTACCAAGAGTCGCCGATATCAGCAGTGACACCAGGAGCAGGCCAAGCGTCCATGGCAGGCGGTCGAGCAGCAACGCGGCGACTGGGGCCGGGCGCGAGATCGACCAACCGAGGTCACCCCGTCCCAGGTCTGCAAGGTAGGACAGCAACTGATGCCCCATCGATCGGTCGAGCCGGTAGTAGGACCGCAGCTGCTCCTTCGCCTGGTCAGACAGAGGGGCCGCGAGGTCCATCCCCTCACCGGAGCTGAAACTGAGCGGGTCGCCTGGCAGCAGTCGTGGAAGGAAGAAATTTAGCAGGACGACGGCGATGACGAGGAGCGTGTAACGAGCCACCAGCCGCAGCAGGTCACTGCTCACGACGCCGCCTCAACTCTCGATCAGCATGAGTCTGTTGTTCGGGAACGGTATGCCGTTCATGATGCCGCCGGCGGTATGCATCGGCGTGAAGACGCTTGGGTCGTACACCCAGTAGAATCGTCGGTGATACAGCACTATCGTCGGGAGCTCTTCTGCCAGTATCTCCTGCATCCGAAACACGATCTCGCGCCGCTTCTCAGAATCAAGGTTTGCTGCCTGCTCCTCGCCTAGCCGGGTGTATTCCTCATTGCGGAATATCGAGCCTGCAGCGAAGGCATTCGCCTCCTCACCCGCGTACCAGCGCCGTAGGTAGTCCGGATCACCGCCTACCCCAATGTGCGAGGTGAGCGCAAGCTGAAAGCCGCCCTCGCTCAGAAGTTGGGTCCGCGTCGGCGCGTCGACCCTCCGGACGTTCAGCGTGATTCCCACCGCCTCGAGCATCGGCTGCATCAACTCGGGCTCACGAGCCTGTGCGTCCGCGAGGAGGTCGATCGTGTAGGACCGCCCACCCAGCAGACTGCGCGCACGCTCCGGGTTGTAGTCATACTGCTTGAGGGACGGGTTATGCCACTGCGTCTCAGGGGGCACGACGCCCGCGCTCCCAACGATCGCCTGTCCGCGGGTAACGGTCTCGGCTATGCGCCGCCTGTCGAGCGCGTACGCGATCGCTTGGCGCACCTCTTTGCGGTCCAGCGGGGTGCGGTCGGTATTGAGGACGAGCCGAACGAGCGACAGGGGCGCGGTCTCGAACACCTTCAGCCGCGAGTCGCCGGCAAGTACGTCGCGCACCGAGGCATCCGTACTGAGCGACACATCAGCCTGGTCGCGCCGCACGATCTCCACACGCGCCTCGGCGGCCACGGTTATCTGCCGCCACTCGGCCAGGAGCGGGCGCCCCCGCCAGTACCGCTGGTTCGCGACGAGCCGGTAGGATCCCTCCGCCTCGTTGTGGGAGGCCAGCTTGAATGGGCCGCTGCCGGTCGTGCTCTCAGCGCTGGTGTACTTGACAGGATCGGGCACCCGCTCCCAGATATGTTTGGGAATGATCGGCACTGTGCCGGCGATCTCCTCGATGAACGCAGCGTACGGCCGTTTCAGCCGGACCCGGACATCGTGGCGTCCCACCACCTCGGCGGATTCGACTACGTCGGTAGGCATCCAGCGATACGGATGTCGGGCGTAGTAGTCGAATGAGAACTTTATGTCCTCAGCGGTCAGCGGTCGCCCGTCATGCCAGCTGGCATCAGGCGTCAGACGAAAGGTGTAGCTGCTGCCGTCACCCGTGGCTTGCCACTCTGAGGCCAACCACGGAATGATGCCGTTCTTGTCCTTCCAGGCCAGGGTGTCGTAGATAAGGCTGAGTAGCACAACTCCGCCGGGGCCGGCCGTGGACACCTGGAACGGCGTCAGGCTCCCGACATCCGTCCACCACGCGAACCGCGCCATATCGGCTTTGGCGCCGCCGGTCGCTCTTGCCGGCTGAGACGCACGGGCACCGTCGTCGGAGGGAGCCGAAGCTCCTGGGGCGCTCCTTCCACAGCCTGAGAGAAACACGGCGCCTGCCGCCACTGCGGCGCCCTGCAGCACCTGCCTACGAGTCAGCTTCTCCAAGGCGAAAATCTCTTTCTAGAGTCCGTAAGCTCGCTAGAAGGCTCCGACCGGCGTCCGCTGGAGGGAGTGTACCCATGCCAGGATCGCGCGCAGCAGTGGCCGTGTCGTCTCCGTGCCGAAGCCGGCGTGGCAGTCGGGATCCATGGTGCCGAGAAGCAGCTTGCCCGAGAACGACCGCTCGTCCAGCAAGAGCATCACGCCACCCTCGCCGTCATCCACAAGTACATCCGCATCGGCGTACGCCTCATACGCGCCGTGAGAGTGCCAGCCTACTTGGTCAGCCGTTAGATGAGCAACCATAGAATGGTCCGCAACCCGAACCGTATCGAGGTTGACCGGTCGGAGGGTCCACGAGCCAACCGGCAGCCATGGCTGATTCACCTCGTCAAAGCAGATGATCGTGCCCCCGTCGTTCAGGTACTGCAGCAGTTTGGACCGGTTCCGAGCTAGCTCGTGCTGGTTGCTCTCCCGAGGGACCCAGAGCGCGGCGTAGTCGTGGAGGTTCGCTGCTTCCAGCTCCCACACGGGCAGTACGGCGTACTCGCCGCTGAACTCCGGATCCCCATAGAACGCTCGCTGGAAATGCACACCGGAGTAAAGACCGGCGATCTTCTTCGGGCGACGCTCGCGACGAGCCGGAGCCTCGGCGGCCTCGGCTCGCGCCCACGAAAGTAGCCGGTCGAAGAAAGATCGGGCCACCGTGCTCCCGTGGAAGGCGTGGGTATCCGGGTCCAGGTTTGAGGAGGCCACTATCACGCCATTGGTGGTCACGCGGTCAACGTAGAGCCATGCGTCGCCGCGCGCGTTGCGGACGAGCACCTCCGCGCCCGTCGGCGCCACCAGGTGCCCGTGACAGCACCAGCGCTCCTTCGAGGGATGCCAGTGCAGGTCCTGGGCACTGTATCCGGCGACGAGCGGGTGGGCGCACTCCACTACCGGCGCCAGCACGTCCTCGTGACACTCCTGCTCCCACCGGCAGCCGGGAAACCAGTCGGTCCAGAGCTCCCCGAGAGCGACCAGCACACCTCCATTGTCGAGGAAGCGAGCGAACTGGTGGCGGCGTGCCCGGAGCGCTTCCCCATCCGCCGACCGCGGCACAACGACCAGGTCGTACACATTGAGGTCAACCTGGGCGAGCCGCCCCAGCTCGATGACCTCCAAGTTCTCGAGCGGCTGTCCGGGCTGAACGAGGCCATGATGATACGCGACTCCGTTGGAGATGAACGCCCCGCGAGTCATGTATGCTTCCTTCTCTAGGCTGCTTGCCTCAAATAGTCTGGTTGGCGATCGCCAGATGGTGATCGGTGTGCCGGACGAGGTTTGCCTGCTGCCGCGGCGTGAGCACCTCGCAGACCCAACGCCAGTGGATCGATACCCAGTCTCCGGGAACCGCCGAGTCGGCGAAGCCCCTCTGCTCGACCTGACGCACTACACGCACCCTCTGAGAAGATCCGACGGCGAGCTTACCATCCACGAGCACGAGGGGCGGGCGCTCCACCACCAGTCCCGGCCCCTCGACTGCCACGACCTTGCCCCAACTCGTCCGGCAGTTATCCATCGTCTCGAGCGTATTCTCCAGCTCTCCCACGCGGCTGTGGACGTCGAAGACATGAAAATTATGATGCGGACGGGCTCCAGCCGGTGCCTTCCCGAGCACCCAGTCGCGCGTCCTGCCCTGTAGCTGCTTGCCGAAACGCTCGACCAACGAATCGTACAGTTGTCGCACCTCGACACGGTCAAGCAGCTCATTGCCTATCCAGTACGCCTCGACGACGCGGTCGTCAAACGGATCCGCGATACCGTTGGCGCGAGCGATGAGCTGTAGATACGGCAGCGCCCCCGTGAACTTGCGCAGCATCGTGTTTACACCGGCATCCACGACGTTCTCGACGCCGTACTCAAAGAGCGTCCGGTTGTCGTCGCCGCCGCAGTAACGTAGATGGTTCGGCATGAACCCGTACCGGATGAACCGGAGTGAACCCGCCATCGGCGCCGAGGGCTGCTGGACCTCCATCACCGACTAGCCTCCTCCAGCATTGCTTCCAGCTCATCACAGAAGCGCAGGATGTCCTCCGCCTCTTCGGCGGGCATCCGTTCGAGCACCTGCTCGGCATACACGGTCACGTACTCGCCGACGGTCAGGCCGGGGATGTCGTGCACCATGACCCAGCGCGGCTCGCCGTCGTAGAGCACCTGGATCCTCCCCTCGTCGACCTGCAATATCTTGCGTGGAATGGCCTTACACATATGGATACTCATCCCCTGGTTTGTCTTGCTTGCGCTTAGAGGCCGACACAGGAACTCGCCCCTGCAAGCCATGATGAGCGGACCAGCGGTCAACCCAACGTCCCTGCTACCTATCCCCGCGCGGAGACTAAGCCATGCGTCAGTCGGGCGGTCAGGTCGCCTAGACGCCTCACGGTCTCAGCAACCCCTGCCTCCACCGGCTCGCTCAGGCCCATCCCCAGCCCACAGTCTTTCGGCTGACACCCCAGTATATATACACGCGGCGGCAGCACGTCGAGCGCCTGTGCCAGCGTGAGAGCTTTCGACGGCACAGTGTAGTGCATGTCCGCCACAAATCCTTGCCTGCTGTCGGCGCTAAGCTCTTCAATCTCGGGAACCTGAGTCTCCAGCAGGTAGACCGTGCCAGGCTCGCCACCGCGGTCAATGGCGTCGAGGATGATCAGAGCTTCGTAGCCGTCCATCAATTCCTGGATCAGGCCAATGCCGCCGATTCCTGCCTCGTACACGCGGACGCCCTCAGGCATCACGGTCTCAGCGAAGCGCCGTGCAGCTACTATGCCGAAGCCGTCATCTCGGCACAGGTCGTTGCCCATGCCGGCCACCAGCACGCGAGGCGTCATTGCAGCTCCACCTCTACTGTGCCGATCGCGGCGATTATCTCGCCGTCGCGTACGACCACCGGGAGTGCTTGGAGTTTGCCCGCGGCGTCCTGGCGCTTGCCGCTGCGGATATCATACCGACACCCGTGCCAGGGGCAGACGAGGGTTTCTCCCTCCAACCGGCCCGTGTGCAATGTCAGTGGACTTCCCGGTGGACAACCGTCCCTGTACGCGTACACCTCGCTGCCGAGACGCGCCAGCAAAACAGCCGTGCCTTCTGGCCACACTGCTCGCAGCTCGCCGGGGATGAGGTCTTGTACGCTTCCCAAGGAGACCCGGCGGGGTCGGATCAGCGGCAGATGGCCGCGCGGAATCTTCATCGGTGGTGGTGCCGGCTCTTCAACAACAAGCTCCCTGAAGCTCGGGACGCCCTCTCGCAAAGCCCCCTCGACCACGCGGCTGAGCGTTCCCGCCGAGGCCGCGCAACTGCCGCACGAGCCGGAGATGCGTACACGAACGCGTCCCTGCTCGACGTCCAGGACCTGCAGCCTTCCCCCGCGCGACTCGATGTACGGGTAGACCGGCTGCAAGGCCTGCTCTACTAGGGTGCGCTCGTCAAGCTCCGGGAGGTCGTACATCTCCAGGAGTGCGTGCACGACAGGATCCTCCGCGACCCGCCCGACGAGCTCCTGCCCTCCGAGGTTGGCGATGAGCCCGAGCAGCCGTCCCAGCGCTTCCCGGTGAAGTAGGTCCACGCCTTCCAGCAGCGCGAAGACCTCCTTGCGAGTTCGCTCGTCCTCAAGGCCTTCCAGGCGTTCCAGCGCCGTTCCGACCCACTCCTGTAGTTGCTCGAACCCCGTTGGAATCGTGGGAGACGGCTGCTGGACCAGCATCAGGGGTATCTGTTTGCGCACCGAACCTGTCGCCCTACCTTTCAATGCCTGCGGGGGCACAGTGGGCGCAGGCATCGCGAGGGATGCCCTTGCAGACGGGACAGTCAGGACCGCACTCCCCATGGGCGGTCTTCTGCAGGTCGGCGAACTCGTCGGCAAACCGCCGGCCCCCCTCTCGCACGCCGATCTCGCTCAGCCGGTAACGTCCTCCCGACTCCTCCAGATAACCGTCCTCGGTGAGGATCGTGAGCTGCTCGCTCAGCAACCCCTCGTCGAGGACCAGGAAGCCGGCCAGGCTCCGAGCATCGACCTCCTCGCCGAAGCCCTCACCCCGCATCCAGTACATCGCCTGCAGGATATCGTCGCGGCAGCGCAGGGCGACCATAGGATCGTCGGTCTGCTTGCCATTCGTACTCACGTGCTGCTCCTCTCCTTGCTCCGGCCGTTGGCTCGTGCCTTACCTGAGCCTACCTCTCGCTGGATCCACCTCACGGCCTGCTCCAGCCGCTCCTCGCCCAGTGGGCTCAGTTCCTGCCCCCACTCCATATTCACCGGCTCGAGCTCTATCACAGAGGTCCGGGGAGAGAGCACGTCGAAGTGCTGGGCAATAACCAGGAGGTTCTCCAGACTTATCACTCCGGTGACCGCCTCGGCCACCCGGTCCTGAACATCGCCAGGGTCAAGTGGCCCGGGAATCCAGTCGCAGATCCTAAGTGTGCCGGGCTCGTAGCCGCGCTCCATCGCCCCGGCAAGGATAGCACGCTCGAACGTCTTTCCGGGGCTTTCCTCGAACGATTCGAGGTTCGGTATGGGTGCATAGCTGAAGTCTTCTATTCGGACCTCACCTGGCCACTCCATCTCCCGCAGCCGTTCTACGAGCTTTGGGCCGAAGGAGAGATCGCTCAGGTCCGAGTAGCCCACTCCTGCCACCAGGATCACTAGTGCTCCGCTCCACATGCGCAGGTGTTCACCTCGCGCGTG
>JADDPT010000094.1 GCA_016781735.1 Rubrobacter sp.
AAATGAGTAGCCTTGTTCGTATACTGGATATAGGACATTCACCTAAGGAGATGAGAGACAATGACGAGGATACTGCTGGTAACGTTCATGCTCGGTGCGCTGCTAGTCGGGGCGTGCGGGGGTGGAGACGCGGGAGGCGAGCAACCGAGCCCCACCGCCGCGTCTTCAGGCGCGGCCGCCCAAGCTGTAAAGGTAGACCTGACGGAGTGGGAGGTCGAGCCGAAGGACCTGACGGTGAAGGCGGGAACCGTGCGGTTCGAGATCTCGAACCCGGGCGACTATAAGCACTCGCTCGCTCTCGAGGGCCAGGGCATCAAGGAGGAGAGCAAGACGATCAGCGGCGGCGAGAACACGACGCTGGAGGTCGAGCTCAAGCCCGGCAAGTACAAGACCTGGTGCCCAGTGGGCAACCACGAGTCTCAGGGCATGGTGGGCACCCTTACTGTAGAGTAGCGTTGAGCGGCTAGCCTGATAGGGAATTTCAAGGGGCGGGCGCCCAAAGCCTGCCCCTTGTTTTATTGGGAGGATACCTGCTTATGCGCGAGCATCATTCAGCTCGGGTTGGTCCTGAGCTCGTACGCGAACTTACTGCAGCGGTTCAAAGGGAGCTAGCCGCCGCAGAAACGCCCGGCGCTGCGGTCGTGCTCGTAGGGGACGGCCAGGTCATGTTCAGCTCCGGCATCGGGTATCAGGACATTGGACGGACAACCACGCTCGACCACGACGGGCAGTTCTACATCTACAGCGTCACGAAACCGTTGCTGGCCGTCGCAACCCTCCAACTCGTGGGCGAGGGGCGGCTGGACCTGGATGTCCCCGTGCAGGAGTACATGCCGGAGCTGGCCATCGAGGCGCCGGTGACCGTGCGACAACTGCTGAGCCACACGAGCGGAGTGCCTGATTACGGCGGGATGAACGAGTATCGGGAGGCTCTGCTGGCTGATCCTCGTCGACCGTGGACGCCTGACGAGTTCCTCGAGCGAACGCTGCGGCGGGGTCTGATATTCGCTCCGGGACGCGGCTGGAGCTACTCGAACATCGGCTTTCTCGTGCTCAGGCTCCTGATCGAGCGAGTCACAGGCAAGTCCCTGCGCGAAGCGTTGGGGCAACGGATATTCGAACCGCTCGGCCTATGGCACACCTTTGTCGCCGAGACTGTCGAGGACGGGCACGTGCTTACGCCCGGATACAGCACGCACTTCGGTGCGGGGGGCTCGCCGGAGGACGTTACGCCCCTGTACCATCCGGGTTGGGTCTCGCACGGTGTGGTCGTCTCCACCGCCCCGAGCTCGCCAGCGTCTTCGAGGCGTTGTTCACTGGCCGGCTCTTGAGCCCGGCCCTGCTCACATCGATGCTCGACCCCGTGCCCGTGCCGGCCCAGCATCCACTCTTTCGGCAGCCATCCTATGGGCTTGGGGTAATGATCGACCCGGGATCACCGTACGGTTCGGTCGCGGGACACGGCGGAGGGGGGCCGGGGTACTCCGCTGCTGCCCTGCACCTCCCACATATCGAGGAACGCCGCGCCACCATCGTGGTTCTGGCAAACCGGGATCGCGACGACCTGGCAATGGGCATCAGCTTCGCCCTGGCCGACATTCTCGCGACCTCTGACAGCACGAAGCCGTAGGGAACCTTCATAGTTCCCTACGGCTTATCTGCCAGGACGTGTAATCCTGGGTTTCCTGTCAGCGGGAGGCGGCTCAATACCTGATGTTGAGGTTGTCCTCCCCTATCTCCTTCGTGTCATCCCCCTCGATCAGCTTTATGTACTGCTTCTCGATGTTGAGGTAGACCGTGTCGTTCTCTACCCTATCCACGGCGGAGAGCGGGATGCTGACGTCACTCTTGAACAGCAGGCCCTTCTTCACAAGCATATAGCTCTCAGTGTCGCCGGCGCCGAGCACTACCCTGTCAACGGTGCCCACGCCGCCATCCGTCGCCTCGACGTTGTACCCTTCCTCGATATGGTAGTCGGTTGTCTCAGCCCACCCGCCCGACTGCTCCAACTCATTGATGGCAGCGAGTGTCTCCGGTGGCAGCGACACCTCCACGTGCTTATAATCCTCCGCGGTTATATCGCTCTTCGGAGGAGTGACGTCCACGCCGATAGGATCGAAGTCGGCCGCATCGCCTGAGTGATATTCAGACTGTGAGACCGGCTGCTCTTCACTCGACATCAGCACTCCTGACGCCGCCCCGGTCTCGCCGGCGGACTCACTGCTAACGGCGTCACCGCTGTCGTGACCGTACGTCACGTGATCTGACCCGTCGCCCCCATCGTGCTGTGGCCGAAAAACGACGGTCTCACCCTGCGATACATCAACGTGGTGGGGGTGCGGCGCCCTGGCGCCTGCGGCCGACGTAGCTTCCATCCCGTGCTGTTCAGACTCGTCCCCACTCGTACCCGAGTATAAATACGTCGGGGCGCCGGCGTCCTCGCTCACCGAGGCGCCTGTTCCGGTATTCGTTGCCTCGCCCCCCTGAGTGTCCGCCACACTCATAGGCTGGGTATCGGGAGGCAGCAATCTTCCCTCGCTCGAAGAGTCCCCGGCGGCATCCGCCCGATCCGGTTCTGCTGGAACAGCCTCAAACTGTGTGCTGGTGTCGTACGCCTGCGTGACCATCTCCAACTGCTCATCATGCAGGTGTCCCGGACTCCCTCCAGACGCATCGTCGGTGGAGGGCACGTAGGTGTCCGACATATCTTGTGTACTACCGACGACGACCACATCATCCACAAGCTGTCCAGAGGCAGCAGCGTCCTGGTCAGTGGTTACGCTCGTTGTGTCAGCACCGGACATACCGGAGAGTTGGCCACTCGCCGGGCCTGTGCTGAGGGTGCTTGCCGTGCTGCCGGTCGAGGCGCCCATCTCCTGCTGGCGCCTGCGCAGGAACAACCACCCGGCAGCCATAGTTGCCAGTAACAGTAACCTCTTCAAAAGCGCACCTCCCTCACCGATATAACCTCGCTTGCGGCCCTGGATACCGAGAAGGGGTGGGAGATCCTCTCCCACCCCCAGATCCGCCGCAGCCTATCGCTTTATGTCGCGTACAACGTCGCGGACCTTGTCCTTGGCCTGGCCAAACTTCTCCTGAACGTTGCCTTCTGCCTGATCTCCCTGCCCCTCGGCCTGCAGATCCCTGTTGTTCGTCAGGTCGCCCACGGCTTCCTTGCCGCGCCCCATCAGGTCCTTGCCCTTGCCTTCAACCCTGTCAGAGTCCATCTTTTGTCCTCCTATTCACGAGGTGGGAACTATACTCCCATCTCATCTAAGGACGCAGAGCGGCAAGAAACGGGCCATGAAGCGGGCGGAGACGTCTCACTCCCCTTTGTAGGTGGAGGTCACTTGTTGGAGAGAGCTCTCAGGTTCTTGCTGTCTCTTCGGTGCGGCCGCGCTTACGCCTCCAGAGGAAGAGCAACACCAGCGCGGTAACAACCACCAGGATGCCCTGCCCTCCCAGGCCCACGGCGCGAAGCACGCCATACAGCATCTGGCGGTTGCCTCCCAGCCAGTAACCGAGTCCACTGAAGATCGTGCTCCAGACAAGCGCGAGCGGAAGCGAGAGTGCCAGGAATCGCGAGTACGTCAGCCCGGAGGCCGCACCGCCCATGAACATGGCGGCACGCGGTATCGCGTTGGTGTAGGCAAGGAGGAGGGCCGGAACAGCACGCACGCTCCATATGTATGACGTCTCAATCACCTGTCCCTTGGTCAAGCGCTCGAGCACGACGGAGCCACGACGCCCGACGAAGTAATCGAGGTGGTCCCCCAGAACGAAGCCCACCGCGCCGACAAGGACTACGAGCGGCAACGACAGCGCGCCTGTCTGAGCGTAGAGCCCGCCGAGCGCGACGAGCACCCCGCCGGGCATGGCCCACGCCAGGAAGAAGAGGTGCTCGAACAGCGCGCCGAGCAGTACCACCAGGTAGCCGAAGCGCTCGTAGAACGGCTCGAGCCACCTCAGCGCCTGCTCAATGACCTCGGAAAGGTCAGGCATAGAAGGCCTCCCGGCAGTGCAGGCGCTATGCCTTACCTGTGATGGTCGATGCCCTTGTAAGTTTGGACAAACTTGTCTATGCGCCTCTGGTCGAAGGTGTCGAGCTCATCCATGCGGGTCCATGCGGTGAGCACTATGTTCTTCTGCAGGCCCTCGAGCGGGGCGACGACCAGGTTCTCCGGGTTGGCTGCCTGGTATGCCCGCAGCCGTTCCTTCTGGCTCTGCTCCAGGTCGGGCTTGTACCAGATCACAACGTGACCATCCTCGAGGCTATGTACCGCCAGTTCCGGTGCAACTGGCTCGTCGTAGAATCCCGCCGGAGCGATGCTGCTGCCGACGTGCGGACCGGAGGTGGGCGGGAAGGAGTTGTACTGCTCATGCGGGCTGGTGGCGGAAGCTATGTGCGCATTTCCCTGATCCGGTAGCTGCCTGCCGACCTGCTCGGGAGCCGGCGCGGTGCGGGATGCGAAATACGCCAGGAGGCCGACGAGGGCAAGGAGCGCGAGCGCGGCAAGGCCCAGGTACGCGAGACGCCGTCGCTGGCTCTTCTGGTCCACCAGCACCGATGTCTGTTGCGCGATCTGCCTCCGCTCTCTGCGTTGTGCCTTTACTTGTTTGCGCGACGTGCTCATTCTCCAACCTTCCCAGTGAGTGGACGTGTGCCGGGCTATGCATGAAAAGTATAGCAGAGCATGTACCGGGCTCCGCGGCACGGTGTATGCGTACATTTCCGCCAGCACTGGAAGCCCGCACGCCTCACAGCGTAGGCGGCGATTGCCTTGGGAGAGACCGATGAACGATAGGGTACGAGAGGTACCTCGAATACTAGTCGTGGACGACGAGGACATCATAGCCCTGCTCATCGCGGAGTTGCTTTCAGAACTTCACTATGAGGTGGAGACGGTGTACAACGGGCGTGACGCCATTGCAGCGGTCATGCGGGACCCACCCGACCTGCTGATCAGCGACGTGATGATGCCGTTCGCGAGCGGGCTGGAGGTGCTCGAGGAGATGCGAAAGAGGGAGCAGACCCGCGATATCCCGGTGATTCTGATGAGCGCGGCGGTAGACCCGAGGATCAACGACGACCAGGTGATGTTCATCCCTAAGCCGTTCAACATCCAATCCATGGTGGATGCGGTGAGCCGCACGATCACAGCTCGCCGCCAGAGGCGTAGGGTTGTACAGCCAAGAGCTACGATGAGCCTCAGGACCGCCGGGTAGCCCCCGCCGGAGAAACGGCGCGGTCATCGACCAGGGCGCCGACAGTTCGTCACAGTTGTAAGCACAAACAAAGAGGGAGGGGCCGGACGGCCCCTCCCTCTCGCTTTACCACCTAGTTTGTTTGCCTGGCTTAGGCTAGCGTATGATCGTAACCGTACGCCTCTGCGCGCCGAAGTTGATAGCTTGCTGCAGCGTTGGGAACCAAATGTCCAGCCTGTAGCCCTTGATGGCGCTGCCGGTGTCGGATGCCACAAACACCATGTCACCGTATCCGGAAACGTGCATGCGGGTCCCGAGCGGTATCACGTTGGGGTCAACAGCGACGGCGCCCCAGTAGACGCGCTGGCCGTTACGCATAATCCCGTTCGAGTTGAACTCCGCGCCGTTGTAGCCAGTCACGAGCATGTTGTACGACGGGCCGGAAACAGCCGGAGCGGGCCTCGTCACGACCGGGACAGGAGCCGCTGGCCTCGTCACGACCGGGGCTGCGGCACTGACTGCGGGAGCCGCTGCTTGCGGCGCCGGGGCGCTCACCTCAACGAGCCAGTTGCCGGCAGACCAGCCGGTGGTGCCCA
The DNA here is from genome assembly GCA_016781735.1 of Rubrobacter sp. Classification (GTDB taxonomy): domain Bacteria; phylum Chloroflexota; class Chloroflexia; order Thermobaculales; family Thermobaculaceae; genus LC3-1. The sequence goes on from JADDPT010000094.1 coordinate 5,802, forward strand.
GAGCGTCGAAGCCCGTTACCTTGTACCAGTTGTACCCATTGTTTGCGACAGGCCCCTCGACCACGCGCACCGTCTGACCCTCGGCCAGCGCACTGTGGCGGTAGTACCCGAGGCTCGGACCGTACCGTACTCGGAGACCCACGCCGCCCGTCTGGCTCACCTGCGCCCGGTCGCCCGCCTCGAGCGTTTGGCTAGGTGTCTGCGCGCTGGCGCCCGCGGAGAGCGAGCCGGCCGCGAAAGCTGCGACGAGCAGTGCGCTGCCTGTTTTGTGTGCGCGGCGTAGCCACGCGGCAGCACACGACGATATACCGTTCAAAGACATCCCTCCTGAAATCTTGTACCGTTATCTACTCTCTCGTCCGCGGCCATAGGTGGTGCTTCACCGCGAACGAGTCCCATCTCGCCCGGCGTGATATCCACGCAAGAAGGGGTTTGTCCAACCCACCGAAAGTTAATATTCGGTAAGAAGAGGACGAGGTGATTATAAATAACGCAACATAAGGTGTCAAGGTTGCATGTGCCGCGTCGCTCACCTACTCCGACGTGCGTCACGGTGTGCTCGAAAGGTCGAGCCGCTACCGCAGTGGACTTCACCAGAGCATGCTCTTTGCTCCAACCCAGCACCAAGCAAATTGTTTGTGAGCTTCCAGCTGGAACTGGTGGCCAGCCTCCTGCTTGGGAACCGCAGAAGCATCCGGGATTGCCCTTCTCACTTCGGCAACCCCAAGCTACAGCAACCTAGGAGGAGAGTGCCGGTGGCTGATGTGGAAGTGCTCGTGCCCCGCGCCGTCGAGGAGGAAGCGCCCGGACGGATCGCGGCTGTGCAGAAGGACATCAGGGTCCTGCTTGTCGAGAGGGATGGCGCATCCGCAGGAGCCACCTCGCCCCGTGTCCTCCTCCGCGGCAACCTCTCGCGCGACGCCCTCCGACGCCTGTTGAGTGATTACCCATCCATAGAATGGCTGCATCTGTTCAGTGCGGGGGTGGAGAATATCCTGCCCGAGCTTGGTGGCTACGATGGCACGGTAACGAACAGCGCCGGACTGCACGGCGATCCAATAGCCGAGTGGGTGGTCATGATGATGCTCGCTCACGTAAAGAAACTGCCTCTGTTGCTCGACCACCACCGCGCAGGGGAGTGGCGCGAGGAGACGGGCGAGGAGCTTGGCGGCAAGACGCTCGGCATAGTAGGGGCGGGCGGTATAGGCGGGTCAATAGCCCGCCGGGCACGGGCCCTCGACATGCGGGTGGCAGGCCTGCGCGCTAGCGGCGCGCCTGCAGAGCACTTCGACGCGATGTACCGGCCGGAGCAACTCCACACACTGCTGGGAGAGTGCGACTTCGTAGTGCTTGCCACCCCACTCACGCCCGAGACTGAAGGCATGATCGGTGAGCAGGAGCTCGAGGCCATGCGCGAGACGGGAGTGCTGCTGAACATCGCGCGCGGCAAGGTCGTGAAGACCGACACGCTCGTGCGCGCGCTGACGGAAGCCCGGATAGGTGGAGCGTATCTCGATGTCACCGACCCAGAGCCCTTGCCGCCCGAGCACCCGCTCTGGACCGCACCGAACACATTGATAACCGCGCACACGTCAGCGCACAGCCCACGCTCGTCGACGCGCGTACTGGACTTCTTTTGCGAGAACCTGCGACGCTGGTGTAACGGGGAGTCATTGCTGAACGTCGTGGAGAGAGACAGGGGATATTAGTTGAAGTACGCACTCGGTACGGCTGCAGGCGCCGTGGCAGGCGCTGTGACCGCCCCCATAGGCGCTGTGATCGCGCTCGGCATAGCGGCAACCTCGGACATCACAAGCATAGGGCTGCTGCTCTCCGCTGGTGGGGTCCTCGGCGCGTTGCCGGTCGTCATCCTGGTCGGCGCGGTCGTGGGCGCAATCATTGGCGCTCTCCTGGCCCGGCTCTTCCGCTAGGCTTCAATTGCCGCCAACTGGTGGTCAAACAGCGCCGGCATCACTGCGTGCCGCGCGTAGTCAGTCCAAGCGAGCAACGCTTCAGCCGAAATCATCCAAGAGCTAACGACCCCGACTATGCCCTGCGGGCGGCGATGTAGTCCTCTAACGCCGCCCTGAGGTAGACATGCAAGGGTGGCCGCGGGCGCAATCGGATGACCGACGGCCCGGCTCGCGCCAAAGCATTGCTCCAAAGGAGAGGAGACGCACGATGCCATTCAATTTCGTCTTCCTGCCTCCGCAGCGGGACACCACGCGGGTGTGGGCCGGGCGCGTCACCGAAGCTGTGCCCGAGGCAACGGTTCAGGCGCCTGAGTCCGAGGAGGATGCTCGTAGGCTGATTGTCGATGCCGACGCCGCGTTCGGCATGATCGACCGGGACTTGCTCTCGCTCGCACCGAAGTTGCGCTGGCTGCAGGCGCCCGCAGCCGCGCCCCCGGCAGGCTACTACTACCCCGAGCTCGTCGCACACCCCGTCGTAGTCACCAACTTCCGCGAGATGTACAACGATCATATCGCGGCGCACATCTTGGCGTTCGTCCTCGCGTTTGCCCGTGGTCTTCACCACTACATCCCCGAGCAGCTACGTCGAGAATGGAGACCAAGGGGAGTGGAGTCCATCGTCCACCTTCCCGAATCCACCGCCATCATCCTCGGTGTCGGCGGAATCGGCGCGGAGACAGCTCGCGTCTGCGCGGCGCTCGGAATACGAGTCCTCGGCATCGACGCCCGGCGGGAGGACGCGCCGGAGGGAGTCGCCGAGATGCACGGGCCGAATGATCTCGACAGATTGCTGCCCGAAGCGGACTGGGTGATAATGACGGTGCCGCACACCCCGCACACCGAAGGTATGATGAACGCCAAGCGCTTCCGGCTGATGAAGCCCACGGCGT
>JADDPT010000029.1 GCA_016781735.1 Rubrobacter sp.
TCATGCTCACCACTATAACTCATTACACATCGACTGGGTTGGAAATGCACTAGGCAGGGCTCCCGCTTGGCGCGGCCCGATGGCGGGTTTTGCGCGCGGGGGCGAATATGTTTATAGTACGTGGAGGCAACTTTCGGCGCGGAGGTGCAGCAGCCTTGATCGCCCTGCTCGAGCGCAGGCAGCAACTCTACTGGTTGATCGGCGCAACAGCAGTCACGGTGGCCTTCGTCGTGTTGCTCTCGATCCACCTGCCGGGTGATGCGCCGCTGAACCTTCCGGTGCTGTACTTGCTTTCCGCTCTCACCATAGGCTCGGGCGCCTTCCTGCTGTTCGCCCCGCGCTGGCTCGTCTCCAGACCGTACCTGTTCTGGCCCATTGCCGGTGTGCTCTTTCCGATCTTCGAGGCTCTCGCGGTTTACTTCACCGGCGGGGTGAGGAGCCCATATTTCGTGCTCTTCTACTTCTCCCTGTTCTTCTTGGGCATGGTCGGTGGGCACAGGGGCGCAATCTGGGGCTCGGTAGTCATAGGGATCGCGTACATCGCTGCCAGTGTTGTACGGCTCGGCAGCATCGAGCTCGGCTCTCTCCTCATGCGTTTCACCGTGACCCTCGCCTCGTTCTATGGCATCGCCTTCTTCGCTGCGTTCCTCGGCAATATAGCCTCGCAGGAGGCTCGCGACGCGAGCCGCAGGGCGATGCGCATTGCCGCCCTGAACGTCGTCAACGCCAACCTGGGAGAGACGCTGGATCATGACGCGCTGCTCGAGAAGATACCGAGTGAGCTGTGCAGGCAGCTGCATTTCGAGCGTGCCCTGCTCTACATCGTCGAAGATGAGAAGTTGCGGCTCGTCTCCGGCCACACGAACGAGGAACCCGAGCGTCTCGAACGGCTGATGGAGTACCTGCGCGCGCATCCGCCTGGACTGTCCTCTCACTCCGTGGAGGGCGAGGCGGCGCGCAGCCGCAGGCCCGTGCTCAGCGTCAACGCCCGGCGGGACCCCAGGGTCAACCCGCTCGTGCTTGAGATCGCGCAGACCAGCTCGTTCGCCGCGGTGCCCCTGATTGCCAAGGACGAGCTTATCGGCGTGGTCGTTGCGGATTACTTTCGCCAGGACCACGTTATCACAGAGGAGGAGCTCATCCTGCTTCATACCTTCGCGAGTCTTGCCGCAGTCGCCCTGCTCAACAACCAGCTCGTCGTGCAGGCAAGTCGCGCGGAAGCATTCCGGGAGCTCGATACCCTCAAGACTGATTTCCTGGCCACCGTGTCGCACGAGCTTCGTACTCCCTTGACGCTCGTTCGCGCGAGCAGCGACCTTCTGCTGGACGACGTGAGCGAGGGATTGAATACAACGCAGAGGAAGCTGGTGGAGACGGTTGGGCGCAACAGCAACCGGCTCGCCGCGTTCGTGGACGAGATCCTGGAGATGGCACAGCTGGACGAGGGCCGCATAAAGCTCAACCTGCAGATAACCGATCTTAGACACCTTGTGAACGAGGTGGCACAGGCGCTGCACCTGCTCATCGGCGATAGGCAGCAGACGCTCTACCTGGACATCCCCGATGAGCCCTGCCTTGTGGAGGTGGACAGGCACCGGATGCAGCAGGTCATAACCAACCTGCTCACGAACGCGTGCAAGTACACGCCGGCAGGAGGCGAGATATGGGTGTGCCTCGCGCCGGATGCGGACAGAGTAGTGGTGGAGGTTCGGGACAACGGGCCGGGCATCCCTGCTGAGAAGCTGGGGTACATATTCGAGAAGTTCTACAGGTTGCCCGGCTCCGACAGGCTAGCAATGGGAACCGGGCTAGGTCTCGCGATTACCCGCTCTCTCGTCGAGCTGCACGGGGGAACTATAAGTGCATTCAGCACGCAAGGAGAGGGGACATCGTTCAAGGTTTCCCTCGAGCGTCTACGAGAGCCAGGACCTATGATTGAGCACGTAGGAACGCCGGTGGCCGAACTTACGAGCTAGAATGAGAGGGCGAATGGTCAGGATACTGGTAGTTGACGATGAGCCGGATGTGGTAGGCATCATCTGCCTGTCATTTCAGTACAACCGTCCAGAATATGTGCTTGTGCAGGCGTACGACGGCGCGGATGCGCTCGTCAAGCTTAGCCATGACAAGTATGACCTCCTCCTGCTCGACGTCTCCATGCCAGGTGTGGACGGGTTCGAGGTAACTAGGCGCGTCCGTGAAGAGTCGAACGTGCCGATAATCCTGCTCACTGCACGCGGCATGGAACAGGACAAGGTGAAAGGGCTCGAGCTCGGCGCTGATGATTACATCACGAAGCCGTTCAGCCACAAGGAGCTGATCGCGCGCGTGGACGCGGTGCTGCGCCGCACGGCCGCTCAGGCAGCGCCCGCCTCCTCCACGTTGATCCGGCACGACGGGTTGGTAATAGACCTGGCTCAGCATCGGGTAACGGTGGACGGCGAGTTGGTGGACCTTACCCCAACGGAGTACAGGCTTTTGTATCACCTGGCGAACAACCGCGGCAGGGTGTTGCCGCAGGAGACTCTGCTGGCTAAGGTGTGGGGCGCCGACTACCGCGACGAGCTGCACTACCTAAAGGTGTACGTTCGCAGGCTGCGTGAGAAGTTGGAGAAGGATCCCGCGCAGCCGCGTTACCTGTTGACCGTGCGTGGTGTCGGCTACACGTTCCCTGCGGAGGTGAAAGTGTAGTGTCAGATCGGGTCGTGGTTCTCGGCAGCAGCAACACGGACATGGTAGTGGGGGTGGCCCGCATACCGTCCGTGGGCGAGACGGTGCTGGGGTCGGACCTGCTGGTCGCTGCGGGTGGCAAGGGAGCTAACCAGGCGGTGGCCGCGGCGAGGCTGGGTGCCCCGGTCACCTTTCTCGGCGCCGTCGGTGATGATCATCTCGGACGCAAGGCGGTGGACGGCCTCGGGGGCGAGCATATAGACACGGAGCATGTTCGAGTGGTGGAGGGTGTCCCCAGTGGCGTCGCGCTCATCACGGTGGACCCGCAGGGCAGGAACGCGATAGCAGTCGCGCCAGGCGCGAACTCGCGCGTCTCCCCTGAGGACGTCCGCCTCGCGCGGGCTCTAATCGAGGAATCGGCGGTGCTGCTCGCGCAGCTTGAGATCCCGATCGAGGCGGTGCATGAGGGTCTTCGGGCCGCGCGGGCTGCCGGCTGCCGGACCGTGCTCAACCCGGCGCCCGTGCCCGGTGAGGGGTTGCCGCCGGATATTCTAAGGCTCGTTGACGTGCTCACTCCGAACGAGGGCGAGGCTTCGGCCCTGGTGGGCATGCAGGGCGAGGCTTCCGACCTTGCACAGGAACTGTTGAACCAAGGGGTTGGATCGGTGGTCGTTACGCTCGGCGAGCGGGGCGCCCTCGTCGCCACCCCAGAGCGGCAGCAGACAGTACCTGCCCACCGGGTGGATGCGCTCGACACCACGGCCGCCGGCGACGCATTCAACGGAGGCCTCGCGGTAGCACTTGCCGAGGGGCGCGACCTGTTCGAGGCGGCCCGCTTCGCGTCTGCGGTGGCGGCGCTCTCGGTCACGAAGTGGGGAGCACAGCCCTCCATGCCGAGGAGGGACGAGGTGGACCGGCTGCTCTCCGGCGGCTAGGGGCACCGAGCGTAGCGTACCCCCACGAGCCGGTATATACTTGCCGCTATGAAAGGCGGCACGCTGGTTCGAGAAGCCAGGCTCCGCGCCGGGCTGACACAAGAAGAACTCGCCTCCAGGCTCCATGTCTCACCCGCCGATGTGGAGCGCTGGGAGGACGGCTCGGTCCCGCCGACCGTTGAGGACGTGCAGCGCGCGGCGCGTGCCTGCGGCCTCGACCTGCGCGTCTCACTCGTGCCGCACGATGACCACGACCTGGTGCTGGCGTTGCGGAACCTGGCGCTCACTCCGGAGCAACGCTTCGACCAGTTCCTGGATATGGTCCGGTTCGCGGAGGATATGCGCCACGCGCGCCGGATAGACGCGGGTGTCTGAGGAGCCGAGGCAGTTTCGGCCGGAGGTGATCCTACGGACTCTCCAGAACTTCCATGTGCAATATGTGCTTATCGGCGGGCTCGCGGCGATACTGCACGGCTCGCCCTTCATGACGCTCGACGTAGACGTTTGCCCATCTCGTGTTCGCGAGAACCTCTCCAGGCTGGCCGAGGCGCTCACGGAGATGGACGCTCGTATACGTGCCGAAGGAGTTCCCGCTGGACTTCCCTTCGACCGCAGTGCACAGTTCCTGAGCCGTGTCGAGCTGTGCAATCTCACTACAAAGTTTGGTGATCTCGACATTGCCTTCCAACCTGCGGGCACAACAGGCTACCAGGATCTGGCGCGCGATGCCGAGACGTACGAGATCAGGGGTGTGCAGGCGCAGGTCGCATCGCTGGCTGGGGTGGTCCGCTCCAAGAGCGCGGCCAACCGCGACAAGGATCGAGCGGTGCTACCGACCCTGCGTGAGCTACTCGACCGCACCAAGTCTCGAGAGCAAGAGTGAACCAGTTACTGGTTCGGCTCTGACTTCTGCCGGCCGTGCCGGCCGTGCGAGCGCGATCTTGCGCATGCATTGACCGCGCAACTCGCCCCGTAGTACCATCACAATCCCATAGACCGGCAACGATAGACGGAGGCAACCAGCCGTGAACATAGTCGGCAATAGGACGATCCGCCGCGCGCTCGAGCACAAGGCTCTGGTGTGTCCTGACAAGACTTTCCTCATATTCGAGGACTCCGATGGAAGCGTCCGCTCCTGGACGTACGCCGAGCTCGACCGTGAGGTGAACAGAGTCGCTAACGCGCTGGAGGCCGCGGGGGTGCGGCCAGGAGACAAGATCAACCTCCACATGTACAACGTGCCCGAGTTCCTCTTCTGCTGGTTCGGTGCCGCCAAGATGGGCGCGGTGATCGTGCCGACGAACACGAACTCGGTTGCCGATGAGATGGAGTACATCCTAAACCACTCCGAGTCGGTGCTCTCCGTGACCGAGCCCTCGATCGCCGGTGTGCTGGAGGAGGTTCGCGAGAGATGCCCCGGCCTTCGGCAGGTCGTGCTGTGCCGCTCGCGCGAGCATCGGGAGGGCTTCGTGCTTTTCGAGGAGTTCGTTGGCGCGGCGCCCGACACCCCGCCCGCGCACACGCCCGAGCCACTCGACGAGGTGAGCATGATGTACACCTCAGGCACGACCGCGAGGCCGAAGGGAGTGCTCATCACGAACGCGAACTACATATATGTAGGAGAGACGGTCGGCAAGGGCGAGCGACTTGGACCGGACGACCGCCAGATCGTCGTGCTGCCGCTCTTCCACGTGAACGCGCAGTACTACTCCACGATGAGCGCGCTGGTCGCTGGCGCGAGCATGGCGCTGATGGAGCGCTTCAGTGCGAGCCGCTACTTCGACCAGGCGATCCGTCACGAGGCCACCGTAGGCAGCCTCTTCGCCGCGCCCATGCGGATGATCCTCGCCCAGCCTCGCAGGCCGGAACTAAAAGAGAACCGCCTCCGGCTAGTCATCTTCGCGCAGAACGTGACGGAGGCGCAGCTCGAGGACTGGGATGAGCGGTTCGGCGCGCCGCTCATGCAGATCTACGGCATGACTGAGACCGTGGGGCTGCCGACGATGAACCCCCTGGATTACCATCGGAAGAACATGACCATCGGCATGACGGCGCTCGGGTACGAGTGCCGCGTCGTTGACGAGCACGGTCGGGACGTTCCGCCGGGCACGGAGGGGCAGTTGCTGGTGAGGGGTGAGCCGGGCTGGACGATCATGAAGGGGTACTACAAGAACCCCGAGGCGACCGCGGACGCGATCCGCGACGGCTGGCTGTGGACGGGCGACATGGTGCGGCCCGATGAGGAGGGGTACTTCTACTTCGTGGATCGTGCGAAGGACATGATCAAGCGTGGGGGCGAGAACGTGGCCGCGGTCGAGGTGGAGGCGGTGGTCAAGACGCACCCCGCCGTGTTCGACTGCGTGGTGATAGGTGTGCCCGACCCGATGCGCGACGAGAGCATTAAGGCATTCGTGATCCTCAAGGAAGGTGAGAGCGTGACGGGCGAGGAGATCATCGAGTACTGCCGCCCGCGCCTCTCGAAGTTCAGGGTGCCCGAGTTCGTCGAGTTCCGCGACGCCTTCCCCCGCACGAGTGTCGGCAAGATACAGAAGCACATCCTCCGGCGCGAGGAGGCGGAGAAGCGTCAGCAGGTGGGAGCCACGGGCCCCAGTTGAAGCCACTCCTTCAAGGGTTAGCCGTGCTCTTCGGGATCCTCGCGCTGCTCACCGGTTGCGGTCTGGTCGCGCTCCTTGTCTCCCGCACTGTTCGGCAGGGCTGGCTGCTTCCCCTCCTGCTCCTCACGGTGTTCGTTCTGTCGGTTGTCGCTTTCTTCGCGGCGCTGAATCGGGAATCCCAGCTGGCCGAGCGAGAACGATCGACGGACGAGCAGGTAACACTCAGGCGCCTGCGCGCTATGATGCCGGAGGAGTACGGACGGACGATGATGGCGTTGCTGAGACGGCGCGGCTACCAGGCGGAGCTGGCTCCGCCACCTGCTGACCAGGGTGTCGATCTGATACTCACTCAGGACGGCCGCCGGATCGCGGTTCGGACGAAGCCCTGGACGAAAGGGGTGTCAGTCAGGGTAGTGCAAGCCGTCCTGTCTGGTGTGCACTACCACGGAACAGACGTGGCTCAGGTCATCGCACCTAGCGACTTTAGAGGAGCGCGGCGGGCTGCGCCATGAAGTTGGGTGTGCGGCTAGTGAATAGAGACGAATTGGGCCGCTGGTTGCGGGAAGCAGAAAATCTCGAAACCACGCACCTCCACAGCGGTCGGGACGACTCGGTAGAGCGACCGTGAACAAGGTGATCCTCGGTGATAACCTCGGTGCGCTTCAGGGAATGCCCTCCGGCTCCGTGCAGCTCATCTACATAGACCCACCCTTCAACACGGGCAAGACGCAGGAGAGGCGCGCGCTCAGAACCGTGCGTGACGAGGAGGGCGACCGTACAGGCTTTGCCGGCACCGCTTCAAGGCCGTCCATATGGATTCACATACCAACACAATTTTTCCGTTAATATGACCTCAACCGAGGTCGCATGGTCGTCGCTGATACACTGCTAGCTCAATAAGGATTAGTGAGTTTGAATCGCATTTTTTTTGGCGAGAACCTAGACATTCTATGCCAGATGCCAGATGACTCAGTGCATCTCGTATACATTGACCCGCCCTTCAATACCGGTAAGTTACAGAAGCGAGTTCAACTCAAGACTAGTCGAGATGTACTAGGTGATCGTACTGGATTCGGTGGAAGACGATACCGGAGCGAGGTCGGCACCTCGATGTCGTACATAGACGTTTACGATGACTACATGGCTTTCCTTGAACCAAGACTCGTCGAAGCCAGGCGGGTACTGAGGCCAAATGGCTCTCTCTACTTTCACATTGACTATCGTGAGGTTCATTACTGTAAGGTGTTGCTTGATCTTATTTTTGGGAGAGAGAATTTCCTCAATGAAATAATTTGGGCATACGATTACGGTGGACGATCAAAAAGAAAATGGCCGGCAAAGCATGACAATATTCTTTACTATGCCAAGGATGCGGCGGATTATGTATTCAACGAGAGTGACATCAAGCGCATACCTTATATGGCACCAGGTTTGGTCGGCCCAGAAAAGGCTGCCCGCGGTAAACTGCCGACCGATACTTGGTGGAACACTATCGTGAGTCCTACAGGCAAGGAGAAGACTGGCTATCCGACCCAGAAGCCGTTAGCAATTTTGAAGCGAATTATTCAGGCATCATCCAATCCGGGGGACATCGTCCTGGACTTCTTTGCTGGCAGCGGGACAACCGGCATAGCAGCACGACTCTTGAAGAGGCGATTTATACTTGTAGACAATAATATGGAAGCCCTGGAAGTCATGGCCCGAAGATTTGATGGTCTGCACGATATCGAGTGGATAGGATTCGATCATGGCACAGCAAGAAGCGCAGGAGTCACTCAGACGGTGCTTTTCTAAAGTTGCCGCAAGGCAGCTTAGGCTAAGTAGGTTGAGGTGAGCATCCCAATTCGCGACTCAAATGTGCAACTCTTAGCCACCATAGCAGCGACCTTACAGCAGGAGTACGTCTCTACAGGCGTTGACCCGTGGTTACAGAGCCCGTTCGCCTGGATACGGACTTTACGTTCCCGGAGGATTGGCAAAGTTGGGGAGCAACTTGTATCAGAGTGGTGTGAAGCAAACGGTTTCAAAGTCACGCGTAGCCCTGACACGGAGGCGGACCGTCTCATTGGAGGTCGACGTGTTGAAATCAAGTTCTCTACGCTTTGGGACAGTGGGGTCTACAAGTTTCAGCAGATTCGTGACCAGAATTACGAATACGTCGTATGCCTAGGCATTTCTCCATTCGATGCACACTGCTGGATCATCCCCAAATCCTGACCTTGCCCCGTGAAACTGGGCCAGTGGGAAGTGAGT
>JADDPT010000106.1:0-8234 GCA_016781735.1 Rubrobacter sp.
ATCTCGCCCTGATCGGCGCTACCCCTTCTCAACTTTGAAACCGCCCTGGGTCGTCTATGACCCGGTGCGCTTCCTCGCTCGTCTCCATACCCCCTCCTGTTGCCCGATGGTTGAAGGATATCGATGCACGCTGCCGCCTTTCCCGAGGCTGCGGTTCGACCCGGCATCTTATCATCCCCGAACCATTCATGCTGGTGCCACCTGTCCCGGGTCCGAGAGTTACTACAGGCACAGATCAACTCGCAGCTGGCAGCGACTTGATCTGCAAGGTACGGGCAGGACTCGTGCAGGCGGCAACGTAGAGTAAGCCGGGCACGGCTGATCCGCCGGGAGCGCCAGACCCTGCTGGAGCAGCGGTCGGGACGTGCAAACCACGGAGGGCGAGAGTGGGTAGCGAGGCGGCAGAAGGCTTCGTGCTAATCATCTTCGGGCTGATATTCGTCATCTTCCACAGAGACGTAGGAAGTTCAGCTATGGCATGCCAACGAAAGGTGTGGGGTATACGAGGAACGGAGTCGCAAGTCCGGATGGTTCAGGTAGCCTATTTCATCGCTGGAGTAGCTACCGTGGTTATCGGTATTCTGGCGTGGGTTGGTGTGATTGACTTTGGCCCACCGGGATGATTCGGAGATGGCGGAGCTTCGACCGCCGTAACAAGACCAAGCATCCAACGCTGGAACGACGCACCGAAGACTTAGCCAAAGCTCTGAGAGACTCCGTGGAGCCAGACAGTCACATGGTTGGACGGATTATGGGTGAATACCGCTCGATGGCGGAAAGACTTGCCGCTGTCCTTCACGAACTATGATGCGCCCGCCTCAAGCTGTGGTTGCCTGTGCAAAGAATATGCGCCAACTAATCAGTCCGTGTCTGTGAACGAGTACGTGTGCCCTACGAGAAGCGAGCGTCAATCAAGTCGAACAGCGCAAAGATACAGACGATGACGCCGAAAATAAGCATGGGAATGCCAATCACCAAAGGCAGCCACGACAGGCCCATCCGGTCGAGTGCGGCGAATGCCAGCACAAAGGCCGCGGACACTGCAGCGATTGCGGGCAGCCATTTCAGGGCTTTCGCATAACCAGCTACCCAGCCCAACCAGAGCACGCCCAGCAGGATTGCGACCGCACCAAATCTAACATCACCGGTGTACTGCTCGGCTCGGAACATACTCTGCCAAAGCTCCAGACAACCAATCGTTGTAAGAGACGCTGGCCAGACCACCGCGTTCGGGTTGTCCTTGCCGAGAAAGCGCACCAAACGAGAAAGCAGGCTCATCGCTGCCCCTTAGCTCTTTCGGCTGATTATCGCACAGTTCCACTGCAACCGAAAGGGGGTAGAGCAGAGCCGAAGCTTCAATGCGGCGCTCTCAGTGTGAATCTATCGCCGCCAGAGGCTCGACAGAAACAATCGGGGCTGAAGAAAGCTCTGACATGTCAGACTATTTTCTGTGTTCTGTGACGACCTCAGCCGAGTCCTTTTTGAGAACCTAGACGCGTTGGGCATGCCGTTACATACTAGGGTAGCTCTCTGGCCTTCCCCATTCGCTGAGCGGTGCTCATACCCTGCGAGGCAAAGAACTGGTCAGGCGTGAGGGTGTCAGAGTCGAGCGCATAGGTACATAAGCGGCTGCTTAGGAGTTTCCTCGGCCACCGCCTGCAGATGCTAGAATCAAGCATCGTCCGGCAGGTTTTCGGTAGCAGGAAGGCACGACATGGCCGACGACCGATCTTCGCAACTGCGCGACGCCTTGGATGAGCCGCCGCGCTACCTCCATGCCCTCAATCAGTTGATGGAGGAGCTCGCGGGGATGCGGGATGTGGAAGCTCTGCTCGATCTCGCTGTAAGCGCACTGGCGAACCGCTTCGGTGCCGCACTCGCCCGGATCTGGCTGCATGATGAAGCTTCGCAAACGCTCGTTCTCAGTGCCAGCGCTGGGCTGTCAACGCGTACCACCGGATCCTCTCGCTACCGCATCCCCTTAGATGGGCATCCATACAAGCTGGCGGAGGTGATACGGCGCCGTCAGCCGGTCTTCTCCCGTGATGTGACATCCGACCCTCAGTTCGAGCAGGATTGGGTGCAGCAGAATGGCATACGCTCCTTTGCCGGATATCCCTTGTTGCTCGGCGACCGGCTGCTAGGCGTCCTTGTGGTGTTCTCCCGCGAGTCACTTGAGGAGGACTTCGCGCAGAGCGTACGGCTGCTCTCTCACCACATCGCTGGCACACTGGTGAGCGCGCGACTCCTGGAGGCGGAGCGCCGCAGCACCCGGCAAGCTCGTGAGCTGAACCGAATTGCCGCCGCGCTCAGCTCGGAAAGCCACCCGGAGACATTGCTGCAGATGATCGCCGATGTCGGGCGAGAGCTCACCGGCGCGGAGTCGGTGGGGGTCGTCGTGGAGCGTGAGGAGCAGGGTAAGAGGTACTTCGCGTTCGCCGCAAGGTCCGGGTCTGACCACCTGACCCTACCGGCCACCATGGTTGCGGAACCCGAGGGGCCGCTCGCGCCTCTCCTGCGGGACGGGCAGGTGCTCCGGGTGGGAGACATGAGGCAAGCGCCCCTATTTGGGGGCCGTCACGTCGAAGATATACCGCTGGTGAGCTTACTGGGCGCACCGCTACGGGGCAGGGATGGCCGTGTGACAGGAGCCTTGCTCATAGGGCACGGCTCACCGGACGCGTTCGGCGAGGAGCACGAGAGCTTGGCGGTCACGCTGGCCGTGCATGCCGCGACCGCTGTCGAGAATGCACGAGTGCTCGAAGATGCCCGCATGTCCGCCCGGCGCGTGCGAACACTCAACGAGGTGGGCCAGGCCCTCTCAGCCATCCTCGACAGAAACGAGCTGCTCCTGGCGGTGCAGCGCTTCGTGTCCGAGACCATGGACGCCTCCTCGTTCGCGGTGGTGCTGTGGGACGAGGAGAAGCAGGAACTCCAGGCTGTAGTGCGCCTGGAGGCTGGCATAGATTATGGCCCGGCCACCACTCCCCTTGGTTGGGGCGTCGTCAGCCGGGCGATCGTGACGAAGAAGCCGAGCTACATACAGCACCTCGAGGCTCAGGAGCCCGAGTTGGTCGCGTCCATGAACTGGTACGGTACCGAGGACACGTTTACACAGGCGCAGCTCGCCGCGCCCATGTGCGTGGGCGACAGGGTTATAGGCGCTCTCTCGGTGCAGAGCTATGAGCCATACGCCTACTCCGATGCCGACGTGGAGGTGATAGCCACGATAGCCAGTCAGGCCGCGGTCGCGCTCGAGAATGTGCGCCTGTACGAGCAACTGGCCGCATCGCGGCAGAGACTTGCCTCGGCGCTTGCCGATCTCCGCGAGACGGACCGCGTGAAGGACTACTTCCTGTCGGCGGCGTCGCACGAGCTCAAGACGCCCCTCACGCTCGTGAAGGGCCAGCTCCAGCTCATCGAGCAGGAGACGGTCAGGATCGGTGATAACCCGAGGATCTCACGGTTCACTCGCGTGGCGCTCCGCAACGTGGAGCGGATGCGGCGGTTGATCGAGGGGCTGCTGGACGTATCGCGACTGGACACCGGACAGATGAGACTGGAGATGGGACCTGTGGACCTGGCTGAGCTGGCCAGATCGGTAGCCGAGTCATTCGAAGGGCATGGTTACAGGGCCGTCGTAGTGTCAGACATTCCTGATCAGTCGGTGCCCGTCCTCGGCGACACGGACCGGCTGGAGCAGGTGCTTCTCAACCTGCTGTCCAATGCCCAGGAGTACTCACCCGCCGGAGGTAAGATACTGCTCCAGGTTCGGGCAGACGCGGGTATGGGGCGGGTAAGCGTGAGCGATAATGGGCAAGGGGTCCCAGCGGATGATCTGGAGCGCGTGTTCGAGCGCTTCTTCCAGTCCTCGGGCACGTCGGTGAAGCGCCGGTCGGGCGGGATGGGGCTGGGATTGTACATCAGCCGCGGCATCGTGGAGGCCCACGGTGGGCGGATATGGGCTGAGAGCGAGCCGGGCAAGGGCTCCACGTTCACCTTTGAGCTGCCGCTGCGGGGCTGATTTCTTGCAGCGTACGCGCTGAAATCCATCGTCGAGAGTGCCTGCCGGGGATCGTCCTCGGCAGGCACTCTCATAACTACAAGGTGCCTGAAGCTTTCTCAATCTGTCAGGTTGCTGGCGGGAAGTGCGTTGCTTCTATTCAGGAGCCACCGAACCAGCCGGTCGTCGCTCCGTCTCCATCAGCATCATGCCGCTGTTTGCAAGTAGCGGTTCACGCTGTCGGCGACCTGACGTCCCTCCGCGATGGCCCACACGATGAGTGACTGACCCCTGGATGCGTCGCCTGCCGCGAACACGCCGGGCACGTTCGTCATCTTTTGCCGGTCGGTACGGATCGCGCCACGCTCGGTGAGCTCTACCCCCAGACGTGCCACCACGCCGTCCGGCTCGGGACCGTGGAACCCTATCGCCAGGAGCACGAGGTCCGCGGGTATCTCGTGCTCGCTGCCCGGCTCCTCGACTACACGGGGGCGCCCACTAGCGTCCCTCTCCACCTCCGCTCGCGATGCCCGGATAGCCCGCACGTGCCCATCCGATCCTACGAACTCCTTCGTGAGAACCGAGAACTGGCGCTCGCCGCCCTCCTCGTGCGCGGAGGATGTGCGGAGGATGTTCGCCCAGAGCGGCCAGGGGTTGTCGGGTGGACGCTCCATGGGTGGTGCGGCCCGCCACTGCAGCGAGCGCACGGATGCCGCGCCCTGCCGGTGGGCGGTCCCAAGGCAGTCGGCCCCCGTGTCGCCCCCGCCGATGATCACCACGTGCTTCCCCTTCGCGGAGATGAACTGGTCGTCGGGGATGTGGTCCCCCTCGCCTCGCCTGTTTTGCAGCGTGAGGTACTCCATCGCCATGTGGATGCCCCCCAGTTCCCTTCCCGGCACGTGAAGGTCGCGGGGCTTTAGTGCGCCAGTCGCGAGCACGACGGCGTGGTACTCCGAGCGCAGGTACTCCACGGATACGTTGTCTCCGACGTTCGAGTTCGGCAGCAGCTCGATGCCTTCCTCCGCCAGTTGGCGAAGCCGTCGCTCGAGGAGCGCCTTGTCCATCTTGAACTCTGGGATGCCGTAGCGCAGCAGTCCGCCGATCCGGTCGTCGCGCTCGAAGACGGTCACCACGTGCCCCGCACGGTTGAGCTGCTGGGCGGCGGCAAGGCCGGCTGGGCCGGAGCCGACGACGGCCACCCTCTTTCCAGTCCGCGACTTCGGTGGCTGGGCACGTATCCAGCCTTCCTCCCATGATCGCTTGATGATCTCCCACTCCATCTGCTTGATGGTCACTGGATCGGAGTTGATGTTGAGCACGCAGGAGTCCTCGCACGGGGCAGGGCAGAGCTTCCCGGTCCACTCCGGGAAGTTGTTCGTGGCATGCAGCCGGTCTATCGCCTCGCGCCAGCGGCCTCGGTACACCAGGTCGTTCCAGTCCGGGATGAGGTTGCCGAGCGGGCAGCCGTTGTGGCAGAACGGGATGCCGCAGTCCATGCACCGCGACGCCTGTTGGCGCACCGTCTCTTCCGGAAACGGCCGGTACACCTCTTTCCAGTCGCTCACACGCTCCGCAACGGGCCGCCGGGGAGGGGTGACGCGGCCGATCTCGATGAAGGCTCTCGTCCTATCCACGCTGCGCCTCCACCATCTGCGGCACGCCGATCATCTCCGCCGTCGCCTCGGACGCTGTCTGCCGGCGCGCCTCCAGCACTCTCCGGTAATCCCTGGGCATTACTTTCATAAAGCAAGCCAGGTAGCGATCCCACTCGCCGAGGATGTGCTTGGCGCGCGGACTGCCTGTAAGCTCCCAGTGTCGCTCGACGAGCGCGTGTAGGAAGGCGTGGTCGCTATGCTCATCCGGCCTCTCGAGATGCACCATCTCCGTGTTGCAGCGTCGCGGGAAGCTGCCGTCCTCGTCGAGGACGTAGGCTATTCCGCCGCTCATGCCCGCGGCGAAGTTGCGGTCCGTGCGGCCGAGCACGACGACGCGACCGCCCGTCATGTACTCGCACCCGTGGTCGCCCGTGCCCTCCACGACGGCGAGCGCCCCGCTGTTGCGCACGGCGAAGCGCTCGCCCGCTACCCCGTTGAAGAACGCTTCCCCGCCCGTAGCGCCGTACAGGGCAACGTTCCCGAGCAGCACGTTCTCCTCCGGCGCGAACGTGCTGGCTCTCGGAGGGTAGATCACCAGCCGCCCACCGGAGAGACCTTTGCCTACGTGGTCGTTCGCGTCGCCCTCGAGCGTGAGCGTGAGCCCGCGGGGGGCGAACGCGCCGAAGCTCTGGCCCGCGGAGCCCGTGAAGTGCAGTCGTATCGCGTCGTCGGGCAGCCCAGCGCCTCCGTACCTGCGGCTGATCTCGCTGCCGAGCATCGCGCCCACGGTCCGGTTCGTGTTCGCGATCGGCAGGCTCGCCTCAACCGATTCGCCACGGTCGAGCGCGGGTCTTGCCATTTCGATCAGCTCGTAGTCCAGGGCCCCAGCCAGCCCGTGATCCTGCGTTCCCGTGCATCGAACGGCGCCTTCAGGAATCGTATCGTCGTGAAGCAGGATCGGGGAAAGGTCGAGCCCGTGCGCCTTCCAGTGGTCGACCGCCGGATGGGCGTCCAGCATGTCGGCCCGACCGATCATCTCGTCCATCGTCCGGAAACCGAGGCGGCTCATCTCCTCGCGCACTTCCTCCGCGATGAACGTGAAGAAGTTCTCGACGAACTCCGGTGAGCCGGTGAAGCGCTTCCTGAGCTCCGGGTCCTGCGTGGCTATCCCCACCGGGCACGTGTTGAGATGACACACCCTCATCATCACGCAGCCCATCACGACGAGGGGCGCCGTCGCGAAGCCGTACTCCTCGGCGCCCAGGAGCGCGGCTATCACCACATCGCGACCGGTCTTCATCTGGCCGTCCGTCTGCACGCGTATGCGGCTGCGCAGGTCGTTGCGCACGAGCACCTGCTGCGTTTCGGCCAGCCCCAGTTCCCACGGCATGCCCGCGTGCTTGATGCTCGACAGAGGGGACGCCCCGGTGCCGCCGTCGTAGCCGGAGATGAGCACGACATCCGCGTGCGCCTTTGAGACGCCCGCCGCGACGGTACCCACGCCGACCTCCGCCACCAGCTTGACGCTGATGCGGGCCTCGGGGTTCGCGTTCTTCAGGTCATAGATCAGTTGCGCGAGGTCCTCGATCGAGTAGATGTCATGGTGGGGAGGAGGCGAGATGAGCCCGACGCCTGGAGTCGCGTGGCGGATCCTCGCGATGTATTCGTCCACCTTGTGCCCGGGTAGCTGTCCACCCTCGCCGGGCTTCGAGCCCTGCGCCATCTTGATCTGCAGCTCGTCCGCGTTTACCAGGTACTCACTCGTCACGCCGAAGCGGGCGGACGCCACCTGCTTGACAGCGCTTCTCCGGGAGTCGCCGTTGGGGAGGGGCCTGTAGCGCACGGGGTCTTCACCCCCCTCGCCCGTGTTGCTCCTGCCGCCGAGCCTGTTCATCGCGATCGCGAGCGTCTCGTGCGCCTCGGGGCTCAGTGAGCCGAGCGACATCGCGCCCGTCGCGAAGCGTCGGACGATGCTCTCGACCGGCTCGACCTCCTCGATGGGCACGGGCTGGGAAGCGTACCTGAGCCTGAGGAGTCCCCGAATGGTGGCGAGCTCCTCGCTCTGGTTGTTGACCAGCTCCGTGTACTCGCGATAGATGTCGTATCGCTTTCGCTTCGTCGCGTGCTGGAGCTTGAACACCGTGTCGGGATTGAAGAGGTGGTACTCGCCATCGCGCCGCCACACGTACTGACCGCCCCAGGGAAGCTCCGGCTCACCCGGCAGTGGCTCCTCGAAGGCGCCGGCGTGTCGGGCGAGGACCTCTTCCGCGACTGTCTCCACCCCGATACCGCCGATGCGCGAGGGCGTTCCGGTGAAGTACCTCTCGACGAAGGCGGGGTCGAGCCCGACGGCCTCGAACACCTGCGCGCTCCTGTAGCTCTGCAGTGTCGAGATGCCCATCTTGGACATCACCTTGAGGATGCCCTTGTTCGCCGCCTTGTTGAACCGCGCGACGGCGGTGTCCTGGTCGAGCCCGTCCAGCTCGCCCGTCTCGCGCCCCTCCTCCAGCGTCTCGTACGCCATGTACGGGTTGATGGCGGTGGCGCCGTAGCCGAGCAATCAGCAGAAGTGGTGCACCTCGCGAGCGTCGCCTGTCTCGACGAGCAGCGCGGTACGCGCGCGCAGCCCCTCTCGC
>JADDPT010000106.1:8270-8383 GCA_016781735.1 Rubrobacter sp.
GACGGTATGGGCGCGTGGGCGGAGTCCACACCCCTATCCGACAGGACGAGCACGGAACAGCCGTCGCGGATGGCCGCGGCCGCCTCGGCGCACAGCCGGTCCATCGCCGCCGT
>JADDPT010000047.1 GCA_016781735.1 Rubrobacter sp.
CCTACGCGCGGACAGGGATGCTGGCCGCCCAATGCATGACCCGGGGGAACGAATGGAGAGTGATATCCGAGCGATACCCATTGGTGACCAGGATCGTGTGCCATTCGAGCCTTACCTGGGCAGGAAATTCACGAGGATCAGAGACGAGCTAAGATCCACACTTCGGAACGCCGTGGCACATCTCGACCCTGATGGTGAGAGTTTCGTCGCTGATGAGTTCGAGGACCTGGCGATGTGCAGACGGGCGATACCCGTGCTGAAGTATCTATGCGATGTTATGCTCAACCTGAGCTACGGGCTGACTCCGAGTTGGCCACATACATCACGAACTGATCTGCCAAGGATAGGCATTGTCGTGGGTTACCCCCATGCTACTGAGGGTCGAACCAGTACGCGAGGTAGCGCCAGCGGCCCCAGTGCTCGTAGACGGCGCGCATCTGCTTCTCGGACACCGGCCCCCCGTTGAAGTACTTGCGACTCACATGCGCCTTCAACTCTGTGTCTATCCCGAGCTCATCGTAGCGTCCGAGGATCATCAGCAGGGTGGCGGCAGAGTACGGTCCGACGCCCGGCAGAGTGAGCAGTCTCCTGCGCAACTCGTGGGTGGGGAGCCCGCTTTCCTTGAGTGCTTCGAAATCGAGCTTGCCTTCCACTACGTCTCGGGTGATCCTGAGCACCGAGGCGTTCCTGTATCCCAGACGTATGTTCTGCTTGAAGACATCTTCCCCTGCTGCGGCAACCGCCTCCGGGGAGGGGAATGCTCGTTGAGAAGGATCGCCGGGTACGTGCGGGCCCAGCGTGGCCACCAGCCTTGCCGCCATCGCTTTGGTTTGCGTCCAGGTGGTGTTCGTAGTCAGAATGACTTTCACCACGTCCTCAAAGAGGGTGGGGCAGCGGAGCAGCCTACCTCCCGAGGGAAGCACCGCGTCGTACAGCGTCCGGTGGGAAGCGCAGAGGTCGTGGAACTCCGAGAGGTCCTCGTCGAGCCGCAGGCACCAGCGGAGTCTCCGCTCCAGTTCCCTGCGGTCAAACTCGGAGAGTGGCTGGCTGGATCCGACAGCAAGCTCACCGCCCTGCTGGCTGATACGCAGATGTGTGACTGTGCCGGAGAGTAGGGCCTCAACGCGATGGAGAATGCCCGAATCGGGCTCCCAGGCGTAGGGAGCCAGGGCGTACCAGCCGTGCGAGGTAGCAACCCCCGCCAGGCGGAAGTCGGCGGGAATCTGCAGAGCGAATCTCTGGATCGGCATTCTGCGCAATGTTACCAAAGCAGGGTGGGCACCCAGGGACGGGAAAGTGTATCCTTTCCTCTCCCTCAGCGCAGGCGGGACATGAACTCCTCGCCGAGCGATGCGTATGCCTGGGCGGCCTTCGAGTTGCCGTGGTATTCGAAGATGCTCTGGCCGTAGCTGGGCGCCTCGCTCAGGTACACGCTGCGGGGGATGAGCGTGCGGAAGAGCTTCTTGGGGTAGTGCTTGCGCACCTCGTCCACGACCTGTCGGGCAAGCCTCGTCCGGCCGTCGAACATCGTCATCACGATGCCGAACAGCTGCAGGTCCCGGTTCGGGCCGTTCTGCACGAGTTGGATTGTTCCCAAAAGCTGCCCGAGTCCTTCGAGCGCCAGGTACTCGCACTGGATAGGCGCGAGCAGGCCGTCCGCGGCTGTGAGCGCGTTCACGGTTATCAGCCCGAGCGAGGGTGGGCAGTCGAGCAGTACGAGGTCGTATCGGGGAAGCAACGGGCGCAGTGCCTCCCTCAGCCGCTTCTCTCGCTTCTCAACGCCCACTAGCTCGACCTCGGCGGCGGCGAGCGCGGGGCCGGATGGTATGACATCGAGCCCCATCCGCCGGCTGAGCGCGACCACGGACTCCGGTGGCGCCTCGCCAACGAGCACGTCGTACAGCGAGCGGTCGCCGGGGGCAACGCCGAGGCTGCTCGACGCGTTCCCCTGGGGGTCGAGGTCCGCCAGGAGCACGCGCTTGCCCGCGCCCGCCAGGTACGCCGCGAGGTTGACCGAGGTGGTGGTCTTGCCGACCCCGCCTTTCTGGTTGGCTACCGCAATCACTTGTGTCATTCGTCCGCATTGTATCAAGGCGTGCCTCAACCCGTCAGCCGGGATGTGATGCCCCTGCTGGAGCGACCTGGCACATCGCTTGCATTGGCGCGGCTCACTTGCGCAGAAATAGAGATGGGAGAACGTGACGGGTGGTTGAGGCAGTAATACTCGACGTTGACGGCACACTGATAGACAACAACCTGCTGCACGCGCTGGCTTGGCGGAGGTCGTTCGAGCGTGGGGGTAAGGTGGTTGACGCCAGCTCACTCATCCACAGAATTGGCATGGGATCTGATAAGTTGCCCCTCGATGTACTCGGCGAGGAGGAGGCCGAAGCCGCGGAGGAGATAGGAGGGTATCACAGTGAGGAGTACAGCGAGAAGGGTCTGATCGAGCACTCACAACCGTTTCCAGGGGCGGCGCAACTCCTCGTTGTGCTAAGAGAGCGCGGTATGAAGATAGCACTGGCCTCCTCCGGCAAGCAGAAGGAGATCGCACGGTACCTCGAGATGATAGGTGGACCGGAGGCGGTTGACGAGATCGTCACGATGGAAGAGGCATCCGGTTCCAAGCCGGAGCCCGACATCTTCGCTACTGCCTGGGAGAAGCTGGGCCGGCCGCAAAGCGCCGTCGCCATCGGTGACACGATCTATGACGTGCAGGCGGCCGCCAAGCTCGGCATACCCTGTGTCGCGGTACTCTCGGGAGGCATCGAGAGGGAAATACTGGCCGACGCGGGCGCCGTGGCCGTGTACGACAACGCCGCCGATGTAATAGCCCACCTCGACGATGTCCTCAACCCGCCGGAGCCGGATGTCTCCGTGCAGGCCGGGGCTGCTGCTTCAAAGGCCTGAGCCTGCGGTATAGCAGGAGGCATGTGAGCTGCGCCAGCCAAGGTGCGCGACGTAAGCTAGGGGTACTGTGGGCTAGTTCCGGGGAAGCTACGGTTGCTTGCTCCGGACGACCCATACCTGCATGGGCGCGTACTCGAGGATGTACGGCACCGTGTCGCCCAGGGTGAACTGGCCGTGCCGCGTCTTGTACGGCAGGCCGACGATTAGCAGGTCGCAACCACGTGCGGAGGCCTCGTCGACTATTGCCGGACCTGCCGCCCGCGCCTGTAGCATCTCCGGTTCCAGGTCGTAGCCATTGTTGGCTGCGACCGTGGCAGCCCCGCTAAGTACCCTGTCCGCATCCAGGCTCACGAGCGCACTGCAAGGGTCGTCAACTGCCTCCGTCCACGGCATCTCCACCACATGCACGGCATACAGCGGGGTCTTCGTTCCCTTGACGGTCCCGCAGGCCAGCCGGACCACGGTCTCGTCCAACTCACTGCCCGTCACAGCAACAAGCACCCCGCTGAGGGCTTTGGTCTTTGAGCTGTTTCCGTCTCTCTTCAGTAATGGCATGAACTGATCACTCTTTCCTGCTCCGACTTGGGTAGCTGGTGTGCCTGACCATTATAGCCGCACCCTGGCCCTACGGCCGGTGTATCCTGCCCTGTTCAATAGGGCGATGTCAAAGTTGCTGCCGGAGGGGTAGGAACTGGTAGAGACGCAGCATGCTAAGCCTCTACGACCGTCGTGGGCGCTCGGGTATGCCCAGATACAACCGCGCACGGCCCGCCGCGACCTCCTCGCTGGAAGAGCGCAGACTTTGACATGGACCAGCCTGTTTACGGAAGTAGGCGACCGCCTCCGATTATGCGCTGCACATCGAAGAAGCTGATGATCACCAGGAAGCTGAGGAGGAGGATCATACCGGTCGCGTGCACGAGCGCCTCACGCTGGGGCGCCACCTTCTTACCGCGGACCGCCTCCAGCAGAACGAACACCAGCCTGCCGCCGTCGAGTGCGGGCAGGGGCAGCATGTTCACCAGGAAGAGGTTGAGCGAGAGCGCGGCGGTCCAGTTCAGCAGGAGAGAGAAGCCTCCGCGGCCGACTATCTCGCCCGTGGCCTGACCAATACCGATCGGCCCTGCTACACCCTCGGTGCCGACCCGGCCGGTGATAAGGTCGCCAATGCCCGTGATCATCGCTCCGACGAACCGGACTGCCTGGCTGACCGCAGCGCCCACCGCGCCCACGGGGTCGTACGTCTTGTTTACGACGTCGGCTCCGAGTGAGATGCCAATAGCTCCCTGGCTTGCCGGGCGGTTGGCCGGCGAGCGTGGAGTAAGGCGTGTGGATATACGCTCCCCGTTGCGCTCAAGCACGAAGCCGACTTCCTTGTCCAACCAAGGGTCGATGGCGGGTCGTACGTCGTCGGGTCCGTTGATCGCAACGCCGCCTATCTCGCGGATCTTGTCGCCGCTGCGCACGCCCGCGGTCGCGGCGGGGGAATCCCGCATCACGTCACCAACGATGACCCCTTGCTCAGTTGGGAGGCCCGTCGTCATCGCCATCCCGAAGAAGATGATGACTGCCAACAGTACGTTCATCGCCGAGCCAGCAGAGAGCACCAGCGCTCGCTGCCACGGCTTCTTGGCGCCGAATGCGTACGGCTCCTCCGCCCCCTCCCCATTCTCACCGTAGATACGAACGAACCCGCCGACGGGTATGGCGTTGACGCTGTAGATCACGCCTCCGCGCTTGATACCGAACAGGCGCGGCGGGAAGCCAAAGCCGAACTCGTCCACTCGGATGCCGTTCATCCGCGCCGTGACGAAGTGGCCGAGCTCGTGCACGAAGACGAGCAGTCCCAGCACGGGAACGATCCATAGCCAGTTCAGGGGTCCAAGATCCATAGATAATACCTCTCGCTATCAGCGTATCAGGGCCGAGCCCTGAGTGCGAGTCCACTCGCGCACGCGCGCCCGCGTATCGCGGTCTATCTCTCGTATCGTCTGCAGGTCGGGCTCCGTTATCGGCTCGTGTGCGCCCAGCGCTCTCTCCACAAGTCGCGGGATACCATAAAAGTCGATCTTCTCATCCAGGAAGGCCCGAACCGCCTCCTCGTCCGCCGCGGAGAGGACGGCGGGGTACGTGCCGCCCTTCCTGCCGGCCTCCCACGCAAGCCCGAGACAGGGAAAGCGGTCGAGGTCAGGCGGCTCGAACTCCAGCGTGAACGCCTGTGTCCAGTCCATCTGCGGCAGGTCCGCGTACGGCAGGTGGTCGGGGTAGCCGAGCGCGTACTGGATTGGCACGCGCATGTCCGGAACGCCGAGCTGCGCCTTTGTAGAGCCGTCCTCGAACTCAATCATGGAGTGCACTATGCTCTGGGGATGTACGACCACCTCGAGCTTCTCATACGGCATGTCAAAGAGCCAGTGGGCCTCGATCACTTCCAGCCCCTTGTTCATCAGGGTCGCGGAATCTATGGTGATCTTCGCACCCATGTTCCACGTCGGGTGAGCGAGCGCCTGCCCGGGCGTTACCTTCTCCATCTGTTCACGTGGGGTGTTGCGGAAGGGGCCGCCGGAAGCGGTGAGGATGAGCTTACGAACACCCTTGGGAGCGGCAAGCAGCGAGTCTCCCACTCCCTCGCCCTGGATGCACTGCCAGATCGCCGAGTGCTCGCTATCCACGGGACGCAGAGGGATGCCCCGCCTGCGCGCCTCGACCGCGATAACGCTGCCCGCCATCACGAGCGCTTCCTTGTTCGCGAGCGCGACCTGCTTGCCCGCGGAGATCGCCGCGAGCGTCGGTTCCCAGCCCGCCGCGCCGGTCGTCGCCACGACGACGAGGTCCACGTCCGGGTGCGTGGCAATCTCGATCAGCCCCTCAGGGCCGGAGAGAGCATCCTCGATTCCCGTCCCGCCCACTCGACCCTCGCCGAGGCATACCAGTAGCGGCTTGAATCGGGCGGCCTGCTCGGCAAGCAGGGTTGCGTTTCGAGCTGCCGCCAGGGCGACGGCAGAGAATCGATCCGGATGGGCGGCGATGACGTCGAGTGTCTGCGTGCCGATAGAGCCGGTGCTGCCGAGCACGGCTACACGGAGCGGTTGGGTGGCGGGCGGTGAAGTCTGATTCTCCATCTACGGCCAATTCTATCCCTGGCCTCGGGGAGCGTCAAATAGCGCGGGCCGCGCGCCCGGCTCGCTACGCGGAGCTAGGCAGGAAGCCGCGTAGCCACGGCTTGAGCCACGTCCACGTGCCTCCCCAGGTGAGCTTGCTCAGGAGCTCCTGCAGGCTCGGCGCCTGGGGCAGCCCAGCGGAGTAAGTTGGCTCAGGAATGGCAGTCTCCTCCGGGGCCCCTATGTCCTCGGCGAACTTGCGCCGGACCCGCCGCACCTCGCGCTTGAGTAGCCTCAGCTCCTTGTCCATCAAGCTGATCTCGTCACGCAGATCCTCCACCGCGGCCTCGCGCGCCTCCAGGAGCGCCACTAGCTCGCGCCAGCCCATCTCGCCGCGTTCCTCGTCCTCCAGCTTGGCGATCGCGCTCCAGCTTCGGGACCGGGTAGCGTCGTATGCCTTCCGGCGCTCACTGTAGCTCGTGACCCACGATTCCAGGCCCGGTTCGCACTCAGCGGTCAGCTTGCGGATCACGTCAATGGAACGGGGGTGCTCGCTCACAATGGGCATCAGTCGCTCTCCTGTGCGCTCGTCTCGTCGCACGCTGCGACGGCTCTATCTCACGCACGTACTGTACGCCGGATGCCTTAACAGGCGCATAAAGAGCCTGGGCGGGCGCTAAACAACGTGTAAATGTGGGCGTCGGGCGCTCGAACTACCGCCGCTCCAGCAGGCTCGTGCCGGTCATCTCCGGATGGGGCTGCAGGCCTAAAAGGTCCAGGAGCGTAGGCGCAACGTCCGCGAGGTTCCCGCCCCCGCGCAGGCCATGGACCTCCGAGGCGCCGACGAGGATGCAGGGCACCGGGTTGGTGGTGTGTGTGGTGCAGGGCGTGCCGTCGTCTAGCAACATCACCTCCGCGTTTCCGTGGTCAGCGATGATCAGTGCGCAGCCGCCCTTCTGCATCGCAGCCTCGACCACCTGTCGCACGCAGCCGTCAACCGTCTCGCACGCGCGCACTGCGGCCTCGATCACCCCGGTGTGCCCCACCATGTCCGGGTTTGCAAAATTTACGACGACGAGGGCGTCGTCACCCTCCCTGATGCGCCGGCTGACCGCCTCGGCCACCCCCGGCCCGCTCATCTCCGGCAGCAGGTCGTATGTAGCAACCTTCGGTGAAGGCACTAGCTCTCTGGCCTCTCCATCGAACGCGTCTTCCCGCCCGCCGTTGAGGAAGTACGTGACGTGCGCGTACTTCTCCGTCTCCGCCGAGTGGAACTGCGAAAGCCCTGCATCTGACACCACCTCCGCGAGTGGGTGCGGCACGTCGGCAGAGGGAAACGCCACCCCCGAGACCACCACCTCCGGGTCGTACTCTGCGAAGGTGGTGAAGTGCAGCGGCTCGATGCGCCCGCCACGGTCGAAGTGGGGGAACTCCCTGGACACGAACGCACGCGTCAGCTCGCGGCCACGGTCAGTGCGAAAGTTGTAGTAGATCACGCTGTCACCGGGACGGACCGGCGTGGGCTCACCCTCCGGGTCCGTTATTGACACGGGCTCGATGAACTCGTCCGTTACGCCTTCCTCATACGCCCAACGTATCGCCTCCGAGGCGGACGCGGCTCTCCTGCCCATTCCATGGGCCAGCAGATCGTACGCTCGCTGCACGCGCTCCCACCGGGCGTCCCGGTCCATGGCGTAGTAGCGACCAACAAGCGAGGCGAAGCGCCCGAACCCCTGCCTCTCCAACTCAGGTTCCCACTCCTCCACGTAACCGAGCGCGCTTTTCGGGGGGGTGTCCCGGCCGTCGAGGAAGGCGTGGATCGCGGCATCCGTCACGCCCTGCTCACGGGCAAGGCGCAGCACCGCGCGCAGGTGGTTGTAGTGGCTATGCACGCCGCCGGGGCTGAACAGGCCAAAGAGATGCAGCGTTCCGCCCGTGCGCCTCACATTCTCCAGCGCCCCGAGCAGAGCGGAGTTGGCCTTGAACGAACCATCCTCGATCGTGGCGTCTATGCGCGGCATGTCCTGTAGCACGACGTAGCCCGCGCCGATGTTCAGGTGCCCGACCTCTGAGTTGCCCATCTGTCCGGGAGGTAGCCCTACTGCCTCCTCCGCCGCCAGCAACTCCGTGTACGGGCAGGAAGCGACGTATCCGTCCACGTTCGGGGTGGAAGCCAGGCGCACTGCGTTTCCCGGCCGCGGCGGGGCGATGCCCCATCCGTCCATGATAATCAGCACTACTGGACGGCGACTCAATATCAGCCTCCTCTCGACTGGTTAGAGGACATTCCCAACCTTTGCATCTCGTAGCTCAGCACCTCCGGCAGCCCGTCGCTCAGGGCGCGGGGCGCGAAGCCTAGCTCCTGCCTGGCCTTCTTGTTGGAGCCAATGTAAGTGACGCCTGCCGAGGATCGTAGCGCCTCAGGTGTGTATATATCCGGAAGACTCACGACTCTCTCTGCCAGGGCCGCCAGTGTCGCCGCCGATCTCGTCACGCTCGGCCTGAGCTGGAGGCGAGGGGCGGGGATGCCGGTTATAGTCTCCGCAATGTCGAGCGCCTCCTTGATGGTGTGTGCCGGTCCGGCGATGATATAGCTTTCTCCCGGCTCTCCTCTCTCCATCGCGAGGACGTGTCCGCGCGCTGTATCTTCGACGTGCCCCCAACAGTAAGCAGCCCCGGCGGGTATGCTCAGTAACCTACGCCGCAAATAATTGACCCAGAGGCCGTGGGTCTGGCTCGTGTCGCCCGGTCCGTATACTACTCCGGGCTGCACGATCACGAGTGGCAGCCCTTGCTCGATCATCGGCAGTGCCACCTCGTAGTGGGCTGCCCACTTGGTCCGGTCATACTCGCTCAGGTGAGGGCCGTCGTAGCGATAGTTTTCGTCGACGAGATGCCCGCGCGTGTTGGAGAACACTGCGAGGGTGCTGGTGTAGACCCCCTTTTCTATCCCCAGGTCGCTCATGACTTCGAAAACGTTTCGCGTGCCCTGGACGTTGATGTGTTCGGCGGGGCTCTTATCCCGAGCGCCGACCCTGTACCACGCGGCGACGTGGAAGACTCCATCCACACCTTTCATAGGAGAGCGCAGGGACTCTTTGTCGGTGATGTCGCCCTTGTGCACTGAGACGCCGAGGGCGACCAGGTCGGTGGCCTTGCCAGGAGTGCGGGCCACGGTGACTACCTCGTGGCCCGCCTCCAGGAGCTGGCACGCGAGCCGGCCCCCTATAAATCCGGTCGCCCCTGTGACGAGGTACCTCATTTCCCTCCTGAGACTCCGAAAGGCGCCATCGGCTGCAACAAGACTACAGTAGCGGCCGAATCTGGAATTACGTCCCGCTGCGGATGACGTGAAGCTTCACGAAGTTCGTGCGGGTGGGAGCGATGAGCGGCAGGCCGCCGGTGATCACGATCATCGTGCCCCTGGCGACGTATCCGCGGTCGAGGAGATCTTCCTCCACCCAGTTTATGGCCTCCTCGGTCGTCTCAAGCCGGGGCATGAGCAGGGGCCGCACTCCCCACCAAAGTGCGAGGCTTCGGCGCACGCTCTCGGTGTAGGTGTATGCCCAGATGGGAGCGGCCACACGCGTTCCGCTCACCAGCCGGGCCGTGCGGCCGGAGTTGGAGAGCGGGACGACGGCTGTCACGTTCGGCATGTCCTCGGCGAGCGATCGGGCTGCGTTGCTGATCGCGTGGGTAGGAGTCGTGTCGTCCCGCCTACCGGTCCTTCGGAGCCTGCCGCTCTTCTGCGTCTCCAGTGCGATACGGCGCATCATACGAACCGCCTCCACCGGGTACTGCCCGGCGGCGGTCTCGGCGGAGAGCATCACCGCGTCCGTGCCGTCGAGGATCGCGTTGGCCACGTCGCTTGCCTCAGCGCGCGTAGGGCGGGGACTGGAGATCATGCTCTCCAGCATCTGGGTGGCGGTGATGGTGGGCAGGCCCATCACGAGGGCCCTGTCCATTACGTCCTTCTGGATCATGGGCACGCGCTCTGGCGCGAGCTCGACGCCCAGGTCACCGCGAGCTATCATCACGCCGTCGCTCGCGCGCATCACCTCGTCAAGCCTTGCCACCGCCTCGGGCTTCTCCAGCTTGGCGATGATGGGCGTGGACGCGCCACACGACTCCAGGATTTGCCTGGCCGTGCGAACATCCGTGGCCTCTCGCACGAAGGAGAGTGCGACGTAGTCCACTCCCATCTCCACGCCGGCGCGGAGGTCCGACACGTCCTTCTCGGTGAGCGCAGGCGCGCTCACGTGCACGCCCGGCAGGTTGATGCCCTTGCGCTGCTTGAGCAGCCCTCCCCTCACAACCTCGCAAACGACGTCCGTCTCGTTCTTGTCGAGCGCCCGCAGCTCGAAGGCGCCGTCGTCAAGGAGGAGGCAGCTTCCCGGCTCGACATCGTGTGCCAGGCGTTCGTAGGTGGTGGGCACCAGTTCCGAAGAGCCCGGAACGTCGCGGCTCGTGATTGTGACCTTGCTGCCTGCCGCGAGCATCACCGGCTCGCCGCGGGCAAGCTCACCCACCCGTATCTTCGGCCCCTGCAGGTCCTGCAGCACCGCGACGGTGGCGTCCATGCCTGCCGCCAGCTTATGGATGAGCGCGCACGTCTGGGCGTGCTCCTCCGGCTCTCCGTGCGAGAAGTTGAGCCGGAAGACGTCCACGCCTGCCGCGAGGAGCTGGCGCAGCACCGACTCGTCCTTGCTCGCCGGGCCGATCGTCGCCACTATCTTTGTCGCAGGTCGTTCAAGGTCGGGCAAGGCGAAAGTCTCCACAGGGTGCGGGTTGTCTTCGTGTTGGGCGCAATTGTATCAGGCCAGCGAGCCTCACAAGGGTTGCAGCCTAGGTCGTGGAGTTGCCTCCCTTCGAACGGCCGAACGCAGCGCTGTGCGGCGTGGAGATTGACCGAAATACCGCTTACATGGTCGGCTTTGGAGATGGTATAATAAATCCGACTGGGGAGGTCGGATTTGGCGATTAGGGAGCGCGCTTTTTTCTCGACAAGGGCGGAATATGGTGTGCGCCTCATGGTGCTGCTCGCCCGCCGGTACGGTGAGAGACCGGTGTCTCTGACCCAACTGGCGGAGCATGACGAGATGCCGCTGCCCTACCTCGAGCAGCTGATTGGTCCGCTGCGTCGCGACGGGCTCGTGGTCAGCCACCGGGGCGCAAGAGGTGGCTACGAGCTTGCCCGCTCACCCGAGACCGTGACGATGGGCGAGGTGCTTCGCTCGTTGGAGGGCCCCATCATGCCGATGGTATGCGCGCCCGAGGATCCAGCGCATGCAACCTGCGTCAGGGGGGACTATTGCTCCGCACAACTGGTATGGGCCCGCGTGCGGGACGCCGTGGCAGGGGTGCTGGACTCGACAAAGCTCTCTGAGCTTGTGCCTGAGAACCCGCCTGCCGGCTCGTCCGACACATATCACAACGCGATACGGCTGCAGGTGCTCAACAGGTAGAATATACGAGTGGTTATTACCAGGGAGGAATCTACACCAAGCATGGAGAAGAGTCTGATTATTCGTGACCTGCACGTCAACGTGGAGGACAAAGAGATACTCAAGGGGCTGAGCCTGGAGCTGGAGAAGGGCAAGGTCCACGCGGTCATGGGGCCGAACGGCTCGGGCAAGAGCACGCTCTCGTACGCGCTGGCGGGGCACCCGAACTACGAGGTGACGGGCGGCGAGGTGTTGTTCAACGGGCAGGATGTACTGGAGATGGGCGCCGACGAGCGCGCGCAGCTCGGCATCTTCCTGGCCTTCCAGTACCCGATGAGCATCCCCGGCGTGAGCATGGCGAACTTCCTGCGCACTGCCGTCAACTCCGTCCGCAAGGCGCGCGACGAGAAGCCTATGCGCGTGCCCGACTTTCGCAAGATGCTCAACGAGAAGATGAGCGTGCTCAAGATGGACCGCTCATTCGCCGGTCGCTACCTCAACGAGGGCTTCTCCGGCGGTGAGAAGAAGCGGGCCGAGATCCTCCAGATGGCTATGCTCGAGCCGAAGGTCGCCATTCTCGACGAGACCGACTCCGGTCTGGACATCGACGCGCTGCGGATCGTGAGCGAGGGCGTGAACGCTCTCAGGAACCCGGACACGAGCGTGCTGATAATCACGCACTACCAGCGCATCCTCAACTACGTCAAGCCGGACTACGTACACGTCCTCGTGGACGGGCGGATAGTTACCTCCGGCGGCCCCGAGCTCGCACTGGAGCTCGAGGAGAAGGGTTACGACTGGGTGCGCGAGCAGTTCGCCGTCCCGGCCTAGGCTCGACAGGCATCAGTTAGAAAGCGGAGAGCAAAACGATGGCTATAACAGAGGACCAGCTAAGGCAGGAGCAGGAGCAGTACAAGTACGGCTTCAGCGATCCTGAGAACTACGTATTCAAGAGCAAAAGAGGTCTCAGCGCCGAGGTGGTGGAGGAGATCTCGTACATGAAGGGCGAGCCCGACTGGATGCGGGACTTCCGCCTCAAGTCGCTCAAGCACTACAACAAGCGCCCGATGCCACAGTGGGGCGGCGGCGGCCTGCTCAACGAGATAGATTTCGACAACATCTACTACTACGTCAAGCCGTCCGACCGTGCCGAGAACTCCTGGGAGGACGTGCCCGACTACATCAAGGACACGTTCGACAAGCTGGGCATCCCTGAGGCCGAGAAGAAGTTCCTCGCGGGCGTGGGCGCGCAGTACGAGTCCGAGGTCATCTATCACAACCTGCAGAAGGACCTGGAGGCCCAGGGCGTCATCTTCCTCGATACGGACTCCGCACTCAAGCAGTACCCTGAGCTCTTCAAGAAGTACTTCGGCACGATAATCCCGCCCAACGACAACAAGTTCGCGGCGCTCAACTCCGCGGTGTGGAGCGGTGGCTCGTTCATCTACGTTCCAGAGGGCGTCAAAATCGAGTTGCCTCTGCAGGCTTACTTCCGCATCAACGCGGAGAACATGGGTCAGTTCGAGCGCACGTTGATCATCGCGGACAAGGGCTCTCAGGTGCACTACGTGGAGGGCTGTACGGCGCCTACGTACAGCACCGACTCCCTGCACTCCGCGGTGGTCGAGATCGTGGCGCTGGAGGGCTCCCGGGTCCGCTACACGACGATCCAGAACTGGTCTAAGAACGTCTACAACCTGGTGACGAAGCGGGCCGCCGCGTACAAGGACGCCACGATGGAGTGGGTTGACGGCAACCTTGGCTCCAAACTCACGATGAAGTACCCGGCGATCTACCTGATGGAGCCGGGCGCGAAGGGCGAGATCCTCTCCGTGGCGTTCGCAGGCCACGGCCAGCACCAGGACGCGGGTGGCAAGGTGGTGCACGTCGCGCCACACACGACCTCGACGATCACTTCCAAGAGTATCTCGAAGGAAGATGGTCGGTCCTCGTACAGGGGACTCCTCAAGGTGCATCCGGAGGCGGAGTTTTCCAAGAGCAACGTACGCTGTGACGCGCTCCTGCTGCACGAGAATTCCCGCACGGACACGTATCCGTACATCGAGATCGAGAACGACCGCGTGGACATCGGTCACGAGGCTACCGTCTCGAAGGTGGGCGAGGAGCAGCTCTTCTACCTGATGAGCCGTGGCGTGAGTGAGGCCGAGGCGTACAGCATGATCGTGACGGGCTTCATCGAGCCGATCGCGAAAGAGCTACCGATGGAGTACGCGGTCGAGCTCAACCGACTGATCCAGCTCGAGATGGAGGGTTCCGTAGGCTAAGGCCTCGCGGAACAGACAGGCTAACCACCGCAGGGGCGTTCGGTTGAACGCCCCTGCGCACACATTAGGGGGATCATGGAAACGACGAAGGTGGAAGTGCTGGCGCTCGGCATAAGCCGCGAGGCGGTAGAGGGGCTTTCCGACGCGCTAGCCGAGCCGTACTGGATGCGCGACAGGCGGCTGAGATCGTGGGAGGTGTACGAGCGGACGCCCATGCCCACGACGCAGGATGAGGAGTGGCGGCGCACGGACCTGCGCAAGCTCAAGCTCGACAGCTTCAGGCTGCTGACGGAGGCGCCGGGGACGTACGAGCCGGAGGGCTCAAGCGACCACCGCAGTGGCTTCGCGCAGGTGGTGGACGGATATGTGACGCAGCTCGAGCTCGACCCTTCGGTCGCCGAGCAGGGTGTCATCTTCTCCACACTGACCGAGGCCGCGAAGAACAGGCCGGAGCTCGTCCAGAAGTATCTCGGCACGCTCGTGCCGGACGAGTACGGCAAGTTCGCCGCACTCGCCAACGCGCTTTCCAGCGGACTGTTTCTGTACGTGCCGACGAACGTACAGGTCGAGCTGCCGATACAGGTCAGCCACACGATCACTCGCGGCGGCGCAGCCGTCTTCCCACGCACGCTGATCGTTGGGGAGCGGTTCGCGAGCGCAACGCTCATTGAGCGCTACTACTCGGAGGACTTTGAAGAGGACTCCCTCAGCGTGGGTACGGTGGAGGTGTTCGCCGGCGAGTCAACGCAGCTCCGATACGTGAACATACAGGAGTGGTGCCGTAACGTGTGGCACTTCCTCGCGGAGCGGCACTCCGTCGGGCGCGACGCACAGGAGAACAACCTGAACATCGCGCTGGGCGCGAAGCAGGCGAAGGCGAACGTGGACGCCGTGCTGGTCGGTCCTGGCGCGAGCTGCGAGATGCTGGGACTCTTCTTCCCCGACCGCGACCAGCACTACGACCACCACACGTTGCAGGACCACGCAGCGCCAAACTGCTTCAGCGACCTGCTGTACAAGGGCGTGCTGCGCGACACCAGCCGGTCCGTCTTCAGCGGGCTGATCAACGTGCACCCCGGCGCGCAGAAGACGGATGCATACCAGACGAACCGCAACCTGCTGCTCTCCGACTCCGCGCGCGCGGACTCCATACCGAACCTGGAGATCCAGGCGAACGATGTGCGCTGCAGCCACGGCGCGAGCGTCGGGCCGATAGACACGGAGCAACTGTTCTACCTGATGGCTCGCGGACTCTCGCGCACGGAGGCGGAGCGAATGATCGTGGACGGCTTCTTTGAGCCGCTCGTCAACCGCATCCCGCTAGAGGGCGTCCGGGAGCGCCTGGTCGAAGCTATAGACCGAAAGATGAGCTAGAGACATGGCTACTGTTGCAGCCGAGCACACAGCATTCGACGTAAGCGCCATAAGGGCCGAGTTCCCGCTGCTACAGCAGGAGACGGACGGCAAGCGGCTGGTCTACCTGGACTCCGGCGCGACCAGCCAGAAGCCCGCCGCGGTGATCGAGGCGATGGACGAGTACTACCGCACGTACAACGCGAACGTGCACCGCGGCGTGTACAAGCTGAGCGAGGAGGCCACCGCACGCTACGAGGAGTCGCGCATCAAGGTGCAGCGCTTCATCAACGCGCGCTCCGGCAAGGAAGTTATCCTTACCGCCAACGCCACCGCCGCGCTCAACCTCGTCGCGTACTCGTGGGGCAGGGCGAACGTGCGTGAGGGCGACGTGGTCGTGTTCACGGAGATGGAGCACCACTCGAACATCGTGCCGTGGCAGATCCTCGCCCAGTTCACCGGTGCCCGGTTGGAGTTCATCCACGTGGACGATCAAGGTTACCTGCGTGAGGACGACATCGCGCGGGTGCTGGAGCTGCGACCGAAGCTGCTCGCAGTCACCGCCGTGTCGAACGTGCTAGGCACTATCAATCCCATCAGGGAGCTGACCACGCGCTTTCACGAGGCAGGCGCGGTAGTTGTGGTGGACGCATCGCAGGCCGCCCCGCACATGCCGGTAGACGTGCGCGAGTGGGACTCCGACTTCGTCGCGTTCACCGGACACAAGATGTGCGGTCCCACAGGAATCGGCGTGCTCTACGGCAAGCGCGAGCTGCTGGACGCCATGCCGCCGTTCCTGGGCGGTGGTGACATGATCCGCGAGGTGCACCTCGACGGCACCCGGTACGCCGCGCTGCCGTACAAGTTCGAGGCGGGCACGCCGAACATCTCGGGCGGCGTCGGTCTCGGCGTGGCGGTGGATTACCTTACGGCACTTGGCATGGATCGCGTCCGCGAGCACGAGCGCGAGCTAGTAGGCTACGCAATGGAGAGGCTGGTCGAGGTTCCGGACCTGCGGCTGTACGGCCCGCCGGGGGAGCATCACGGCGCGGCCCTCAGCTTCACGCTCGCCGACATCCACCCGCACGACCTGGCGCACATCCTCGACAGGGAGAACATAGCGGTGCGGGCCGGCCACCATTGCGCCCAGCCGCTGATGGACCGCTATGACATCCCCGCGACCACGCGCGCGAGTTTCTACATCTACAACGATCGCGAGGATGTGGACACGCTCGTCACCGCGCTTCACAAGGCGCGCCAGATATTTCAGCTGTAGTCCCTGCAACTCTAGGCGCATCGCGAGGGCCAGGACGATCCGTCCTGGCCCTTCTTGCGTCCTGACCAGCAGGTTCTCGTGACGACGCGCGACGTTGGGGAGATCAGCAGGTCGCCAAGCGCCTCCCGGCCAGCGCGGACAGCATCGCGATCACTGCGACGACAAGCGCAGGCGCGAGGGGAAAGGTTGTCCCCGCCGTGCCGCCACCACCTGTCTCGGGCATCATCGGACCACCACTCGCTATCCCTGCCACACCGGCGGTCGCCTCGCTGCCCGCCGAGCCTGTAGCCGCGGCCTCGAAGTGGTACCCGGCGCTGTAATCAATTGTGCCCTCACCCTGGAACGAAACCTCGAAGTCGCCCTGGGCACCGGCTGTCGCCTGCATAGGGTCGAGCTGCGTGAAGTCTGCGTCGCCTAGTTTGAGCCTGGCCTCCACCGTGGCCTGCTCCCCCGCCTGGAAGTTGCAGCCCTCGACCATGAACGCACCGCCCTGCTCGCTTAGCTGCAGATGAGCACCGCCTCCCTCCTGCGCTGCTGCCTCCTCGCATGTAGGCTCACCCTCCTGCCCGAAGACAGGCGCGGCCATAATGAGAATCAGCGCCAGTGCGAACACGACCCGTAACCCCAAGCTGCCCAACGTAACACCTCCTCTTGTAAGAAACCGTCACCTATACAACGCCGTCGGTGAAGAAAGGTTCCCGATCAAGGGTGTAGTGCCGTGTCGGTGAGGCATGTATAATCAGGCCGCGCGGTGGCCGTGTGGATGGGTCATTTGTCAGTTCCGGGCGGGAGGGGAGCGGGTTCCGTAGTTCTACCGCAGGGGCGCTGTGCGATCCTGAGCACGCACAGCCAGGAAGGGTAAGATGTTTCCAGTCCTCTACCGGAACGGACCCATCGTCATCTACACCCACGACTTCTTCACCACCATGGGGCTGCTCGCCGGCCTGCTGCTGTACTACTACGAGCTCCGGCGGCGCGGGATGCTCGGGCCCCGTATCTTCGTGATCTCCATAGCCGCGATCGTGGGCGGGGGGATCGGCGCGCGTCTCATCACCGCCTGGGAGCACCTGCCTTACTACAGCAACATGGTCGGGGCTCCCCTCTCATACATGATCTCTCACAGCGGCAAGAGCATCATAGGAGGTATTCTCGGCGGCTACGTGGCCATCGTGCTCTCCAAGCGGGCGCTTGGGTACACGCGCTCCACGGGCGACTGCTACGCCGCCGCTATCCCGCTCGCGATGGTGATCGGCCGCGTCGGCTGTTTTCTGTCGGAGCTGCCGCTCGGCACGCCGACGAACCTCCCATGGGGCGTGTCTGTGAGTGAGAGCGCGGCGCAGCAGTTCGCTGTCTGCCCGGGCTGCCAGGGCAGAATGCATCCGAGCATGGTGTACGAGATCATCTTTCACCTACTTGCACTCTTCGCCATCTGGCGCTACCGGCGCCTCATGCCTGTGCAGGGTGACACTCTCAAGCTGTACCTCCTGGTCGCGGCGCTCTTCCGCTTTGCTGTCGAGTTCGTGCGTGCCAACGGTGACCAGCTGGCCGGGCTGAGCGGCCCCCAGTTCGTGCTCATTCCTCTCACAGCACTCCTTATCTACCATTTCGTCAGGCAGTTGCGCCGAGGGGTGTACTGGATGCCGCCCGCACCGGTGCCTGCTCATGCTGGCGGCCCGAGGGTGACTCCATCTGCTCAGACGGTAGCTTCAGGTAGGGAGGTGCTGCATGGCGAATCCTGAGATCGTTCGGTATATCCGCGAGAACCGGGAGACGTACACCCGCGAGGCGATTGACCGAAACCTCGCCGATGCCGGCTACAGCGAACCGGACATTCAGGCTGCCTGGCAGGACGCGGTGCCGGAGGACGCCCCCGCCTCTCAGGCCTTGGACCGGTGGGGAGAGCCGCTGCATCAGACTCCTCAGACCCAGCAGAGAGAGCGTAAGCGGGGCGAGCGCGTCTTCACAACGCCGGTGTACTGGGCCAGCTTCCTCGGCTTCGTGGTCGGCATAGTAGCCGTCACCGCACTGCTTGGTTATTTCGTTCCCGAAGCAGCTGCCATAGTCTTTCTTCTCGCGCTGCTCGGTGGGTTCATAACAAGCGTGCTTCTGCTACGTAAGAACCAGCCTGTAGCGTTCGGTCTCGCCAGCGCGCTCGTCGTCGTCTTCCTGCTGCCGTTCCTGGCTATAGTCATATTTGCCGGTATCTGTATCGCGCAGCTCAGTGCGTGACAGGAGCAGGCAGGGGGAGCTCGCGCTCACCCGCTATGCCTGCTCGACCGGCTGACCGGGATGCGTAACAGTGAGGTCGATCGCGTAGAAACGGGTTGAGTTATGCCCGACCAAGCGTGCGAAGGAGGCGATCCAGTTGGACCCGGACATCAAGCGATACATCGAGGAGAACCAGGGCACGTACACGCATAAGGCCATTCGCAGGAATCTGATCCAGGCAGGGCATGACCCGGCCGAGGTAGACGAAGCTTTACGGTCTTTACGCCCTGCGAACAAAGCAGATCCTTGGAGCAGAGAACATTGGCGCAGGTTTACCGCTTATGTGGTGGGGTTGTATGGGCTGACATTCCTCGTGTACTCTGTTGGATTCTATCGGCTGTTTGCTGACTTCGAGGGGGCCCTGGTCATTGTTGTGATGATGGTCTTCCTGGTGTTCCTGCTGGTGGCGGCAGGGATCTCGATCAGCCTGGTCAGGAGAAGTCGTAGGGCGGCTGTGGATGCTGCCGGGGGGCTGGTCCTGGCTCTGGTGATTCCCTTCATCTTCCTCGTGATAGTCGCCGGTTTGTGCTCTGTGTGGACTGGTGCTCCTCTGCGGGGCGTAGTGTACTGAATCAGTAGCGGCGAACAGGAGTCTACTCTCATGCTTGCACTTCGACCTTACACTCCGCTTCGAATGGTCCTGACCGTCTGCGGTCACTGCTTCCGTGAGGACCCGGACCGCAAGGTGGAGTACGAGACGGACATCCTGCAGGGCAACCTCGTGCTTATGGATGGCAAGGTGTACCTTCTGCGGCACTGCCGGCGGGGGCACGGGGAGGTCATGAGCCTCTACGAGGAGGACTACGACCTATGGAACTCGCAGCAGCAGTGGCGGGTGCCGACGAAGCAGATCATCCCGGATACTCCCGGCAACGACCTGCCCATACCGATGGGCTACGCGCGCGGACTCGGCAACCTGCAGACGCAGCACTCCTGCATCCTGCTTTTGGATATCACCGAGAACTGTAATTTGCACTGTCCCACGTGCTTCGCGGAGAGTGGCCCCGGCGTCGCGAGGTACGTGCGCTTCGAGCACATCATGCGCTCGCTCGACGCCGCCATCGAGCGAGAGGGCGGCAGTATTGACGTGCTGATGCTCAGCGGCGGCGAGCCGACCGTGCATCCCGACATCGTAGAGATCCTGCACGGCGCCGCATCGCGCAAGGTAAGCCGCATCCTGCTCAACACGAACGGCGTGCGCATCGCCAGGGACGACAGGTTTGTGGACGTGCTGGCCCGGCTGCGCGGTCGGCTGGAGGTGTACCTCCAGTTCGACGGCTTCTCGCTCGAGACCCACCTGTACCACCGGGGCGAGGACCTGCGCGACGTGAAGCAGGAGGCGCTCCGGCGGCTGACCTCCGAGCGCATCTTCACGACGCTTGCGATTGCCGTTGCCCAAGGCGTCAACGATTCGGAGGTCGGCAAGGTCGCAGAGCTCGCGCTCGAGACCGACTACATCGGTGGGGTGGCGTTCCAGCCCGTGTTCGGCTCCGGCCGGGCGAGGCCCATAGACCCTATGGACAGGGTGACCACGACGGGGGTGATGAAGCGACTGGGCGAGCAGACGGGCGGCATGGTAACGCCCGAAGACTTCATCGCGCTCCCCTGCAGCCACCCGGACTGCTGCGCCATCTCTTACTTTGTGCGTGGCGACGAGGGGCAGATGAACTCTATCGCCCGGCTACTGGGTACAGACCGGCTCAAGGCTAACCTCGGCGCCGTGTCGAACCGCATCGCCGCGGACTACGACATGGAGTCGGCCCTGCTTGGCATGATGAGCGAGACGACGACTATCACCCGCCCGGAATTGGTGGATTACCTGCTGAACCTGTGCGAGAACTGTGACCTGGGCCTGAACAACTTCGTGAAGAGCGTAGGGAGCATGGTGCTCCGGCGGGAGCGGCCAACCGAGCTGGTGGCGAAGCGCGTGAAGCGGCTCACGGTGAAGCACTTCATGGACGCCTGGACGCTGAACGTCGAGCGCCTGCAGCAGTGCTGCGTGCACGTCGGCTCGACGAACGGCGATGCCGACCCGGTGCGCGTTCCGTTCTGCGCGCGGCAGCTCTTCGGTGAGTTGCGGCAGCTCACGTCGGCGGGGCAGGTTTCCGCGGGCCAGCTCGTCCAGTTGAACGGTCGGCGGGGCCGCGGGCGATGAGCGGTCGCGTTGCCGACAGGTATGCGGGGCTGAGCCGCGCCGAGAAGTACGAGCGTCTGGCGTTCACCTTCTGCAAGATGGGCACAGTCGGCCTGCTCGCTTGGCTCCTCACTCCGCCCATCTTCGTGCTCGTCGTGGCGAGCGTCGCGATCGTGCTGTATGCGCGCGCGTTCACGCTCGGTCTCACCCGCAGCCGGTGCTTCCTGCGCAAGCCGGTGCTGATAGTCGCGTTCTGGTCGGTCGTGGTAGTCGCCGACGCCGGCTGGCTGCTATTGCGCTGAAGCGCCGTGCATGGCATGAGCTTGCCGTGCAAGCGGAGCTACTGACCGCGACAGACCAAAAATTTCACCACGCTGCAGGTGTGACGAATGTTCGCGCACTCTGGCCCATAGTCCAGGCGTTCAACTGCCACGCGGACGGAGGGTGCCACTCCTCCGGTATAATTGAGGCAGGAGACACAACCCGATATGGATGATTTCTACAGAGAATACATACTCGACCACTACCGCAACCCGCGGAACCGGGGCGTCATAGAGACGCCCGACGTGACATACGAGGACTCGAACCCGCTGTGCGGCGACGAGCTTCGGATAGACCTGCTGGTGAAGGACAACATGGTTGAGGACGTGAAGTTCTCCGGGAAGGGCTGCGCCATCTCACAGGCATCCGCCTCCATGCTCACCGAGATGATCGAGGGCAAGTCGCTCGACGAGGTGAAGCAGCTCGGCAAGGAGGACATCCTGGAGACGCTCGGCATTCCTCTCAGCCCCGTGCGCGTGAAGTGCGCCTTGCTGAGCCTCAAGGTACTCAAAGGCGGTGTGTACGGCGTCCCAGACCCCGACGAGGAGGACCTCTAGGGAGGCCGTGCCGGCGGTTGAGAGACTAACCGAAGCTAAGGTAGAGGGAGGCGCCCTTGTGGGGCGCCTCTACATTTAGGGCCGACAGGGTGTTGGCCCGTGAAAGGAACCAGGCCGGCGATGGCGGAGTTTCACAAGGTGGCCCAGGTTGGTGAGATAGAGCCTGGCACGGTCAAGCGCGTCGAGATCGGCGAGCACGAGATAGGCGTGTACAACCTGGACGGCGAGTATTACGCCATCTCGGACGTGTGCTCCCACGCGTATTCGCAGCTTTCCGAGGGCGAGGTCTACCCCGACGAGGGCACGGTGGAGTGTCCGCTGCACGGCGCGGAGTTTGACATCCGCACCGGCAAGCAACTCTCCTTCCCGGCCGTCACTCCCGTCCCCAAGTATGAGCTGCGGCTCACCGGCGACGATATAGAGGTCGCCATCCCCTGACTTTCGATCAATCCACCCCTCCGGTCTTCTTCCTAAATCGAACGTTCCTGACCAATGTACCTGCGGGCCACGTTGTCCAATGTCCGGATCACGCAAGCAGCCGGCCGTGCTGTATCGAGACACTCAGCCAGTCCGCACCGCCGCCGACTAACGTCGCGGTTGACAATCTCTCAGTGCAATCGCTATCCTGCTGCAACCGGCGCGGCCGGGCACGGGCGTACCGTTCGGTAAGAAGGGAGTCGGACCGCGGTAGATGGCTATCATTGACTTCATCGGCGTCAACAAGTGGTTCGGCAAGCTACACGTACTGAACGACATCAACCTCTCCATAGACGAGGGTGAGGTTGTCGTCGTCATCGGACCCTCCGGCTCCGGCAAGAGCACGCTCATACGCTGCATCAATCGTCTGGAGACGATAGACCAGGGTGAGCTGATCGTTGACGGGCAGCACGTTGAGAGTCCCCGTACGAACATCCGCCGCCTTCGCCAGGAGGTGGGCATGGTGTTCCAGCAGTTCAACCTCTACCCACACAAGACGGTGCTGGAGAACATTACACTTGCCCCAACGCGGGTCAAGAAGGTTCCCCGCGCGCAGGCCGACAAGGCCGCGCAGCAACTTCTGGAGCGCGTTGACATCGGCGCCAAGTCGGATGTTTATCCGGGAAAGCTCTCGGGCGGGCAGCAACAGCGAGTCGCTATAGCTCGCGCGCTTGCGATGGAGCCGAAGATCCTGCTGTTCGACGAGCCGACAAGCGCGCTCGACCCGGAGATGATCCAGGAAGTGCTTGAGGTGATGAAGGGCCTGGCGCGTACCCGCATAACCATGGTCGTCGTGACGCACGAGATGGGCTTCGCCCGCGAGGTTGCCGACAGGGTGATCTTCATGGACAGCGGGCGAATAGTTGAGGTCGGCACTCCTGAACATTTCTTCCAGGATCCCAAGGAGGACCGTACCAAACTGTTCCTGTCGAAGATACTCTGAGAAAGGGGTGGTTACACCGGAAGGTGAGTCCCTCGACCTTCGCAATACACACACGTAACGTCAGGCTCAAATGGAAGGAGAAACAGGTGTCTGCTATTTCCAGGCAACGGCGCGCCATTGGGCGCACATCCTTGGTCGCGGTCCTCTTGCTCGTGCTCACGCTCATGCTTG
Organism: Rubrobacter sp.; assembly: GCA_016781735.1. Taxonomy (GTDB): domain Bacteria; phylum Chloroflexota; class Chloroflexia; order Thermobaculales; family Thermobaculaceae; genus LC3-1. The sequence continues at coordinate 23,241 of JADDPT010000047.1, forward strand.
CGGCTTGCGGCAACGGCGGTGGTAACACTGGCGCCCAGGTGGAGGGGGTTGTGTCACCGACAGCGGCAGGTGGTGGTAATAATGCCGCAGGCACACCCGCCGCAGGCGCAGGCAACGGTGGCGGCACTACCCTCGCGCAGATAAAGCAGCGCGGTACCCTCAACGTTGGTGTGAAGTACGACGCGCCGCCGTTCGGCTCGCTTGACCCAAAAACGAACGAGGTCACCGGCTTCGACATTGATGTTGCGCGAGCCATTGCAAAGCACGTCCTCGGGGACGAGAAGAAGGTCAAGCTAGTCCAGGTCAGTTCCAAGAACCGTATCCCACTCCTGCAGAACGGTCAGATAGACATGTTCGCCGCAACCGCGACGATCACGCCCGATCGCCTGAAGGAGATCGACTTCTCCAATACGTACTACCGCGCCGGTCAGTCGCTGCTCGTCAAGAAGGACTCGGACATCAAGGAGTACAAGGACTTGGCGGGCAAGAACGTGTGTACCGTCGAGGGCTCCACGCCCGAGGAGACGATCCGCCGCCTAGTGCCCAAGGCAAAGGTGACGCTGTTCGAGTCGTACACAGAGTGCCTCAGCTCGCTCCGGAACGGTCGCGTGGATGCGATCACGACGGATAACGTGCTGCTGGAAGGCTTCCGGCAGCAGGATCCTGAGAACCTGAAGCTCACTGGTGGCCTGTTCACGTTCGAGCCTTACGGCCTTGGCATCCGCAAGGGTAACACCGAGTTGCAGAAGGCGGTAAACGAAGCACTGAAGAATATGCAGGATAACGGGGAGTACGCCAAGATCCACCAGAAGTGGCTCAAGGAGCCCCTCCCCAAGGACTTCAAGGAGTGGTACGGCACGTCTGCTCAGGAGGCCGCTCAGAAGTTCGAGGAGCAGAGCAAGTCCCAGTAAGAGGATCCTAGCGGTGCGGGCGGCTTGAGGATTGTTCCGACGGCTGCCCGTATCTCATGTGTGGAAGATTTTCCGTATGCACGTGTGTTGGCAGCCTGCCGACACACGCGTGAGGCGTAGAGCAAGGGTACAGGGGGAGCCGGTTGCGCTGGTCCGTGCTAGTCGACAACTTCGACCTGCTGCTACAAGGGCTGCTGATCACCATACAGGTGTCAGCGCTCGGCCTCCTGTTGGCCCTCGCTATCGGAGTTGTAGTGGCCGTGCTGCGTGTGACGCCGAACAGGCTCGCGAGGCTGGTCGGTGCGTCGTACGTGGAGTTCGTCCGCAACGTGCCGCTGCTGGTACTGATCTTCTTTATCTACACTGGCCTGCCCGATGTGGGTATCCGTTTCTCTGAGCTGGTGACTGGCGTGCTGGGCCTCGGCATCTACACCGGCGCGTTCGTAGCGGAGGTGCTACGGAGCGGCATCCAGGGAATTCCGCGCGGTCAGTTGGAGGCTGCGCTTGCCTCCGGCCTGTCGTATCTGCAGGCGATGCGGCTGGTGATTCTGCCGCAGGCGATCAGGAACACGATCCCTCCGCTGGGGAACCAGACGATCAACCTGATCAAGAACTCCTCGTTAGTGAGCACAATATCGCTGCTCGACATCCTCGGCACCGCGAACCTGATCAGCTCGCGCACATTCGCATACGCGCCCGTGCTGTTGGGGGCCGCAGCACTGTACCTCTCGCTGACCATTCCCGCGGCGTTCATGGTCAATGGGCTGGAGCGGCGCATGCGCGCCGCGTACAGATAGGAGCTGCTTTACTTGGACCTCGACTGGCTGTTCAACGTCCCGGTACTGCGGTTCCTGCTGGGTGGGCTGGGCTACACCCTGGCCCTGGCGGCGATCTCGATCAGTATCTCCTTCGTGCTGGGAATGCTGCTCGCGCTGGCGCGGCTCTCGAGATTCCCGTTCATTCGGTACCCCGCCACCCTCTACATCGAGCTTATTCGCAGCCTGCCGCTGCTGCTGATCATCTTCTTTGTGTACTTCTCTTCGAGGCAGATCACGGGGATTCAGTTCAACCCGTTCACCGCCGGTGTAATCGCGCTGTCTGGGTTTACGGCTGCTCTGGTTGCGGAGATAATCCGTGCCGGCATCCTCTCGGTGAACCCGGGTCTGGTGGAGGCGGCACGCTCTCAAGGCTTCACCGGCACTCAGGTGCTCCGCTTTATCACCCTGCCCATCGCACTCCGCCGCATGACTCCCGCGCTGGTCGGGCAGTTCATCACGCTGCTGAAGGATACGTCTCTCACCGCCGTCATAGGCATCCTTGAGCTGCTGCGCCGGGGGCAGATAGTCTTCAACCAGCCTCCGTTCCGTGCGCTACCTGTCTTTGTCCTTATCGCTCTGATGTACTTTACGGTCAACTACAGCCTCTCGCTCTTCAGCCGAAGGCTGGAGGAGCGTCAGGCCTAGCCCCAACGCCTCGCCCTCCCATCTGCCTGGATTCGGATGAGGGCTGACGCAAAGTCCCTGTCCGTCTGCATCCGGGTCGCATAGTACTCTTCACTCATACTCCCTTCGGCCTGTATTTTTGTATCATATAAGCACGTAATATCGGCCTGCGGCTGCAACAATGAGACATGTGAGGTGTACATGGGTAATCGGACAGTGCGGTTGGGCCTTCTCACCAGCGCGCTGCTGGTGGTGGCGCTGCTGCTCCACAGCTTCGCCCCGTTCAGCAGGACAGAGGCGGGCTACGGGACGATCCTCTTCTTCCTCGAAGGAAACACAAGAGCTATAAGGACACCACCCCCTCCAGCTCGGACGTGCTGTCCGGCACCGCGAAGTTCAGCAGCCTACAGCCACTTGCAGGGTAATTGATCCTGGGG
>JADDPT010000063.1 GCA_016781735.1 Rubrobacter sp.
GTCCCTCGGCTTTGCTGACGACCTTATGCGTCACAACGGTGATGTCGCCACGCTCGAGGGAGACTCCCGACACCGTGAGGCTGCTTAGTATGACTGGCACCAGGTCGTCGCCAGGGCGTAGCTCCCCGATGCCGTCCAGGCCAATGATGCGCACCTCAGATGGCACGGCTACTGCTCATCCTTCCTGTGGATCCAATATATCGACGCCCTAATAGTGGTGACATCAAGCCGGTGGCAAAGCCTCCCACCGAACCCCTGTTGAAAGGCGTGCCTTGGAACGTCGCGGCGCCGTGACGCATGTGCTCCGCCATACATCGCGGCTCACGCGACGGATAAGCAGGTCCTACCGTGATGGGCCGTCCGATTGCAGTGCTTGTTGCACCGCCCGCTTCAGGAAGACCTTGATCAGGTGTCGCTTGTACTCGGCGCTTCCTTCCCGATCGTCTAGCAGGTCAGCTTCGTCCGCCAGGCTGTCTCCCGCCGCATCAAGGCGCTCCAGCAGGCTCTCCAAGGGACCGGCAAGCTGTGCTTCCGCTGCTGAGGAGCGCAAGGGAGATTCGCTGACGCACCCCACGGCCGCGCGAGCAGTGGCAACCGAGTCACCCCCGTCATTCAGCTCGAGAACTACCCCAAGACCGAGAGTTGGTCGCTCAATGATCTGGAACTTCTTGTATGCCATTCTCCAGTTCGCCGGCGGTAACGGAACTACCACGCTGGTGACGACCTCGTCTTCCTCCAGAGCGGTCTCATACGCGCCCACGAAGAACTCGTCAATGGTCAGCTGGCGCTCGCCTCTCGTGCTCTGCGCTACCACGCGGGCATCCAGACACAGTAGCATTGTTGCCGGATCAGAGTGGGGCTCCGCGAAGCAGAGATTGCCCACGAGGGTGCCTGTGGCCCGGACCCGGGTGTTTGCCACCCGACTCTCGACGTACGACAGCACAGGAAGAAGCTCCCGAACTATCGGAGAGGTCTCGATGGAAAAGTGGGTGACCGCGGCGCCGATCCATAGCTCTCCATCCTGCACCCGGATATCGGCAAGCCCCGGCACGGTCTTCACGTCCACCAAGGTGTCGTACAGGAGGGCGCCCTCCTTCATGGTCGCGAGCAGCTCCGTGCCACCGGCGTACAGGCGCCCTGAATCGCCGAGGCTGGCAAGCATCTCGCTGGCCTCGGCAACACTCTGTGGCTGGGAGATCGTAAACGCTGGAAGCCGGTTCATGGTCTACTTGCCTCCACTTCTCACGTCGAGACTGCTGCCGGGGCAGTAGCCGCGACGGAGTCCTTGGTTAGGTACGTGACATCCTCGGTCAGCATGCTGTCCTCCCGCACCTCGACCGGACCGGAGGTGAGATAGGTGTCGAACCAGTCCACAATCATCGGTGTTACGATCGTGTGGTAATCGTTGTATGCGCTGTAGTGACTCGTCTCACGCTGGACGACCAGGCGCTTGGGAGACCCTGCCTTCTCAAACAGCTTGACGGAGTGATCGAACGGCGTTACAGCGTCCGGATCAACCGCAATGAGCATCAGCGCTCGGGGACTGATGCGGTCAACGACATCAATGGGCTTGTACTCGATGATCGCATCCGCGGAACGAAGCTGCACCTGCGTCGGCACGCGCACGTCGACGTCCTTCTTGACACCCGTCGTCTTGCGCTCAGGGGTGGCGATCATAATATCTTCCTTGGGATTGACCAGCTCACTCGTGCCTTCGGTGGCGCGCCGCTGGCGGTCCTCGTCGAGCCGTTTCATGAAGTCGACCCACTCGTACTCCCGTCGCATCCGGTGCAGCCAGTCTTCGCCGTCAGCGATACCGACCTGGCAGACGACGCATTTCACCCGCGTGTCTATGCCCGCCACGTACACCGCGTTGCCGCCGCCCGTGCCGCCGGAACCAAAAGCGCCGATGCGGTTTGGGTCGACATCCGGCCGCGACTGCATGTAGCTGATAGCGTTGCGCCAGTCCTCAACCTGCCTTAGCGGCATGATCATGTCCTGGTCGCCCTCGCTGTCGCCGAAGCCCCGGTAGTCGAACGCCAGCACGTAGTATCCCGCGTTTGTCAGCGCCTCGTGATACCGCTCGTACAGCTTGGCGTCCTTCAGTCCCATCCAACCGGGACCCTGTACTATGGCGGGATGCTGACCGTCGCGGACCTCGTTCGGGAGACGCAGGATGCCTCCCATCTTTGCCCCTTCGCTGTAGAAGCTAACTTGTTCTGTCCTCATTCTGCTTCCCTCTGACTGCTTTTCTTTGCCTGTAGCGCTTGCCACACACGCTCCGGGGTCAATGGGGCTTCATGTACTCGTACCCCAGTTGCCTGGTAGAGAGCGTTGGCTATGCTCGCCGACATCGGATTGAGCGAGCCTTCCCCTCCACCCTTCGCTCCGTATGGGCCAACCCCGTTCTGATCCTGCGTCAGCTCCAAACGAACGTCACTTGGGATGTCAGTGAAGCGCGGCACCCGGTAGTCCCAGAGGTTAGCATTGGCGAGCTGCTGACCGTCATACACCAATTCCTCGAAGAGTCCCGTACCGATGCCCATCGCTGCCGCTCCCAGGTCCTGCCCCTCAGCCATCGCCGGGTTTATCGCCAGCCCTACATCTCCCACGGCCGCGAGACGGGTGAGCTCGATCCTGCCGGTTTCTTCGTCAACCTCTATCTCGACACCGGCGCAACCGATCTCCCAGAAGGGGGGGAGCTCCTTCAGGTCGCCCGCGCGCCTGAGGTACGCCCTACCAACTATCTCGCAGTCGGGCATTCCAAAGAAGCTGGTCAGTAGCTCCGACCAAGCCATGCTTCTATCGCCGTGCCGCAAGCCGCCACTCTCCTGCTCGATCTCCTCTGGAGGCACCCCAAACGCCTCGGAACCCATCTCACACAGCTGCGCGATAGCTTCCTGGCACGCCTCCTGTACGGCTCGCCCCATCAGCGTGGTAGTACGGCTGGCGCCGGTGGATCGCTCAAACGGCACGATAGCGGTGTCGGATGCCACGACCTGAACCGACTCCAGCGGTATGCCGAACTCCTCCGCCGCGATCTGCGCGAGCACTGTGTGGCTCCCTTGCCCCAGCTCGGTACTGCCGGTAAGCACCGTGACCGACCCATCGCCATGAAGCTTGATGGCGGCTGTGGTGATGGGATGTGCCCCCGCATCGCTCGCCGATACTGCCAGTCCCTTGCCCCGGCCGGCTTGAGGCTCCGCGTCCCACTCGAGCATCGCGGCCAGCTTTCTCAGGTCGCCCTTCAGGTTTGCGTCAAGCCCACGCATCTTGGGGAAGAACCTCTCCCCCTCATCAGCGACGTTGCGTAGCCGGAACGACAGCCCGTCTTCGCCCAGCTTCTCGGCAAGCTCGTCGATCTGCGACTCCGCCCCGAAAGTAACCAGCGAAGCGCCGAACCCCCGGAACGAGCTGGCCGGGCAGGTGTTGGTATAGACCGAGTAGCAATCCACCTTGACGTGGGGAATCGCATACGGCCCGACTATTCGGTTTGCGGACTTCTTGCACACCAGCGGGCTGTTTTCAGCGTACGCGCCGCTGTTCAGGTAGATGGTGGCTTCGCGCGCGATGATCCGACCGTCAGAGTCTACCCCGGTGCGCATCCGGACGAGCGCGTCGTCGCCGCGAGTGGTGAGGATCGATTCCTCGACCCCAAGCTGGATCTTCACCGGTCGCTTGGCCCACCACGAGCACGCAGCGGCCAACGGCTCTATCTTCGTGTACGACTTGCTACCGTAGCCTCCTCCGACGTACGGCACGACCACGCGTACCTGCCCGAGCGACATACCGAACACGTGCGCTAGATCGTGCCGGACCATGAAGGGATGCTGCGCCGACGAGTAGACGGTAAGCGAGTTATCCGACACGTCACCAACAGCGACGTACGGCTCCATGGCGTATGCGTACGCCATCGGATAGTAGTACTCACCTTCCACAATAGTCGTGGCCTGAGAAAAGCCCTCTTCCACATCACCCCAACCAACGTGAGCTTCCTCACAGATATTCGAGGTTTGGCCGGCGACCGTCTCCTCCTCGAATCCCCGGAACGCACCGCTGGTAAACGCCCGTCCATGTATCACGGGCGCCTCCGGACTCAAAGCCTCATCCACCGTGATGACGGCGTCGAGCTCATCGTACTCCACGACGACGTCTTCCATTGCCTGCTGAGCTATGCGCTCGCTCGCCGCGATAACGGCTGCTACCGGCTCCCCCACAAAGATCACCTTGTCGATAGCAAGGACCGCATGGTCGGGAACTGCGTGGCCGTAATGAGTGTGAGGCAGCGCCTTCAGATCCTCGCCAGTAAGCACAGCGTACACGCCAGGTCGCTCAAGCGCTGCACTGACATCTATTGAGGTGATACGCGCGTGCGCCACGGGACTGCGGACGATCCGTGCGTGCGCCATTCGAGGCAGGGTGATGTCGGAGGTGTACAGCGCCCGCCCTGTTACCTTCGCCACGCCGTCACGGCGAGGGACGGACTTGTTGACGACCTGGAAACCAGTCTCGTGGCTGACGTCTGTGACCGGCTCGACCGGCAGGTCTGACCAGTTCTGAGGGGTCAGGTCTACCTTTGCGTCATCGGAGTCTCTCGACATCAACTGCTCCTATCCGCCACGCTAGCCTGTGCCTTTTGAATCGCTGCCACGATGGAACGGTAACCCGTACAGCGGCAGATATTGCCCTCCATGTACTCGACGATCTCGTGCTCGCTCGAATCCGGACGCTGGTCGAGAAGGCTCTTGGCGGCGAGTATCATGCCCGGAGTGCAGAAACCGCACTGAAATGCGTTCTCCTCTATAAATGCCGTCTGCAGCGGGTGAAGCGTGCCGTCCTTCGATGCCAGCCCCTCGATAGTCAACACTTGCCTGTCACGAGCCTCGTATGCCAGGTAGGTGCACGAGCTCACGGGCAGACCGTCGACGAGCACGGTACAGGCTCCACAGACCTGAACGTTGCACGAGACCTTCGTGCCGATGAGCTGCAGCTTCTCCCGCAAGACCTCGGCGAGCGTCTCCTGTGGCTCGATGGCCACCGCCACGTCGAGCCCGTTGACAGTGGTGCGCAGTAGTATCTGGGCAGAGGTATCACTCATACCGGGACATCCCCTCCGCCACTGCTCGCCTGCGCCGCGCTCAACTCTGCGCTCAGGCAGCGGATGAACTCGGTAAAGATCTGATCTGCCCGCCGCCTCATGGGAGCGGCGCCCAGGGCGGCCAATCGACCAAGCACATCTACCCGCGCCCCGATAGCCAGCTTGGAGCCTGAAGCTGTCGGCTCCAGCACCGCCTCGAGCGTGCCACGGAACCGAGCTGCTCCCTTGGCGTCATTACCGGTAAGCTCGGCGGTGATACGACGCGGCTCGTCTATGGACTGTATCTGGATCTGCACCGGCACCGTCAGCTTGAACGGCCCCAGCTTGTCGGATACCGTCGCGGTGTAGCGCAGGTCAGGTTCGGCCTCGTGCACGTCCGACACGCCCGGGATGCAACTGCTCAGGCGAGGCACGTCCCTGATAAGGGCCCAGGCCGAGGACTGATCAGCCTGGACGTCAGAAGTCTTGTTGATCTCGAGTAACATAAGAGCATCTCACAACTGGTTACGCCCAACCCCACGGGCTGAACTACGAACTTCTGCTGGGCCGCGGCGCCACCGAACCCGTGTCATCTGCAAGACCACTGCCTACTCCACCCTGCATCCGCTCATTCAGCGCAACATCCACCATACGCGGGGCCATCAGTGGTCCAGCAGCAAGGCAGGAGGAAGGCTGGGCCTCCTCCTGCCTTGCACGTCTTACGGTATCTCTGCCCCTATATCTGCCGATGTGGTGAATCCATTGTAAGACGGGGTCCACCTGCCGTGGGCGCGAGCACGGGCTGACGGGTCGGCCTGTGGATGTCCGACATACCGCTTCTCGTCGGAATGGCGCGGCCACCCAGGATGGGCAGGCGTGCCCAGAGGCGGCGGCGGCTCGATGCCCAGGTGCTCGGCAGGAGTCGCCTGGAACACCTGATACAGCTCTTCCTTCGTGCAGCCGTAGGCGAAAAGGAGCTTGATCATCCAGCGGTTACCGATTATGTGTGGGACGTTTTGCAGCTGCCCGAAGTCGGACCCGTAGACGACGTTCTCCGGCCCCACTTCTTTGATGACCCTGGCGGCGTACAAGGGCCCACTCTCGTGCAAAGGGAAGGCCATTGCGCCAAGTCCGGACAGCATGAGCTTCGCGCCCCGTGCGGCCTGATCCTTCATCTGCTCGATCGTGTGCTTTGAGTGGATGTGGGCCGGATGGATTACCTCCATGCGCCTCACTCCCATGCTCTTCGCTTCATCGAACAAGATCGCGGTATCCTCATACGGATAGTGGCCAGAGGCGAGTATTAAATCGTTCTCCGCGATGATTGCCAGTATCTCCTTGACCTCCGGCTTGACGTTCTGCTGGTCATCAAGGAAGTGCAGGCCATAACCGGAGAAATCATCGTAGACGACCCTTCGATGGTGGTAAGAGTCGACCATTGGCATCCAGACGTACTTCATGCCTGGAAAGCCAAGGCACTTTCTGACTGCGTCAGGGTTGAACCCACCCTGCGAGTAGTTCAGGGTGACGCCTCCAAATACCTCTACCGGTCGAAGCCCTCGCTCCTCGGCATAAAGGTTCGTCAGCTTCTGGGCCAGGGCGTTGCGCGACGCGGACGGTGTGTACCAGGTCTTGAAGACGAGCGCGCGGCACCCCGCGTCGGTGAAGTCGTTCGCCACGTCATCTTCCAGGAGCAGCCGCTCGAACGGGTCCGAGCCACCATGGACGTGTATATCGAACGAGTTGGTCATGATGTCGTCCACGTCCTGCTCGGTGAACTTCGCGCCGGCCAGGAAACGTGTGTACTGTATGTTGGCCCATTGAGCCTGCTGCCTCACGAGCCACGTAAATACCTCATCGCTGAGGTTGGGTGAGTCTACCCGGGCCAGCTTCTTCAGACGCTCGACGCGGTCATCGGGCACCTCGAGCTGGAGGATCTGTTGTAGGTTGAGACCCTCCTCAGGCTTGACGCTGGCTCGCTTCGCATCACTGCTGTCGTTACCGTTTGTCACTGAGCCACCCCCGTCGCAACCTGTGGCGCACTCTGGGCCGCCTCCTGATCTCCACGCCTCAGTTCAGGCAGGACCTCCTTGCCGATTAGGTCGATGCACTCGAACCAGTCATCGAAGCGGAAGCGGAAGTCATATACGATGTGGCTGAGGCCGGCGTTGTGGTACTTGCGGGTCTCCTGGATGATGTGCTCGGGCGGTCCTGCGATAAGGGCGCCCTCGAGGTCGTCCGCAGTCTGGAACGCGCCCGATTCGGGCAGCACCCAGTCGGCCTTCACAGCGCTCTTCAGCATGCCTTGCCAGTTCACCTTCTCGAGGGCAGCCTCCCTCGTGCTCCCCGGACTGGTGATCGGGATCGCCGCAGCAGTCGGCAAGGGCTTGCCTGCCTCGCCGGCGAGCCGGGTCATACGCTTCATTCGCTTCTCGAACGTCTTTATGGTGATACGTCCGGGCATCCAGCCCTCACAGTACTCCACTGCGCGGCGCACAGAGGCGGGCGAGTTGCCGCAGTACCAGATCGGTATGCTGCCCTCCGACGCCGGTACTGGGTGGATATCAACGTCGTTGAACGAGTAATACTTGCCTTCATAACTTATCTCGTCCCCGCTCCACAGGCGGCGGATGATGTCTACCTGCTCCTCGAGCAAGTCTGCTCGGGGTATGCCACCCAGCCCGACCGCGTTGAACTCATGGTCGAAAGTCCCTATGCCGAACCCGGCGATTATCCGCCCCGGACCTGCAACGAAATCGAGTGCGCCCAGCACCAGGGCGGTTTGTATAGGGTGCCTGTAGGGAATCAGAGAACCTGTGCCCAGTTGGAGCTTCTCCGTTACAGCGCCGACCAGCGACAGTGTCACTATCGGATCAACGTGGGTGCGGTCCTGGCCCTCCATGCCGTGAGGGTGGAATACTATGTGATCCCGCACCCAGACCGAGTCAAAACCGTATTCCTCGGCCCTCTGTGCTCCCTCGATGAGGTTCTTTCGACTCGCGTGCTCACCGAAGTGTGGCAACAGCAAGCCGTAACGCCGGGTTGTATCCGCCATGTTGCTCCTCCTACCGTATTCTCGCCCCCGCGCACGTGTCTGCACGCGCCACGGGTATGCTGGTCGCTGACGTTATCACAGAACAAAGGAGCGCGTCAATAGTATTCAGTCAATTGTTGACAATCGG
>JADDPT010000091.1 GCA_016781735.1 Rubrobacter sp.
GACTGGGGCCTGCACACCCAGCTTAAGTTGTCAATGCCCTCGCAAACGTACCCTACTCCGGATGATCACCACGCGAAGCGACATCGCCACCAGATACTCATTCCCGGAGAACAGACGGTCATCACCGTTGGCCATCGCATTCAGGCGCTACGAAGGAAAGAACTCGTCCTCGAGCATTAGACAGAGCGCATGGTACATGGGGAAGTGCCTCTCCTGGACGTGCATCGTGTCGCTCGACGGCACGCGCACCGTAACATCGCAAATGGAGCGGAGCACCCCACCGCTCTCGCCCGTGAAACCGATAGTACGCAAGCCCAAAGATCGTCCGACCTGCAGCGCATGCACAACATTGCGAGAGGTCCCGGACGTGCTCAGCCCGATGACGATGTCGCCACGCACTCCGTACCCGTACACCTGCTGCGCGAACACCATGTCGGGCGCGACATCGTTGGAGTACGCCGTCATCAGGGCCTGCTGACTGGCCAGGGATATGGCAGGGAGGGCACCCTGCAGGTGGTCGGCGAGGTAGCCGGCGTCCTCTGGGAACTCGCGGGTCAGTTGCTGTCTGACGGAGCCGGGAATCGGACGCGTGGACATGAAGCCCTTCATAAGCTCTCCGACTATGTGGTCGCTGTCCGCCGCGCTGCCGCCGTTGCCGCAGATCAACGCTTTGCCACCCTCGCGATACGCCTGGCTCCATACATCGAACGCCTTCTGCATATCGCCGGCGCACGCCGCCACGTCAGGATACCTCTCGGTTAACTGCTGTAGCCTGGGATTCACCTCAACACCTTTCATCCGGTTACGCTTGCTTCGCCCGCAGGTGAGCCAGCGCCTTCTCGAAGAAATCCGGCTTGCCGAAGCTGCCTGACTTGAGCACCAATAGCCTCCGCGGCTCGCTAAGCGACACACATGACGGTAGGCCCGGCTCTATCTCCTGCCATACCCGCAGCCCCTTGATACCGAGGCGCGAGCATACGGCCGCGGATGTCTCGCCACCAGCCACGAGCAGGCGATTCTGCCCCGACAACCTGGTCGCCTCTGCAACCACGACCCCCATAACTTCCGATACCAGACGCGCAATCTCTGGGTCCACCAGGCCACTTCGAGGTCCTTGTGCCTTTGTTCGGGCAGTCGCCTCTACCCCGCCCGCCGTGCTAAGAATCACGTCGTCACCAAGCCTCAACCTGGCTACTGTCTCCCGCACCAGCCGCTGGACCTCGGCGTCCCGACCGACCGGCTTGATTATTCGCTCGGTCTCCAGCTCGAAGACGGGCGTTCCCCGCTCGGCCATGTGGCAAACCTGCGCCGCAGTCTGTGGTGTCAGGCTGCCGGAGGCGCAGAGTATGCCGACGCCGGAAACGTGTGGGACCTCTACGCAATGGTCCTCGCCCGGAGCATCACCCCACGCGGCGGGTAGTTCCTCCGCGAGTGCGGAACTGCCACAGTAGATCTTCTCGTCCTGAGTGGCCTCCGCGATGACGGTTAGCGACTCCTGGTTGAGGACGTCAAAGATCACGAAACCATACTCCGGCCGCGACCTGAAAATATGCTCCCGAAGCGGATCGACCCCTTGAGAGATCAACTCATGACTCACACCCGCAACCTTCCGGCGTGTCTGCGACTGAAGGATCTCCACTAGGCTCGACCTCGTCATCGGATGAATGGGATCGTGCCTGAACGGCGACTCCCGCAACCTCTGCTCGTGAACATAGTGGATGCCGTCTACAGTCGTCCGCCCGTTCTTTGGAAAGCCCAGGACGACGACCGCGAACTCCTCGCCGAGCGCGTCGAGCATCGCGTCGAACTCCACGCCGACATTGCCGCGGAAGACGGAGCAGGTCTTCTTAATGAAGCGCTCGCATCCCAACCTCTCAAGCGCCTGGGTGGCGGAGTATACCTTCTCATACGCTGCTGGCGCGGGGTCACAGCGTGAGTTGGTGTCCAGAATGACGACCTGTGGCTCTTCCGCGCCCTCACGCTGCAGAGGTGAAGTGCCGTCGAACGGATACACGTGCGCCGTGTAGCCCGACTTCGCGAACATAATACCTATGTCGTTAGCACCCGTTATGTCGTCGGCTACCACACCGATCCTCACTGTCGCCACTCCCTACGGGGCTTATATCCGGAACGCTCGAGAAAGTCCTGTGTTGTAGCTGAAGGTAACGTACACAGGTTGATCGCTGCGGCCCTCGCCGTTATGACCATCTTGCACACAGCCTCAAGCGTCTGGAGGGCCATCCTTGCCTCGCGCACGTTCACGTCGTAGACGAGCACGCCATGGTTCTCGAGCAGGAGCACGTTCGCCGCTGTTGCCTTGATCCTCACCGCCTCCCCCAGCGCCCCGGATCCAGGATGCCGGTACGGCACCCGCTCGATTCTCTCCAGGTAGTACATGGACTCCACGAACAATTGTGACGGCACGTCTAACTCGGAGCATGCGAGCAGCGTGCTGTAGAACGGGGCGGCGTGCAGTACGGCGTTTACTTCCGGCCGCGTCTCGTACACGGCACGATGCATCGGCATCTCTTTGGAGGGCCTGCGGCTGTGGGACGAGACGACTTCTCCTGAGAAGGAGCACTCCACGACATCATCCGGCTCCAGCTCGCCGAGATGTGTACCGCTCGCGGTGATCAGGCAGCGATCGATGGCGGTCCGGGCGCTGATGTTACCCGCCGTGCCCCATGCCAGATCATGCTGCATCATGTACCGGCCGGCAGCCCGAAGCTCCTCCCGAGACTCCTCTACACTCAACATGCTCTTCCTCTGTCCGCGACCGGCAGGTCCAGGTCATCGCGGTATGGGGCAGCCTTCTGACACGCATAAAGAACAAGGCCAACGCACCAGGCGTGCGATAGCTCGAGCAGCATCCCCTTCGGACGGAAGCAGTTGGTGTTGTAGAACCTCTCCGACACCATACCCTTGTACGCGTTGAAGTCTCCATCCTCGCGAGCGACGAACTGCAGAAAGCACGCCAGGTTGTCCCGGGTCCTGTCCAGGTAGTACCTGTCGTCAGTGTAGCGCCACAGGCGGAGCATCTCGGGCAGGCAGATAAGGCCGTAGCTCCCGAGGTGCTGGTTGGAAGGTGATGCGTGGTCACCTCCACGAGAGCGAAAGTCGTAGCGCGCGAGTATAGTACGCTCAGGAAAGTCGAGGTTGTACGTCCAGCGAAAGGTCATCATCCAGTCCGCCGCCCTGCGGGCCAGGTCCAGCCACTCGCTGGAACGTTCAGCTTCGTACAGCAGGACGTACGCGAGCACGGCGTTGTACGCATCCTCCGACGTTGGCGCTAGATGGACATCCTCCGGGGCGCCGTAGATGTAGTCGTCGTCTACGAACCGGCGGTAGTACCGGCCGGCTCGGAAAGCGGATTCTGTGAACCCCGGCTCCTCGAAGTACGCAGCGCCCTCCAGTAGCGCTGCGATCCAGACGATGCCTGCTGCGCCGTCCCACTCCTCCACGTCTCCCCTCTCGAAGTGATAATAGGAGCCGTAGTTCCCGTCATCACGCTGGCTTGCAACTGCAAACCGGAGGTTCGACAGAGCGGCACTCTCCCAGTCAGGATGTATTTGGCCCTGCTCTCTCTCCAGGCTGAGAGCCCGCACCATGAACAGTGTGGCCTCCGCGAGCGTGCGCGCCTGCAGCCACTCCCGTCTCGGGTTCCAGCCCGTGCCCCAGCCTCGCTCCAGCGTCCACTCCGCCCAAAATGCCCCACACGGCGCGATGCCGCCGGCTATCTTGTCAAGCACTCGGACTGCCGCGTCCACGTAGTGCTCATTCCCCTCCCTCCGACCGTACATGAGCAGGGCGTGAGCGTACGGCGTCCCGCTGACCCACCCGACGTGCATGTGCGGACGGTCACCGCGGATGCCGACAGGGTCTCCGGCATCACGGTCGAACGTCGCGGTCTCGTAGAGGGCGTGGTGCTCCGGGTGATAGTGCCAGTGATAGAGCCCGTGTGCAGCTAGCTCCGCGCCCCGTTCGATGTCCATCCAAGGGCGGAGCTCGTTCTCCCCTTTGTGTATATCGTACATCGCACGGATGAAGGGGTCATACGCGTGGGTGTCCGGGGGCGCCAGGTATAACCTGAACTGTACTGATTGCTGCTCACCGGGCGACCAGCGATGCGTGGCGCAGTCGGCCGGCCAGGGGTCCAAGGATCCGTGGTAGGTCACGGGCTCCTCTCGGTACGGGAAGTTCAGCCAGATGGAGGTACCGCCCGCATTACCCCGAAAGCCGACGCCGCTGAGTCCGAGCGGCGAGCGCTGGTCTGTACAGAGGGCAGCACACAGCGAATCGTTCCAGGCGAAGACGGCGGGCAAGGCAGTCCTGTCGGCACGAAACGACCAACTGTCGGAGACGAGCTGTTCCAACGCCCCGCCGCCATAGCTGTATCGCGGGTAGATGCGGGCGCAGCCCTCGGGCCGGTTTTCTTTGTAGAAGGCGCCCGGGATCATCCACGTGGGGCGTCCGCTGCCTGCAAGGTCGAAGGACACCTGCAGTCCGAGGTCCGCGGGACTCTCGCCTCCGTAACGTACCTTGAGCTCCACGTCAAAGTATCCAGCGGCAGACCGCGGGCGCGTCCAAGCCGCCTCAGCGGAAAGATCGCCTTTCGAGCCGGCCAGCTGGAGCCCGGACCTCCCGCTGGTTGCGTGATCGATTGGCACACTGACGATGCCGTCAGCGGAGATGACGCGCAGCAGATACGGCGCGCACACGTGCCCATCCTTCAAGTCCGGTGCAGTCACCCTCAACTCGTAGCCCCGACCCGGCACATCCACCACATTCACTATCGGCTCACTCAACGGCGTACTGCCCAGTATTCCATCCGCTCAGCTCAACCTGTCTCTCTCGCGGCGCTACACCGCACCACTCCACAAGAACCATCCTGCTTTCCCCGGGAAACAGGCAGAAGTGATTGTCGTCGAAATACGCGTAGCCGGTGGCCCCAACAGGACACGCATCCTCCAGGCACAACAGCAGAGCCGTATGCAGCCCACTATTAGTTATGTGAACTTGCCAGTTATCGACAGCCGCCTCCTTCTCCACTTCGAGCCTGGTTGGAGGCGCGTCGAGCATCGGTCGCAGGTTCACCGCACGACTAAACAGATAGCGGTTGGCGCTCAGCACCTCTCCAGCCCGATCCCGAAGGTGCAGGTCAAGGAAGAAGATCTCCTCGTGAACATCCGAGATCGGGAATCGAACCTCATCGAGCCTGATGGCACAGTCAGGCACGAGCGAGACTACCTTCTTACGACTGATGAATGCCGCACCCCCCGCGCCCACCAGCCGGCTCTCGAGCGTGACATCCTCAACAGGTTGTATCAGTGAGCTCGACGCCCACACCTCGGCTTCGAAGTGGGACCGGCCATGCCACACCTGCGTTTCGAACCTCGCACTCACGTGGACGGGCTCGTAGGCCCGGGCCACGGCGTAGTAGGCAGGCTTCGGCGTGGCATGGTAGTCAACGGCGGAGGTACAGGCGGCGTTGGGGTACGGCTCATTGAACTGCCACGGTAGCGTGCCGCTGTTGCGGTACTTCCTCCGCCGGTTCGCCTCGACCGCATACCGTAGCCCGTCCGCCTGCAGGAGCTGGCTGGCACGCGCCAGAGCGGGCAGTTCCTCGAACTCTCCGAAGGCATCACGTAGCACCTGGTCCTTGACCCACCACGACGATGTGTGGAACCAGTACGGGTTATCCCGGCTGACCGGCCACCGGACTTCTTCCGACATTTGGGCGTACAGACTCTTCAGGTTTGTCACACCCTCCACGCCGAACTCGGAATGGAGCAGCGAGGTTGCGGCATTGTACAGGGCGTACTGCCCCGTGAGCCCCTGATGCTCCCATGGTCCATGCACATCGTGCAGGCTGAGAGGATCCCGCTCGATACTCTCGATGCTGTTACCGAAAGTCGGACCTGTGGGAGTGGTGGGCAGCCAGTGGCGGTCGGGGTCCAGCCAGTCGACCACCGACTTGAGCGCACCGAGCACAGGCTCGGTGTCGTCCAGCGGCACGTTTCCCGCAGCCGTGAGCTCGTTGCCGCCGCACCAGATGACGAGCGAAGCGTGATTCCTTCTGCGAGGAACAATCTGTTCAGCCTCGCTAACCATCATCTCGACGAAGTGTGGATCTTCCGAGGGCTTATTATCTATGCCTGAGCTGGACTGTATGAACTCCTGCCATACCATGATCCCATGGCGGTCACACGCATCGTAGAACGCATCCTTCTCGATGAGCCCCCCACCCCAAACCCTCAGCAGGTTCACGTGAGCGCGTTTTGCCAATGTCAGCAACCGCTCCAGCTTCTCGCCTCTCGGCACGCCGTAGAGTACATCGATCGGGACCCAGTTCCAGCCCTTGATGTAGATTCGCCTGTTGTTCACCTCGAGGGTGTACGGTCGGGCCGTGTCGTCGGGGGTGTCATTGGCAAGAAGCTTCACCTGCCTGATACCGAACTCGCCCACCTTGCGGTCGGAGTCTTCCGACCCCGATCCCTCCACCACCACGCGCACCTCGGCCTGATACAGGGGTTGGTCACCGTGACCGTTCGGCCACCAAAGGCGAGGGTTGGTTACCTCCAGGTTCTCTTCCAGGCGTGTGCTGCCAGCTGCAAGCTTCTGCCTCTGTGTGTGGTGCGCCAGGACCTGTCCCGCGTACCTGATCGTCGTCTGGACATCTACCGCGACCGGGAGTCGGGCTGAGATCTCAGTCGAGATCGTCACGTCGGCTCTGCCGAGACCATCAGCCAGTTGCGGGCGGACCCAGACGTCCTCCACTGCCACATCTCCGGTAATTCTGAGATAGACCTCGTCCCAGATACCGACATGGACCATGCGCGGACAGAAGTCCCACCAGTACGTCATGCGGCTCTTGTGCGTACGCACCCGGCTTGTCCGTCCTACCTGCGGCTGCTCGGCCGGCGCCGGACGGATCACCACCGCAAGCAGGTTCGGCTCCTCGCACTGCAGTTTGTCGCCGACCTCGAAGGCGACGGGGGTGTACATCCCGGTATGGCAGCCGAGGAGCTCGCCGTTGAGGTAGAACTCCGCCTCGTAATCAACGCCCTCGAACACCAGCCTGGCTCTTCTTCCGCGGTATTCACCAGGCACCACGACCTCTCGCTTGTACACCCAGGTACGCTGGGGAACCCACTCAATAAGCAGGCTGTTGCGCTCGAAATACGGGTCGGGGATCTGGCCCGCCTTCCAGAGGTCGTGATGGACACTTCCGGGGACTGACCCCTGGTACCACCAACGCCTGTCTCCGCCTTTTGGGTCCACGGCGAGATTCCAAAGCCACTCCTCGCCAAGGTAGCCCTTGAACAGCCAGTCCCCTCCAAGTGTGATGCGGGTGCTCACGCGCCGTCCGCGGGCCATTCAAGGAGGTTGGTCTCGACTACCGGCGCGTTGCCGTCATTCGGCACCCGGAACGTCTTGATCTCACAGGGAACGAATGAGGTCTCGATGGTACGCCCCCATCTCGGAAGCCGAATCGTAGCCGCGGTAGCGCGTCCCTCCGTCTCATAGCAGCGGAGGATGAGGTCGTCGTTGTCCTCTGACTTCTTGACCGCGCTCACAATCACGTTGTCCTGGTCGGCGCAGATGTACGAGTCGCGCAGCGGCAGCGCCCCCCCGTGATACGTCTCAATAATGGCTATGGGTGGCTGGTTGAGCTCTGCCGCCTGCCTTTCTGTGCTTGCCCCTTCCCAGCTCCCCGCGTGCGGCACGAGGCTGTATCTGAACCTCTGGACGCCCTGGTCCAGGAAGGTGTACCTGCCCTCGGGTTCCGGCACGCGGGGATCGTGGTGGGCGTAGATGGGACTCCTCAGGACGGTGAGGTCCAGCTCGCACTCCCTGGCGGCAAAACTGTACTTCCCGTCGTTGAGTATGCTCAGTCCGTACAGGTCACCCCTGCCCCTGAGCACGCCCGTAAGGTCTATCCAGCTCTGACCCGACACCTCCTCGCCGTTTGCGGGCCGCTCGATATGGCCGTAGGGGATCTCATAAGTAGCCGTGGTGCTGCGCAGGTTCAGAGGGAATCGCAGCTTTAATATCCTGAACTGCTCGCCCCAGTCCACCGTAGCGTGGACGTCGATCCGTTCGCGGCTGCCGTACATAGTGAAGTCCTGGACGAGCACGGATTTTCCGTACTCGCTTGTGACGCGCAGCACCGATTTGACGGGGCCGCTCTCCACGAGCCGGACGCTCCTCGGTGCGAAGCTGCCCACTACGTCGTCGTAGCGGAACACGCCGTGGCTCCACGTATCGCTCGGGTCCGACAACACGAGTGGCTGAGCGCCTTCCCCACCCAGCACCTCGTGCTGTCGCGCCTTATCCCAAAGGCTCCGGACACAACCGGTGGCGGGGTTGATCTCCAGTCGGAACCAGTCATTCTCCAAAGAGGTCTCGTCGGCCACGACCGCCGTCATTTGCTGCTCCGCATCTCCCGGTCCTACCGTGTAGACCCGATAACCGACCGGCGGCAGCTCGGCCATGAAGCTGATCCGGTTGCGTCCGCCGCTCACAGTCGCGAGCGACTGGACCGTCTGCACCGGCACGGGGCGCCGCTCGTCGTCGAGGAGCCTGGCGCTTTCGGGGAGTCGCCCGAACTCAAGCTCGACATCCGTGCGGACTGGCCAGGAATGTGGGTTGAACACGACGATCGGTGTAGTACCGTCCTCCTGTGGGATCTCTATCTGCCAGGAGATGGACTGGAGGGCATAGTTCAGGGCTCGGCTGGCTATCGAGTTGGCCTCGCCGTAGGAGTCGCGCGCGTCCTCGTATGCCGGCTCGATGCTCGTGCCTGCCAGGATGTCATGGAACTGGTTGAAGAGCACGTTCTTCCAGGCACGCGAGAGGTCGTCCGGGTAGGGCTGGCCCGTAACACGCTCCGCTATTGAAGAAAACTTCTCAGCGGTCACCAACAGGGTCTCCGTCTTGCGGTTCCAGCGCTTCACACCGGAGTGGGCAGCATAGCATCCTACGGCGTGCATCTGAAGCTCGTCGTGAACAACCGGTATGGGCACTGTCTCCTGGTCTATTTCGCGAAAGAACAGGTTCGGCGTACTGAACAAGAGCACCGGCATGGTCGGGTCCTCGTTGAGAGCCCGGATGCTACTCAGGTTCTCTCTCGTCGGTCCGCCGCCGTGGTTGCCGACGCCGTAGAAACACATGGTCTCATCGAACGGACTCCTGACTTGAGTGGAACACCTCTGGACGTGCTGGCGCAAGTCCGTTGGCGGGGTACAGTACTCGTAGGGGATCCGGAAGGCCAGTACGCGAGACCCATCGTCCGACTCCCAGTAAAACAGTCGTCCGGGCAGACCCTTCTCATGTGGCTGGGGGCGCATGAAGACGTAGTAGTCCAGGCCGCTCTTCTTCAGTATCTGCGGCAGCATGGCGTGATGGCCGAAACTGTCGACGTTGTAGCCCACGGTAGCCGTCACGCCGAACTTCTCCTTGAAGTAGCGCTGCCCGTACAGACCCTGCCTGACGAAAGACTCCCCGCCGGGGAGGTTGCAGTCCGGCTGTATCCACCAGCCACCGACTATCTGCCACCGCCCCTCGGCGACGCGCTGCTTGATCTCCTCAAACATCCCGCGATCATTCTGCTCGACCCACTCGTAAATGGCAGCGGAGCTTGAGGTGAAGAGGAAGTCATCCGACTCGCGCATCCGGTCCAGCGCAGAGCGAAACGTTGCCTTGGTTTCCTGAAACCCTTCCTGCCACTGCCACAACCATACCGGGTCGAGATGAGCGTTCCCGATCATGTGCAGCTTCTGCTGCTTTGCACTCGGCAAGTGGCTCCCCTTTCTACTACGCTAATATCGGAAGACAGTGTGGAAGGGCTTGAACCAGGGGTTGTAATACACTCCGATCTGCTGCCGCGCCTCATGTACCTGCCTCTTCGCGTCGAAGATCAGAGAAGGAGGGTAGTGCCCGACAGTCATTACGTCGAACTCGAGCATCAGCAGCTTGTCCAGTGAGCGCGTCCACTCGTCGAGGTCCGAGCCAATGCGGAGATGGTAGCCGCCCCACAGCGTGTCGCCCGCGATAAGCAGCTTCATGCCGTAAAACCTCGTCCAGTAGCAGACACTGCCTCGCGAGTGGCCCGGGGTATGGTGCACGTGCAGCTCGAAGTCGTTTATGCGGATAATCTCGCCGTCTTTCACAGTGCCGTGAACCTTGGCGGGCGGGAAAGGCTTGTCGTAGAGGAACGACGCCGTCATGTTGAAGTCGCCCGTCTCGACCTGCTCGCGATCGGCTTCGTGAATATACAGCTCGGCATCGCTCTCCTCTTGCAGGAGCGCGGCCGCCGAGACATGGTCCCAGTGGCCGTGTGTAGCGTATATCCTGCGTATGTCCCTGGGCTCGTACCCGAACTTCTGGAGGTCCCGTTTCAGCGCAGCGTACCCCTGCGTGCTTCCGCAATCGATGAGCGTTGGCTCCTCTCCGGCAATGAGGTAAGCGCTTGCATCCCACGGATGGGTCAGCAGTTGGCCCGAGGTTACCCAGAACTCGCCTAATAATCTGATCATTTGCGTGCCGCGATAAAGACCTTTCCGACCGAGCCCCACCTACTCTCAGTCAATGCGCTTCTTGGTGTACTACGAATCTCCCTGCCGGTGATCGAGAAACACCAGATGGTGCCGCCTAAATATCGTAACTTCCGCTCCGTGGGGAGCGCCACTTCTGTGCAGGGAGCATCCGGGGTGCGAGCCCGGTAACTAATCAACCGTCCAACCGTGGTGAACTTCGAACAGGCTCACCCGGCCGCGATTAACCGCGTCGTGTGCGTATATGTACATCCCTGCCGACCAGGACTGCTGGCCGAAGCCCATTGGGCGACCTGACTGCCCGTGGAACCACTCGTTGAACTCCCATTCTCCATACCTGCCCCTTCGGTTCATCTCGGTCAGGCTCGCAAGCTGCTCTCTGGCCTGCTCCATTCGCCCCGCCTGCACGAGGGCTGCGACGTAGAAACCGCCCAGGAACGGCCAGGCCCCTCCGTTGTGGTAGTGGTGCGGCACGTTCAGGTTGCGGACGCGGTAGTAGTCACGCCAGTCCCGGTCCCCAAGACGGATGACCGGGTACAGAGCACGCACCGGGAAGGGTTGATCCAGACCACAGCCGTGCAGGTAGTCGAGGATCTTATCGGCCTTCCGACCGTCGGCCACTCCAAACAAGACCGCGAGCAGGTTGCCGAACGTGTCGAAGCGGTCTGCGTACTCCCGGAACGCCATGTACGGCAGGTAGAAGGGGCGCTCCACGAGTTCCGTTTCGACGCGTCGCAGCGTGTAAAGCCACTCCATTCGCTCGCAAGCGATCCAGTCTGGATCCTTGGGTTCCTCTGGACCAATCCACAGCAGGACGTTGATCTTCCTGCGCACGTCGGCTGCATTCTCGTGGTATTGGGCCGACGGCAGACCCAGACCATCCGCCATCTGCCCCATGCACTTCCAGGAGGCGTAGTAGAGGACGTTGTCGTACAAGATGTTGTAGCGATTGGCGAACAGGTCCGACCAATCCATGGCCTCGTGCACCTCCAGGAGGCCGCACTCGTTCGAGTCCTGATACCGGAGCCACAGCATGGCCTTCTCCAGGCTTTCCCACGCATCGCGCAGAAACGTTTTGTCACCGGTACTGCGGTAGCTGGCATAGTGGCCGATTACGTACCACATGCTGTTGTCCACGCAGCCTGAGTGCGTGGTGTCCCTGAGGACATCCCCCTCTCCCGCACGCGCAGCGAGCGTTCCGCCGTGTGCAACAAGTGCAGGGTCATGGACATTGACGTAACCGACGTTGTGCGGCATGTTCCCGAGCGGTGTCTGGAACTTACGCAGCGTCTCAAGTGATCGTCGATGGATCTGAACACCCTCCGCGCCCTGGCAGAGCATGAGCGCGAGTCCGCATACCATGCTGTCACGCGCCCAAACCTGCTGGTATGCTCTCCGGGAGGCTAGTAGCCCAAGCTCGCCGACGTTACCCAGGAGAACCTGCTCGGCTCGCGACCGTGCTTCGTCCGTCAGTGTCTCGTTCATGACCATCTTGTCCGATCTTGTGTCCAGTTCGGGACCTGTGCGGCTTGACTCACGGCAGCTGGTCCTTCACTTTATCGACAGGCGCTCCGACTCTTGTAGTCAACTCAGCTTGCTGACGTACGTACTCGGCCAGCGGGAGAAGGACGCTCCCATAGGTGCGCTTGTCCTGGTTCTGTGCAACGGCGAGGTACTCCTCCATCTGGTGTAACGGTGGATCGTATGGGCATCCCTCCTCCATCATCTCAAGCACCCGGAGCGCCTGCCGGCCCTTCCATACCCAGCTCTCCAGGCACACTATCCAGGGCAGGATGTCGGCTCGCAGCGCGACGTTCGACATTCTGTACTGCAGGTGGTAACACGAGTCGTCCACGAGACCCAGATACTGCCCGAGAGCTTGCACTGCCTCGCTGCGCGAGGCGGCAACTCCGCTCCGTAGATCCGCTACCGCGCGAGTCGTGCTCTGTTCCAGCGGCCGGGATATCGTCGCATCGAGATAGGAGTAGGCAGCGTTGTCGGCAAAGACGCGTAAGGCGTTCAGGCTGTCAGGTCCTCCGATCGCGCGCAGGGCCTTCTCCCACGAGCGGCCCGGCTGGTAATTCTCTGGATCGCGGAAGTAGTCGGCGTACGTCAGGATAGCCACCTTCGAGGCCTCCGCCTCGTTCATCGGGTTGAGAGTTACTCCTTTTACCGCCCGATGCAGCGCGCCGTCACGACCGCGTATCGGGCCTATGTGCAGCTCGGAACGCATAGCGAGGTCATTGACCGGATAGTTGTCCCAGATCAGCGGCTTGCGCCCGACCGCCTCGCCGAATGCTTCCGCATCCGCGGTCGTGATCTCCGGAGAGCAGACCTTGCGACCGGTGTAATAAACATCTATGTCTGCGCGTAGCCCTTGTCCGAGGGTATGGACGTATTCGCTGAAGGGTGGCCCTCCGTGGTAGTCCGTAGGGCAAATAGCCAGCGTTGTCGATGGATCGAGCGCCTGGAGCCAGTCGTACAGCCGGTTGCACACATCGACGTGGGCGTGGGCGTACGTGCGGTACGCTGCGTGGTCGGACTCTCCGTGGAAGCTGTGCGAGATGTCGTCCAGGAACACGCTGAAGCAGCGTACCCCTCGGTTGTGAAACGCCTTCAGCTTCGCCTGTATGGCCTCCAGGTCCTCCTGCGAGCTGTAAACGGCCGAGATCCCGAAGGAGAGTGCGTAGCAGAAAGTGACCCCTGCCTCGCCCGATATCCGAACGGTCTCCCCGAATGCGTCCATGACTTCCTCGGGATACTGCTCGCGCCATCCGATACGGTGGTGGCGGTCGTTCTTCGGCCCATACACGTACACGTTGTAGCCGTGCTCCCCTGCGAAGCGGATGAGGTCGTTGCGCTCGGGGACGGTGTAGTACACGCCGTAGTAGCCTTCCAGGATGCCCCTGATCTCGAACGGCGACTCCTTCATCTTCGCCCTCACTTCTGCGTGGCCAGAAACGTTTCCGAACGCCCCCGGCTGTCCAGGAAGTTCGTTATCTTCTCCATGGCAGTGCGCTGCACCGCCGCTCGAGCCTTCTCTAGCTTCTCTATTGGAAGCGCGCTGCATTCTGCGTCGAGCATCCGGTCCTTACGGCCGAGCGCGCCCAGGCACGCGACCTCAAGATCAGTGGCTATATTAACCTTGCTGATGCCGCCGCCTGGCATTCGGATAGCTCTGCCCATCATTTCGGCTGGGACGCCCGAGCCCCCATGCAGTACGAGAGGTACCGAGGTGAGCCTCCGTATTGCCGCCAGGCGTTCGTAATCGATCTTAGGCTGCCGGACCTCGTACACACCGTGGGCGGTGCCCACCGACACCGCCAGCGCGTCAACCTCCGTCTCACGGACGAAGACCTCCGCCTCCTGGGGGTTGGTGTACAACTCCTCGTCGGCGTCCGTCTCCACGAAGTCGGTAGTGCCGATCTTGCCGAGCTCCGCCTCCACCGAGACACCCCGGACACGGGCGTATGCAACGATCTCCCTGGTGATGGCGATGTTCTCCCACAGCGGCCGTTCCGAGGCGTCGATCATCACCGAGGTGAAGCCTGCGGATATTGCGGCACGGACAACCCCCGGGTCCTTCGTGTGGTCCAGGTGGAGCACGACCGGTATGGAGATCCCTTCGTCGCCGAGTGCCGCATAGAACTCGGCGGCGAACTCGTGCAGGGCAATGGCCGCGCGGCTCAGCTCCTTCTGCGATATCTGTACTATGAGTGGAGATCGAGCCTCCTCTCCCGCCCGCAGTACCGGCCGGATCATCGCGGTATAACGCGGGGCGAAAGAACCGACTGCATAGCCGCCGCGCTCTGCCTCGCCAAGCACCTCGCGCAACGTGAAGACGTTACCATGCGTCTTCGGAGCCTTCATGCGATCCCTCCAGCGCTCAGTGTCTTGTAGTGGTTGCGCAGCGGTTCTTCGAGCGGGAGGTACCCGCGCTCGTACAAGTCTCGGTAGGCGTGATGGCGCTCCCGATCAGGAGCGACGGTGTAGCTCTCCCGGTTCCGGATTGATGCCACTGCTTCCTCCTCGCCGGCATACGCGCCGCACCCGATGCCAGCCATCATGGCGGCGCCGAGCAGGGTGGCTTCGGGAAGCGCCGGAACCTCGTACCGACAGCCCGAGACGTCTGCTTTGATCTGCAGCCACGACCGGTTGCGAGCACCGCCGCCCACCGCCACGATCTCCTCTGATGCACCGCCCGTCAGGTACTGAGCCGCCCGGCGTATCGATTCGGCCTGGTACGCGGTGCCCTCGAGCACAGATTTGAGTAGGTCGCCCTTGTCATGCGATCCCTGGAGCCCGATGAATGCCGCGCGAGCGTTGCTGTCAGGATTCGGCGCGCCGCTTCCGGAGAGATACGGGTAATAGAAGATACCTGTCGGGCCAGGTGGCTTCTGCTCGAGTAGTGCCGTTACCTGTTCGTAGGATACGGGGCTCGCGGAGATCTGCGAGCGGAGCCACTCAACCGAGCCCCCTGCGGCGGAGAGCCCACCCAGCCAGAAATAGCGGTTGCGGAAGACGTGGGGGCCGTAAGACAGGCCCGAGCGGTACTCCCGGTCTCCGAGCTCCAGATGGTCCAGCACCCCGAGCAGCGACTCGGCGGTGCCTATAGAGTCCACCGCTCGCCCCGGCCGGGTGACGCCCGTCGCCGCGGCCGCGCACAGGTGGTCGTGTCCCGCGATTGAGACCGGTGTGCCCTCGGGAAGCCCTGAGAGAATAGCCGCCTCAGTAGTGACTGTTCCTATCGGCGTGCCCGCGTCCGTGACCTCGGGGAATGTGCCGTACGCGATGCCTAAGTGCTGGAGCCACGCCTCGTCCCAGACCCGGTCGACGATTCGGTACGCGTACGTACGCGCCGCCAGGGAGGGATCGGTGGCCATGACGCGAGTCAGCCTGAACGCGATGTAATCGGCGACCGAGAGCCATACCGTGTCGTCGAGCGAGTGGGTGTCGTGCTCTCGGAGCCACAGCAGCTTTGATAGACCGTACTTGTAGCTCGGATGCAGTCCGGTGACGCGGAAGCGCTCGGCCGGGTCCGCCAGACGGGAGATATGGTCGGACTGCGGCCGTGAGCGGGTGTCGAACCAGGGAATCACGTGCGACCTGGGATCTCCTGTCCTGCCGTCAACAAGCAGCCCCGCCTCGGCCATGCTGGCGACGCCGACGACCGCGATGTCACGGCGCTCCTCGGCTGAAACGATCTCGCGGATGGTGGCGGCTATGGTTTCCCAGAGTTCCTGCGGATCGTAGTAGCAGTCGCCCCGGGCGGTGTGGCGCGTGCGCGTAGGCCGCGTGGCGATCCTCATCGCCGAGCCCTCCAGCGCGAACAACCCCGCCTTGCAGCGCGTGGTACCGGCGTCAACGCCGACCAGGTTCACCTACTGCAGCCCCTTCCAGTATCTTCCTGACCCTCTCCACACCGGATCGTGGGCTCGACAGGAACTTCTCTTGAAGAGCCTCCGGGAGCCGCGGTATCACACGAGCCATCGAGGCCTGTGCGAGCACGACCACGTCCACGGATCGGGCGAGCCTTTCCAGGATGTTCGCGAGCAATGCGTCGTGTCCCTCCTTGTCACCCTCGCTCAACCTTTGGTAGGCGGCTTCCGCCAAAACGGGCGAAAGTTCCACGGACTTGCCCAGGAGTTCCGCCTTTCCGCGGAGCAGTCGCATGGTGGGATTCAACGTGGTGGGCAGCGTGGCGGCTACGCCGATGCTGCTGCCTCGCTTCACTGCCTCCTCCGCCATCGCGTCGTCTATGCGCACAACAGGCACGGACACCTGCTCCGCCGCCCGGCTGACAAGCTCTCCGACGGAGGAGCAGGCGCTCAGTATCCCGGTTGCGCCGACCTCCTCGGCGAAACGGAAGTACTGTAGGAACCGGTGCTCAACGTCGGCGATGTTGCCGCCGTTTCGAGCTAGTTGCGGCAGAATGGAGTCATCCACGAAGTTCACGACAACATACCCAGGCATCAGCTCTGAGACCAGCGCCTTCAGCGGGTCGACGGTTACCGGCGTCGTGTGGATTATCGCCAGCGTCTGGTTAGTGATCGTCGCGCTCCCCTCTCGTAACCGACTAGAACTGGATCGCGATCGTCGCGATCTCGGACGGCCCTGCTGAGAGCCCGAAGCTGCCGTCGGCCGCTATCTCAACTTCGTGGCCGTTCAATGGCTCCTCCTGCAGGTCGACCCTTCGTACCGAGACCGGACGCTCCGCGAGCCGCACGGTTGTCTCAGTACGCTCTGAGGCGACGTTCCAGAAGCGAAGGATCAGGGCATCGGAGTGTTCAGCCTTCTTGCAAGCACTAAGCAGCAGTGTATGGTCGCCTTCCAACTCCAGGAACCCGCCGACAGTGCCCAAGTCTCCTCGGTGGTCGTCGGTAACGGAGCCGTAGAGCGGCGCCAGGTACTCGTGCGCCCCGACGTAGGAGCGCGCGCTCAACCAATCGGCGCGGTGGGGAATAATCGAGTACTCGGCTGAGACCGGACCCAGGCATTGCGCATCAGGTGTCGGTAGCTCCGGACCTGCGTGCCCGACTCGCGAGAGCATGTCCTGCCGCGAGAGCCAGCCAACCGAGCGCAGGATTGTGAGGGCGACCGTCCCGGTGTCGTCATCGAGCACCTCGAACTCGGGCAGTCCCCTGTTGGCTATCGTCAGCCCCCTGCCCTCGCTGCTGATGCTCACCCAACCCTGCTGGGGCATCGTGGGCACGTACGGCTCGGCCCAACCGTTGCCCTGGTCCGTGACCCGCACAGGACGCCCAACGACATCGTACTGCCCTTCCGCGTGTGACACGGAGACGGGAGACCCTAGAGGGAACAGCGCGCGTAACCGGTGGTCCTTCGAACGGTTCTCCCATTCCACTCTCACATCGACGTGACGTGCCTCCGACGTGAGCGTCACGAAGGTGGAAATCCTGGTGGCGACGTACTCCGAGCACCTGCTCAGGCGGTCGTCGGCCAGTGAAACCGGCAGGCTCCAGTCCAGGTCTACCCGAAGCGTCGCTCGTGCATAGCCTGCCTCCGCAACCGAGACGTGCACGGCTGCCCGTCGGTCGGAGCGCAACGCGACATCGTTGAGTGGCGTCGAGTAGTTGTACTCGTCTCCCGCATCACCACCATCCTCGAACGCGTTGAGCCCTCGGTAGCTCTCACCGGATTCTCGATCGGTGATGGTGAGAGTGCCGTCCGCGGAGCTAACTTCCACACGAAGGTGACGGTTCTCGATGATGTTGTCTCCAAGGCTGAGGTCGGTGACGCGCTCGCTGCCTTTGCGCTTCGCGGATGGCTGCACGGCCGTAAAGTACGCGTCTCTCGGGTCCTCCGGCGTCTCGCGCCTGGCCAGCCGGTAGGCGCGGTAGCCCAGCCCCGGCACATCCTTCGCCGGGAAGGTCAGCTCCGTGTACTGCCAGCCGGCTCTCATCGGCCTGATCATGCCCACATCCCTTGCCTGGAAGGGCACCTCCGAGCCGTCGGCGTGTCGGAGGACGTGTGTCCGCGGACCGACTTCCTCTCTGTCTATAAGGACGCTCGCCACATCGGTCCGTGTCCACGGAAGCGGGTTGTGTATGACCAGCGCCGTGTCCCCTTCGGGCAGGCTGCTCGTGTCAATCGATCGGTTCAGGTGCTCGACGCTCTTCTCGGTCAGGATCTGCGCTATCTGCCGCGACTGGTCGAAACGTGGGATCATCTCTCGGTGGACTTGGTCTATGCTGCACCCGCAGATGCTGTCGTGCGGATGGTTCTGCACCAGGTACTCCCACGCCTTCCACAGCAGACCACTGTCGTAGCGACGTCCTCGCCGCCAAGCCATTGCCGAGAAGGGCTCGGCGTAACGCTCCAGCCATAACTGTCCCTGGAAGTTGAGCTGCTTGAGGTAGAGCCGGGCCGACAGCACGCCTGGGAGGACGTGTGGGAAGTCGACGCCATAGGCACGTAACTCGCCTCGAACGGTATCGAGGCGGGGATTACGCTCGCGCACAGCCTTGATGAACTCGGGAGTACTCGACCAGGAGATCTCACCAAAGTCCTTGAGGTCCTCACTGACGTCCCTGAGTATCCGGTGCAGCCTCCTGTCGATCAGCCGGTGGTCTCCGCCGTACGGCATCAGCAGGTACTCGGTAGTCGCCCTCTCAGCCCAGCGCTCCAGCGAGCGGCGAACCTTCCCGTACGTCTCCTCGTACGTCCTCACAGGGTCCTCGAAGTGAAAGAAATCCATGACGTAGTAGCCGTCCGGGAACCAGAATGCGAGTACGCACGAGCCGTCGGGGGCCTCCCAGTTGAACTCCTGCTTGCCGGTGTCGGCGGGGCCGCCGCGCCCCCTCCACACAATCGCATTGTCGATCCCAAACCCGCTGAGTATCTGCGGCATCTGGGAGATGTGTCCGAACGTGTCGGGTATGTAGCCGACCTCGATGTTCCTGTAGCCAAGCTCGTCCGCCGTCTTGCGGCCAAGCCAGAGGTTGCGGACGTGTGCCTCGCCGCTGACCAGGAACTCGTCAGGCAGGATGTGCCAGGGCCCGCACTGCACACGCCCCTCCCGTATGTAACGGACCAGCCGCTCACGGTTCTCGGGCCGCACCTCGAGGTAGTCTTTGAGGACGATCGTCTGACCGTCCAGCAGGAAACAACTGAAGTCCGCATCCACATCGAGCACCTCCAGCAACTCATCGATCAGCTCAACGAGCCGGATGCGGAAATCCTGAAATGTCGCCCACCACTCGCGATCCCAGTGAGTGTGATGGTAGACCATCACCTTGTATCGGGTTGAAGGAGTGCTCACAGCCATCGCGGGTCTTTCCCCTCGGGGGCGCGCCTGCGATGCCGCGCCCACTGCTGGCGCAGGAGATCGAAGTCGTCCGGCTCCAGTCTCTCCTGCGTGATGTCTATGCCGCTTGCGAAGTAGAGCGCGGGCACCCCGAGGTCCGGCTGGAGCGCGACGTACTCAAGCCAGTTCTGTTTGCTGGTCACCGGCCAGTTGTCCGTGTCTATTAGCGCTTCAGGGCATGCTATCCGGGCGACCCGCGCCCGGTGTGTCATCTCGGCGTTGGTATCCTGCGCCACACCGGCGCTAAGCCGGCTGAGGTCTGCCATGTCGTTGAGGCGGACCATGTCGAGTACGTCCGCCAGGTAGGGGTGCGGGGTATGGGTCACCACAAGGGCGTCAGGCTTAGCCTCCTTCGCCGCTTGATATATTGTGACCAGCAGCAGACGCAGGAGTTCCAGGCCCCAGACATCACCGTGGAGTTGGATTCCCGGCCCGCTCGGAATACGCGCTGTGAAGTCGATCTTGAAGCCATCGGCGCTCAGTCCGTCGGGTGAGAGCATGTGATGCACAGCCCGGCGAAGTCCCTCCGTATATCTGGGATTAGACGGATCTGCCGATAGCGGAGCGCCCGCCGCGTTGGTGATGCACTCCTCCGGAGTTATTCCCTCAGGGTCCCAAGCCTTGAGCCAAAGCAGGACCTTCTGGTTTCGCGAGTGGCAGCCCTCGATGAAGCCACGCAGGTCCGGCCATTTTTCGATGTCGACATCGTTTCGACCGTAGGTGAGCTGCCACTTGTCATCTATAGTGATCGTTCCCGGGGAAAGGCCCTCGGACTCGAGCTTGGCAAGGGAACTTTCGTATACATCCTGGCGTGAGTAGGCGCCAGCCCCTTTCAGAGTACGGACGAAGGCGTCAACGGAGAGTCGCTCGGGGTCACCCGGCTCGTATCCCGCGCCCGCGGCCGCCAGGCGGCACTGTTCCCCCCAGCCGCAAAATATCGGCTCCCGCCACCAGGCAGGCGGCCCCTGGCTCGTCGGTGCGGCGGTCGCGCGTGCAGCATGAAGCGATCGGACATGCCGATCGAGGACGTCGTACGGGTCCTCACCGAAATGAAAGACAATGAACGGCAGATGGTAGCTACCGTCAACCTGGGTGTGCCCCTCATAGGAGAGCGATAGGTGGAAGCCGAGCCCGCCATGGTATGTATACTCGGTGAACCTGTTCGCGCCAGGTGGGGCCTCAACACCAATCCCGAACCAGCCGCCCTCCGTCTGGAAAGCGAAGCAGTAAGGCGGCGGCGTGAAGAACCAGTCGCGCCTTCCGGGGACGCTTGTGCCCATCAGGTCTATCTTGGAGGTTGCCTGAGGCTCAAAGTAGCTCACGCCCATGGCGTTCGGCTCCGGGTTAAAGCCCCTACCGAAGAATGCTTCGGATGCGAAGAAGCCGGAGCCGTACCGAGGATGGGCAGAGTTGTAGCCGCCGAAAAGCATCACCTCTGCCAACTCACCGGAGCCTGACACGGTCAACTCATAGGTCACAGCGTCAGGTCCGCACCGGAAACGGTACTCCTTCCCCTGCCACACTGAGCTACCGGCGTGCAGCGAGAGAACTCTTGTATGCGGGCCGTCGTCGGCAACATGCCACGCGCCCACCTGGGTAGTATCGTCGCGGCCTGTGAGGGAATGCACGCTGGAAAGCACAAACAACTCCGCGATCTTCCTGCCGCGCCCGTCCTCCAGCATCACGTATGGCCGGTCAGGCTGCACGCTGAGCCTGTACACGGCTGTGGTGACTCGCACCCCTCCGTCCGGCTCCCGAACGATGCCTGGGGGCGCGGTCAGCGCCGTCGTCACGTGCTTGACATCCCAGGCGAAAGGTGTATCATAACGGCCAGATGATAACATACAAACATCCATCAGCAAAAGTAGTTCATATATTCTCATGAAAATGTTACCGGATGATCACGCGCCGAAGCTGCGATACGACACCGCCCCCGCCAGGCGCGCGCGGCTACAGGAGCTGGTCCGCGATGGCGGCTTCCGAACGGCAGCGGAGCTTAGTGAGCAACTGGGCGTATCAGAGATGACGGTTCGACGTGACGTGCGCAGGCTCGTCGCTCAGGGCTTGCTAAGGTCGGTGCACGGCGGCGTGAGCGTCGTCTCGGAGCCATCGCTGAATGCGGACTTTCGACTTCGCGCAGAGCAGAACTCAGCCCGGAAGAAGGCTCTCGCGCGTCGAGCGGTCGAGATGATCGGGGCCGACTCCGTAATCGCCATTGATGCCGGCACAACGGCTCTGGAGATAGCCCGACTCATCCCGGTAAGTCTGCGGGTGTCGGCCGTCACCCACTCCCTGCCCGTGGTGAACGTCCTTGCATCCCGGCCACATGTGGAGCTGATCGATCTGGGCGGTGTCCTGCACGCAGACACACAGAGCTTCGCGGGGCCGGCGACGCTGGCGGCGCTGCAGTACCTGCGCGTACACACCCTCTTCCTGGGTGCGGGGGCGGTCCGCAACGGTGTGATGTACTCCTCCAATCACTATGACGCCGTCACGAAACGAGCGCTCATGGAGGTAGCGGACGAAGTTGTGCTCGTGGTGGACTCTTCGAAGCTGAGCAGGACAGCCATGGTGCAGGTCGCCAAGCTCGACGCGGTCGATATGATCGTGACTGACGACGGACTCGACGAAGATGCTGGAGACGCACTCCGGCGAACAGGTCCCCAGGTCGTGATTGTCCCGGTCGAGACAGGCGCGAACGACGTGCCTGTAGGCCAGAAAGTGGAGGCGTAGCCTGAAGACCAACGTCGGGCGCGAGCGTTCCCACGTGAGAGGTGCGCACATCAACGGAGGCTCGGCTCAGGTATGGACGCAGCGACGCGGCCTGCCGGTGCTGCGCGCCAGCGATGTGCTGATCGTCGGAGGGTCCTTGGCGGGTGTCGCCGCAGCCCTGCACTATGCCAGGCACGGACGCAGTGTCGTCGTCGTCGAGCCTCGCACCTATCTGGGTAGGGAGGTCACCGCAACGCTGCGGCCCTGGGCGCGCTTGCCCCAGGGCGCGCAAGCTGACTCGCTACCGGAGCCTGCTAACTCCCTTTTGCAAGCCGCGACCGCGGCGCGAGAGGGCGAGTTGGCACTGAAGCTGGATGCCGTGAAGCTATGTCTCGAGGACTTGTTACTCGATGCCGGTGTCTCCCTGACCTACGCGAGCCAGCCGATTGAGTTGCATGCCGCGGAGGGAGCGCTCGTCATCGGCAATAAGTCGGGGCGACAGGCTCTCCTGTTCGGGACGCTCGTGGACTGCACCGAGACTGCGACCGTAGCCCGGCTCGGCGGGGCGACGTTTGAGGTTTCGCCGAGCGGGCCTACCGTATATTGCCGCACCATCGAGCTCGACGGAGCGCCCGGCCCGGTCGACGACTGGCTGAACGTACCGGTTACGCTTGGCATCGCAGGGGATAGGGTACGTTTACACGGGGGATACCGTGGTCCTGAGCACGTCCTGGTGGAGTGTCAGCTTGAGGCGCCAGGCGGGTTCGGGCCCGAAGGCTACGCGCGCAGAGAGGTGGAGGCCCGATCCCGGACTATGGCTGTCGCTGAGTACCTGCTTTCTCAGGTGCCGGCCTTCGAGGGAGCCACACTCGCATCGTCGTCGTACGAGCTGCATGGTCCACAGACCGGCTGCTTGATTGACCCCGTTCCTGAGTGGGCCTCCGACACGAGCGTGCGAGCGGTCGCGGGCGACACTTTATGCGGCGCCAAGCTCTCCGACTTCGCTGCGCCTGCTGTAAACGTGTGGTGTCTGAACGAGTCGGCGAGGCTATCCCCTGCGGGACTTAGTGCGCTCTCCGATCCCATCGAGGCATGCAGAGTCGGTGTCGCTTTTGCTGGTACCTCCCTGGGGTGGGGAGGGATGCGGCCCGCTCCGAGGTTGGAGGAAGGCAGGATTCAAGGCGAGCAGGAGGCTGTTGAGGGGCCGGGACTCGAGGTTAGGGAGCCGGACAGCCCTCAGCGTGGGCGCGCCTACCCGCGATTCCAGGTCGGTCCGTCCAGCGTGCCGGTCCTGGCCCGGACGGACGTGCTCGTGGTCGGCGGGGGCACGAGCGGAGCGACCGCCGCCATAACAGCGGCCCGCGAGGGAGTGGACACTGTGCTGCTGGAGATGAACCCGGGGCTGGGCGGCACCGCCACGCTCGGTGGAGTGGACAGCTACTGGTATGGTCGGTGCGTCGGATACTCGGCGCGCGTGAGTCAGCTCACCGACGAGGTGCAGCGGTCTCTACGCTACACCAAACCCAAGTGGAACATCGAAGCCAAGATGCACGCGCTGTTACGCGAGGCGGAGCGGGTGGGTGTGCGGACATACCTCAACACCGCCACCGTTGGGGCCGTGGTGGAGGGTAACCGGGTCAGTGGCGTGGTGTGCGCTACTAAGTGGAGATACTTCGCCGTGCTCGCGGACGTGGTAGTGGATGCGACGGGGGACGGTGACGTAGCGGCCTTTGCAGGCGCTAAATACGTGTACGGCTCCGAGCGGGACCACACCGTGATGTGGTACTCGCTGGCGCAGTTCTCCACGCCTGGCCGCACGCGTAACAACTTCACCAGCATGGCTGACGTCTCCAACATCGAAGACTACACGCGCGCTATCCTCGCGGGACGGAGGCGTGGCAAGGACACCCACGACCACGGCGTGTATGTTGCCCCGCGCGAGTCACGCCACATCCGTGGTCGGGCGGTAATGACGTTGACCGACCAGTTGCTGCGGCGGCGCTGGTGTGATGTCGTGAACGTCCACTACAGCAATCACGACGTCAAGGGACCCAGCGACTCGCCGTGGGTCCGAATGGGCTTGATCCCGCCTAACCTGGAGATAGAGGTTCCGTACCGGCTGATGCTGCCCGAAGGGCTGGAGGGCATGCTGGTGACCGGCAAGGCGGTCTCGGCGAGCCACGACGCGCTGCCGGCAATACGCATGCAGGCCGACATGGAGAACCTCGGTGGTGTGGCTGGGCTCGCCGCGGCACAGGCTGTGCTGCAGGAACGACAACTTGGCGATATAGAAATCGCCCGGTTGCAGCGCGGGCTCGTGGAGGAGGGATTACTGCCGGCGGAGGCACTCGACCGAGAGATCCACGAGGATGAGCCCACACTGGATGAACTCGCGGCGCTCGTGGACTCCCTCCCGGCCGATGCGCCGCTGTACGCGTACTCCGATATGGAGATGGGTGAGATATTTGATGGCACCATTCCCATGGTGCAGGCGTGCACCGCCGGCCCGGCCATCGTGCCGCTACTTGAAAGAGCGCTGGAAGGGGCGGCCGGCAGGCGGCGCGTACTCCTCGCGCAGGCACTTGCGTGGCACGGCTCGCCTGCCGCCGTGCCGGTCCTCAGGGTAGAGATAGAAAGGGCTCTGTCGGGTGGAACGTTGCCGGTGCGAGACTCGCAGATCCGTCACGCGGGCTTTCCGCCCGACCAGGGAGCGATGCCGGATCTGGCGTACCTTCTATATACCCTGGGCATGACGCGAGATCGTCGTGCCTTGCCGACCTGGGAGCGAGTCGTGCAGCTGCTGGAACCGACCGATGAGAGCATCCGCGACCGTCGCCAGGGCGCCTACCACTACGTAGATGCAGTATGCTACGGGCTGGAACAGCTCGGCGACCCTGGGGCAATACCGCTACTCCGGGGATTGCGCAGCTATCCGGCGCTGCGAGATCAGGTGGCGTATGAGGGCTTCCAGCCCGACTATTTCAGGGAACGCCAGGCACTACTGGAGCTGGCGATAGCACGGGCGCTGGCCCGGTGCGGAAGTGAGGAGGGGGTGAGGTTACTCGTTTCTTATCTTGGCGATGTGCGCGCACTGCTTGCAGAGCAGGCCCACACCACACTACAGGCAGTCGCCGGCCAGGACCACGGCAAGGACGAGCAAGCCTGGAAGCGGTGGCTGGAGCTGGGGCAGCACACGTTTCAGACGGCTTCGTGGCGAATCGAAAATAGTTGCGGCATTTGGGAAGAAGCCACCAACGGCGTCTCGCCGGTGTCCTCCGCGGTACATTAGGTAAGCCCGAGCGATGTGGATCTCGTTAGCTGTTCGTAGCCCCCACAAGCATGGTTGGGTGCATAGTAGGGAGAGAAAGATATGAGCGAACAGGATCAGAAAGACCGGTCGCAGGATCTAATCACCAGCACAAACCTCACCCGGCGGCAGGTGCTCAGGTACGGAGGCACGCTAGCGATAGCGAGTGCTGCAGGTCCGCTTTTGGCGGCGTGTGGTGGAGGTGGAGGCAATGGGGCTACTACAGGCGGCCAGCCCACCACGGCACCTGCCGCGGGCGCTGTAGCCACCGAGGCACCGGTGCCTACCCCGGTCGCTACCACAAACGTGTCTGGCTG
>JADDPT010000099.1 GCA_016781735.1 Rubrobacter sp.
AAGTGCAGCCAAAAAGCCTCGCTGGACACAACAGCTTATGCAGCGAACCCGCCACGGTCCACAACCGGGCTGACAGAGCCATCCTATGGGTCACGATAGCGCTACGCTCCTCAGTCGTTGTGTCGGTCCTCGAGACCGAGGGCGAGAGAGAGCCAGTATCAGTGCATATCGGCGATACCCTCTACGACCAGCCTGTTCCGTGCGACTTGTGGCTCTTCTACGATTGGCTTCGCATCGAGCCGGGGCGCATCGTAGGTGTGAGGTTCCTCCTACAGGAAGGATGTCACGAACTACAGGCGAGGCTGGAGGGACTGTCCTATGTGAGAGTCGCTACCAATGGTTGGTTCGAGCTCTACTTCTCCAGCCCCCTGGAACACAGACCAGAGATATCAGGCGATCAGGACTTCTCCCTGAATGGCGTACTGAGCTCAAAGTCGGGCGAGTGTCTCCTCTACTTTCTCAGCAACTTCCCGAGCGAAGAGGAGCTTGATGCGATCCGACGACTCGACACCTACGTCAAGGGTAGCGCCGAGTGAGGCAAGCCGTTAGAAGCGATAATACCGGAGCCTGGGATGAGATAGCGTTTCAGCGTTGCTGACCGGGGAGTGGGAGGTGTGTATGGAGGTCGAGCAGCAGGAGCGGATAGTCTCGCAGATCGTCGGGGCCCCGGCGAGAAGTGCATGTCGTTAGATGTATGAATCAGACCGCTCCTGTTTCCTCGCACGAAGCCCGTGTAAATTCTTGATTGGGGAACACTGACCCGATATCAGGGCGCGAGACGGAGCATGCGGTATGCAATGGCGGTTGCAACGCCGTAGACCGCGTGAGCGCCGAGTATCATCCCGGCCTTGCGCGGCGTCTGGTCGTCGGGGGACGGGTACAACCTCGCGAGCGGGACCCAGCCGGCGAACCCTATCACCCACAACAGCGCGCCGAACACGATGCCCGCAGGGATCGCCCGTGCATACCCCTTGTCGAAGCGCAGCCGTCTCTCCGCGAAGCTATAGAGGAGGCCCGCAGCGGTCCCGTACACGAAGTGCTGGGAGATCCAGCCTGCCTCGCGCGCTCCCTTTGGCAGGTCGTCATACACGCCGGCGACCTTCTCTATGTTCTCACCGACCTTCTTGAACGCAAGCTCGCCCTCGACCACGCCTGCCTGGTCGGCGAAGCCCATCACTTCGGACATCGCAAATACACCGGCAAGCCCTGAAGCTGCTCCTCGCACCACTGGGTTCAACCTGTCACCTCCAACCGCGAACCGCTGATCCTAGACTCGAAGCCGGAGGACCATAAGCAAAGGCCGTACCCACGCCCTGGGAACCACGCCGCCAATGCTGTTGCGACGCTCTCCCGCGCTGCTTAGTATGGGCAGCATGCACCGCCGACGAGCGCTCCGGGACGTGCAGCCGGACGAGATCATCCTGTTCAGTAGTCGCCGACATTTCCTGATCCTGCTCCGCGCCGCCCTGCCAGCCTCGGCGCTTGCGCTCGCTCTGTCCGCGCTTGTGTCGGGCCTGCAGGTACTTGGCGTGCTGTTGGCCGTGCCGGTCCTCGGGGCGGCAGGCGGGGTTGTGGTCCTGTGGCTGACGTGGCTCTGGGCTGATTGGCGAGCGGACCTGTTCGTGCTCACCGACAGGCGCGTGCTGTGGCTGGAGCGCACTCCCTTCCTGCGCGAGACCCGCTGGGAGGCGCCGCTCTCGGGCATCCAGAACGTAGCCGGCATCTCGAGAGGCCCGGTGTGGCGGCTGCTGGGCTGTGCCGACCTCGTGCTGGACACGGCGAGCAGGGGCGTGCAGAGGCTCCACGGCATGACAGGCGCTCACGAGGCAGCTTCGCGAGTGATCGAGGCGCAGGGATACTCCGCCCGCCGGACCAACCGCATCCGCCGCTTCAGGATTGAGACGAACGTGGAGCCGGAGCCGTCCGAGAATTCCACACCCGAGACGCCCGAGATGCTGGTCTGGCGCCGGCACTACTGGATCTTGCTCAGGTCCGCGTTCAGACCACTCGCCTTGCTCACCGTCGCGTTGGGGGTAACGACGCTCCTCAGGGAACCGCTCCTCCTGGCCGTGATGGGCGGGGTAGCCGTGCTTTGGATTGGATGGCTCGTGGATGACTGGCGCAACGACGAGATGGTGTCCACCGCCGACCGCATCGTCCAGAGCCGCCGCTCGCCGCTTAGCCTGCACGAGGAAACTTGGCAGGCCTCGCTGGAGAAGGTGCAGGACATCTCCTACTCGATCCCCTCGCTCCTGGCCCAACTGCTGGACTTCGGCACGATCACGGTCTCGACCGCTGGCGGCGGACCAGAGCTCGGCCTCTCGGGCCTGCCACACCCGCGCGAGATCAGCGCCGAGCTCAACCGCAGGCTGCAGCTGCACCGCTCGTGCAAGGAGCGCGCACTGATGCACGAGGTGGAAGACACGGTGCGAAGCGTCCTGCACGCCCACGGACTTGCTGAGAAGTGACCAGCGATCACTGCCTGTGTCCCAGCCTTATGCTAAGATGCAGACTCAGCTAGCAGGAGGAGTAAGCCGGGCTTGAAAGCCGTCACGTTCCACGACTACGGCTCGACGGATGTTCTGCGCTATGAGGACGCACCAGAGCCTGTCGTGGGCGCGGGTGAGGTGCTCATCCGCGTGCGCGCGTGCGGGGTGAACCGACTGGACCTCTTAGTGCGCGAGGGATTGACCCCTGCCAAGCCCCCCCTGCCCCACATTAGCGGCTCGGAGGTCGCGGGTGAGATCGTCCAGATGGGCCCGGGCACTAGCGGGTATGCACCTGGTCGCCGCGTGGTTATCGCGCCCTACCTCTCCGATGACCGGTGCGAGTACTGCCTCGCGGGCCAGGAGACCACCTGCATACGCGGCGACATCCTTGGTCTAATCTCGAACGGTGGCTACGCCGAATACGTGACCGCGCCCGTCAGCCACGTGCTCCCTATCCCGGAGCAGGTCTCGTTCGCGGAGGCCGCAGCCGTCACGCTCTCCGCGTCAACCGCGTGGCACATGCTCGTCGAGAAGGCCCGTGTTCGTCCGGGCGATAGCGTGCTGGTGCTCTCAGCTGGCAGCGGCGTGGGCAGCGCGGCGGTGCAGATCGCTTGCATGCTCGGCGCGCACGTCATCGCGACCGTGGGCAGCGAGGAGAAGAGGGCACAAGCGATGGATCTCGGCGCCGACGACGTGATCAACTACATGGAGGTGGGCGACTTCTCCTCCACAGTCCGGAGGCTTACGGGCAAGCGAGGCGTGGACGTGGTGATCGAGCACGTGGGCGCGGACACGTGGAGCCAGAGCCTGAACAGCCTCGCTCGCAACGGCAGGCTCGTGACGTGCGGGGCGACGAGCGGTCCCATGGGCACGGTGGACATCGAGGCGCTCGTCGCCAAGCAGCAGCAGATACTCGGCTCGTACGGTGGCACCCGGTTGAACCTGCGGCACGTGCTTGCGGCAGTGAGCAGGGGCGACATGCGCGCCGTCATCCACACCACGCTGCCACTCTCCAAGGCTCGCGAGGCGCAGCAGATGGTTGAGGAGCGCCGCCAGTTTGGCAAGGTCGTCCTCGAGCCGTAACATCAGTTCCCCGCGCGAGGCTTTCGCTGGTCTTAAGTAACCGACGCCCGGTGAGTGTCGCGCCGAGCGGGCAGATAATCCCTGCTGCGAGCCCTTGCCCCTCCGTGCGGGCTGTGCAACAATACGGCCATCGGGCCAGGTGCCGGATGGGTGTGTTGGGCTGGACTGCTATCCTGGTCACCGCAAGGAGGTTCTTCTCATGGAACGACGCCGAATCTTCCGAGCCTCCCCATCGACCGTCGGAGTAGCCGCGCCGACTCTCGAGGCTTACCGCCGCGCCGGATTCGCGGTCCAGGAGCTACTCCAGCAGGTTGCGTACCGGCGCCTGGAGTGTGAACTGGAGGGGCTCGACCCCTGGGACGTTGGTCCTTCGAGACAAGCGGAACTGGTGTGCGCATGGAACGCATTCGCGCTGCAGACTCTCGGTGACGCTCTCTCCGACACTTCGAAAGGTCGCGTCTCCGCCGCCTCCTCGCGTCAGGCGCTTGCCTTCTACGAGCAGGTCGAGGGGTGGCTGAACCGGGCACGACAGGCCCGCAGCAACCCCGCAGCTTACCGGATCGACATCTCCGTGCCCGCGGCCCTGCCGCCGTGGGAGGGCTCCGGCGAGGCTCCAGCGGAGTCGCACCACATGGCGATGATGGCGGCGATGCGCAGGCTCAGGATGCACGCGGAGGCTGGCATGGCGACGTTCCCGGACCGGGATTTGCCTCCCATCCGCCGCGACCTCGCCCTCCGTCTCCGGCAGTTGCTCGCCGCAGGGGTCTCCAAAGCCGAGTATGCGGAGTCGCTGGGCGCAGGCAATCCGCCGGCGGAGCTACGGGCAGAGTGCGAACGACACGTCCGCGGCGCTATCGAGATCTTCTACCGCCTCGGCCAGCTGCTGGCGATGCCCCAGGCGCTCGGAGCCTTAGGCAGATCGGGAGGCAGCATCCGGCGGACAGTGGGGCCGCCCGCGAACAGGGGGTCAAGGCCCGGCCTCCGCCCATCGTCCTCGCCAGCGCAGCTCGACAGCCTCATGCTGCCACTGCGCGTCCTGTACTTCGTACTGGTGGGCTGGTGGCTGGGCGGCATCGTGTTCGTCCTCGCGTGGCTGCTGAACCTGCTCGTGGTCGGGCTACCTCTGGGGTTATGGCTCCTCAACCGCCTGCCGACGTTGGCTACCCTCCGGCCGCAGGCGGAGCTTTGGAGCGCGACTTGGAAGAGCGTGAAGGCACAGAGGCCGCTCGCCGTACGCGCCGCGTACTTCGTACTCGTCGGCTGGTGGCTCTCAGCCGTGTGGATGGGAATAGCGTACGCCGCGTTGCTCACGATCCTCGGCCTGCCGCTGGCCTTCTGGATGTCCGGTCGTGTCGGAGCGGTGACCACGCTCTACCGCTCCTGATACTGAAGGGCCCTGCACCATCGCTGCCAAGTGGCGGCATCGCAGGTTCGTAGCCTGACCCCCATACACCCCCTTTCTCCTCACCCCTCGCAAGTGGCACAGCGGATGCTTCTGGGGTAGCATGTAAGTGTAAACATATAGTTGAACCTTGAACGAAACCGGGCCGTTCGGTGCGTTCCGAAAGGGGCCGGGGAGGACACATGACAGCGACCATCCAGACATCAGTACAGCCGATGACGGGCGAGGAACGGATGCTGGCCTCCGCGCGTCTCCAACCCGTGGACCGAACTCCCGTATGGTACATGCGCCAGGCCGGGCGCTGCCTGGCGGAGTACCGAGAGATGCGCAAGAAGTACGACATCCTCACGCTCGCGAAGACCCCCGAGCTTGCGACGCAGGTGACGCTGATGCCCGTGGAGCGCTTCGGTGTTGACGCCGCCGTGCTCTTCGCCGACATCATGCTCCCACTCGAAGGCATGGGCGTGCCCTTCACGTTCGGGCCGGAGACGGTCGGCCCGATCATCGAGAACCCTATACGGACCCGCGAGGACGTGGAGCGGCTGCGAGTCCCCGAGGCCGAGGAGTCCACACCTTTCGTCTTCGAGGCGATACGGCTCATTCGGAGGGAGCTAGAAGGCAAGACCGCCACGCTGGGCTTCTCCGGCTCGCCGTTCACGCTCGCCTGCTACATGATCGAGGGCAAGGCGTCGCGCGACTACACGAAGGCGAAGGCGTTCATGTACGGGCAGTCTGAGCTGTGGCACGAGCTGATGGGCAAGGTGACGGAGGTCGTCATCCGCTACCTGCGGGGCCAGATACAGGCGGGCGTCCAACTCGTGCAACTCTTCGACTCGTGGGTCGGCATGCTCTCGCCCGACGTGTACCAGGAATACGTGCTTCCGTACTCCACGCGCATCTTCTCGGAGGTACGCGAGACTGGCACGCCGTCCATACACTTCGGCACGGGGGCGGCGCAACTCATCGAGCTGATGGCACAGGCGGGACCGGACATGGTCAGCGTGGACTCGCGCGTGCTGCTCGACGAAGCGTGGGAGAAGATAGGCCACGACAAGGGCATCCAGGGCAACCTCGACGGCGCAGTTGTGCTTGCACCCTGGGAGGTCGTGGAGACACGGGCGCGCGAGGTGCTCCGCCGAGCCGCCAACCGGCCCGGCCACATCTTCAACCTCGGCCACGGGGTAGTTCCCGAGAGCGATCCGGACCAACTTGCCCGGCTTCGGGAGTTCGTGCACATGGAGACGGCACGCGAAGCGTAGCCTGCAGCGCCGTAAGAGTCGTGGTATACAAGTAGAGGGCGGTGACCCGCCCTACCACGATAAATTCGACTTCATCGCGATGATCCGCCAGGCCGGTGCAGCGTCTCAGGAGCGACAATGACGAACACGCAGACAGCAACCGCAGTGCGCACGACAGGCGTGCTGCTAATGACGTATGGCGCGGCCAAGACGCCGGAGGACGTGCCGGAGTACCTCAACCACGTGTACAGGGGCAAGCCGCCGCAGGCGCTGATCGAGGAGTTCCAGCGCCGCTACAGACTCGTCGGCGGCTCTCCCCTGACGCGGATAACTCGCGCACAGGCAGGGGCGCTC
Source organism: Rubrobacter sp. (assembly GCA_016781735.1). Lineage (GTDB taxonomy): Bacteria > Chloroflexota > Chloroflexia > Thermobaculales > Thermobaculaceae > LC3-1. The sequence continues at coordinate 6,567 of JADDPT010000099.1, forward strand.
GAAGGACTGCTCCAACGGGAGGCAGGACCAGAGGAGCGGTACCACGTCGAGGTAGGAATGCAGCATGCTCCACCGTTCATCCTCGATGGCTTGAAGACGCTCGTCGAGCAGGGCTGTGAGGAGATCGTAGCAATCGTGATGTCGCCCCAGTACTCTCCCATCATCATGGGTGGTTACCGGCGTGCAATCGAAGCGGCGAGGGCGGAACTACCGGAAAACGTGGAGATCAAGATCGCCGGAACCTGGCACACCCTCCCGTCGTTCATCGAGGCGCTCGCGGGCCGGGTGCGACAAGCACTGGAGAAGCTGCCTCCAGAGGAGCGCGAGCACGTGCCGGTGATCCTCACCGCGCACTCGCTACCCGAGAGCGTCGTGCAGAAAGAGCCTTACTACATCGAGCAGCTTATGGAGACCGTGCGAGCGGTCGCCGCAGAGGTGGGGCTCAAGGACGGTCAGTGGCAGTTCGCGTACCAAAGCGCTGGGCACTCCCCTGAGCCGTGGCTCACGCCCGACATGAAGGACCTGCTACCGGGGCTGCGCGCCGAGGGCCACAAGAACGTGCTGATGGTCCCCGTACAGTTCCTCGCCGACCATCTGGAAACCCTATACGACATAGACGTGGGGGCGCGCGAGGAGGCAGAGGAGGTCGGCATCGGCTTCCACCGGATCGAGATGTTCAATACGGCCCCCGAGTTCATCCGCGTGCTGGCGGAGGTCGTGCGCCGAGAGCAGGGCAGGTCGAGCTAGGCTCGCAGGCTACCGTGCTTCAGGATACCGCCGTTGGAAGCCAGGACACTGCACCTTGTATTCCCCACCGACACGAACTGGCTCGGCACCATCTTCGGCGGCACACTCGTCGCGTGGATGGACAAGGTAGCGGCCTTCGCGGCGATCAGGCGCGCCCGATGCACGGTAGTGACCGCCGCGATTGAGGGCATAGACTTCAGGGTGCCGATCAGGCAGGGCGACCTCGTGGAGCTGTTCGCGAGGGTGGAGCAGGTGGGGCGCACGAGCATGCGGGTGCGGGTGGAGGTCCGCCGCGAGGACCCAACGCATGGGACGCAGGAGCTGTGCACCGTGGGGCGGTTCACTATGGTGGCGGTTGACGCGCAGGGCATTCCAACGCCTGTGCCCGAGGCGTAGTGCAACGGCGCTGAAGCCACCACTGACCCTGACTTCGCGTCCGCTCCCCTGAAGACAACTCAGGGCGTCCACGCACGCCTTACCGCGCTCGCAGCGTCCTACGGCGCCGTTGTGAAGTACCACACCTTGTCGGTCGCCATGGGGTTACCGACAGAATCCTTCACCCCGTACGTGCCGCCCTTGACGCGAACCATGTAGGTTGTTCCGCGCCACAGGTCCGAGGACGGGTCGAGCACCAGGGTGCCACAAGCCGCGGGATACCTCACCGTCGCCGACAGCGGCGTCGTGGTGCCCTTCCTCACCAGCGTGACCGTGGAGGTAGAGACCGTGCCCCAGTCAAGACTTTCTGAGAAAGAGATACGCACCACTGCCCGAATTCCAACGTTGGTCGCGCCCGATCCGGGGGACATGGCTGTGATGTAGGGAGCACTTGTATCTACCCGCCACTTGCGCATGGCAGGGGTAGGATCGAGGTTGCCAGCAGAGTCACGGGCGCGCACTCGAATGGTGTGGTACCCGGCGGCCAGGCCATAGTAGGCCTTTGGAGAAGCACACGTAGTGTATGAGCCCCCGTCGAGGCTGCACACGAACGTTACCGACGACCTGTTGGAGGTGAAGGAGAAGGAGGCGCTGGTGCTGCGAACCCGGCCCTGGGGTCCGCCGGTTATCTTCGTGTCCACGGGCGCGGCTCCCAGCTTCAGCCAGTACCTGAGCGTCGAGGTAGCTCCACCGGTAACCGTAACGGTCTTTGTCTGAGGCGTATAACTGCCCGCGCTGGCGATGACCTTCCGAGTGCCCGCCGGAACGTAGGGTATCGCGTACGTGCCGTCGGTGGCTGTAGTTGCCTGGAGAGCGGTTCCGGCCACGCTCACGGTGGCCCCGGCTATCGCCTTGCCTGTGGAGTCCATCACCTTGCCCGAGACATTTCCCATCTTCCAGGGCGGCACTTGTAGCGCTTTGCCTGCATCCAACCGTCCGCCCGTCATCGTGTAGCCGGTAAGGGAGGAGGTCGGGGTGGTGGTGCTGAGAAGCGCGCTCCTGGTGTGGCCTGAGTACGCGCCGGGATACCTGCTCACATACAGCGCGGCGGCTCCCGCGACGTGCGGAGTGGCCATCGAGGTCCCGCTGTAGTATGCGTACCCGCCACGGGCCGTTGTCGAGAGGACGTCCACCCCGGGCGCGCCGAGGTCAACCCCACGCAAGCCGAAGTTCGAGAAGGGAGCGAGCGCGCCCGCCTTGTCTATCGCGGCCACAGATATGACGTTCGAGTGTGTGTAGCTTGCCGGGTACGTAGGCTTTGAGTCTATATCGGTGTTGCTGTTAGCCACTGCGGCGACCACGAGTATGCCGGCGTCGCGTGCCCTTGCGATCGCGTCGCCGAGCGCAGAGGAGTAAGGACCACTCCAGGAGTGGTTCGTCACCGGGAGGCTGATTCCGTGTCGCTTCTTGAGGTCGGTGAAGTAGTCAATCGCGCGCGTCGCGTCCCACAACTCGCCTCCTGCCAGACCGAGGAACTTGCCGGAGATGAGCTTGACGCGCCAGTTCACGCCCGCGATTCCTACGCCATTACCTCCCACCGCTCCGATGGTGCCGGCGACGTGCGTGCCGTGGCTGTCGGTGCATGTGTCGGTCGAGCTGGTGGGGTCATACACGGAGTTGTTGTCGTGAACGAAGTCCCAGCCGTGGATGTCGTCCACGTAGCCGTTAGCATCGTTATCGCGACCGTCCTTCGGATCGTACGGGTTCGTCCAGATGTTCGCCTTCAGGTCGGGGTGCGAGAAGTCTATACCTTCGTCGACGATACCAACATGGACGCTCGTGCTCCCAGTGAATCCCGAGGCCCACACCTCGGCGGCCGCGCTGCCGTACTGGTTCGCAGGGCTGGAGGCATCGCCACACACTCCCCAGAGAGAGCCATCCCTGTAGCGTGGGTCGTTCGAGGTGGCAGCGGCGGAGTAGATCCAGTTCGGCTCCGCGTACGCAACCGCGGGATCGGCCCGTAGCGACCGCACAGCCTCCGCGACCTTCCGACCCGGAGCGACGCGCACTAGCTCCAGGCTGCCAGCTGGGAGAACACCATCACCAGCCCGCGCCTGACCTGGGACCGTGCTCTTCCTGAGCACGGCCACGCCGGCCCGTCGCCTTGTCCCGTCCTGCTCCGACGCGGTGGCGCCGGCGCGATAGCCAACCACAATCTCACCCGGAACAGCCTCTTCGGGCGTCGGCCCACGGGTAGGCTCGGGTGCCGCGGCAGCGGCAGGACGCGTGGGGACAAGCAGGCTGAGGGCGAAGATCGCCACCACGAGCAGGCGAGCCAGGAAGGAAAATCGCTGCATAGAGTAACCTCCAACCGGGGGCTATCCACCGGTACGCGGACAGCATACATTGGTGGAAGTAAAAGCGCTATGCCACAAAAGTACTACAGTCGGGGAAGGCTCCGAGCGCGAGGCGGCGGGCTGGTTGCATCCCTCACCTTCCTTCCAACGCCGCAACCTCGTCAGGCAAGCGCGAATGCCTTCTCAGTGGTGGTCGAGATCATGTCGGCAATGGCTAGCGAGGAGGTGGCTGCGGGCGAGGGAGCATTGCGTACGTGTAGCGTGTTGCCCTTCGCGTTCACCACGAAGTCGTCCACGAGTGCGCCGTCCAAGCCGAGCGCCTGCGCGCGAACTCCGCTCGGGCCGGGCAGGATGTCGTCTCTCCGCAACTGGGGCATGTAGCGCCGGAGCGCATCGAGGAAGCCGGTCTTCGAGTAATCGCGGTACATCTCGTCGAAGCCCGTCCGCCAGAACTTGAACGCTAGCTGGCCGAAGCCACGATACGTGAGCGTCTCCAGCAGGTCCTTCGGCTTCACGTGGAACCGGTCGTACCCCTCACGCGCGAACGCGAGCACGGCGTTCGGCCCAAGCCATACCGAGCCGTCCATCCGCCGGGTGAAGTGCACGCCCAGGAACGGAAACTGTGGGTCCGGCACGGGGTAGATCATCCCCCGGCACATATGCTCCAGCCCCGGGCGCAGGACGTAGTAGTCACCCCGGAACGGCACGATCTTGGGCGTGCTCGGCGCGCCGCTCATCTTCGCCACCCGGTCGGCGTACAACCCGGCGCACGAGACGACGTACTCCGCCTCCACGGTGCCCGACGGCGTCTCGAGTTGGTAGCGGCGGTCATGCTCCTCGATCGCCGTTACCTCGTGGTTGGTCCTAATCTCACCGCCCGCCGCGCGGATATCCTCCGCGTACGCCTCCGCCACGAGAGTGTAGTCCACGATGCCTGTCTGGGGAGAATAGAGCGCCTTGATGCCGACGCAGTACGGCTCTATCTCCCGCAGGCGCTCAGGGCCGATCATCTCCAGCCCCGGCACACCGTTCTCGATGCCGCGCCTGTGCAGGTTCTCGAGCCTGGGCAGCTCTTCCTCGTGGGTGGCGACGATCACCTTGCCGCACAGGTCATACGGGATGCCCCGCTCGTCGCAGTAGCGGATCAGGGCCTCCTTGCCCTTCACGCACAGGGTTGCCTTGAGAGAGCCAGGAGCATAGTAGATGCCGGAGTGGATCACACCGGAGTTGTGGCCCGTCTGGTGCTGAGCTATTAGGCTCTCCTTCTCGAGCACGACGAGCCGCAGGCCGGGCCTGCGGCCGAGCAGCTCGCGGGCCGTCGCAAGCCCCACTATGCCGCCGCCAATGATCGCTATGTCATACCGCGCGTCAATCAAGCCGCCGCTCCCATCCGTGCTCTACCCCTACGCCTCTATCGGCCTCTAAGACATCTCAGACATCTTGAGTCCTTCGAATGTGTGATGAGTGAAATGCGGAGGCAGATCCTCCCCGGTGTCCGCCACCACCTCATAGCTCAGATGCCGCCGTGTCTCCTCAGCGACGCTGTCTATAAAGCGCTGCGAGACCTTGAGGCGCGGCACTCCGTCGTCTTCCGGATTGCTGATGCGATTCTTCACTGCCCGATCATCCGGGGAGACAATCCCGAAGATCGCGACGGGACGCATGCGGGAACGGTTAGAAGATCTCGAACCGCGATGGAGGGCAAGGCCGCTGCGCACCGACACCGAGCCCCGGCGTGCCAGCCTTGATTCCATCCGCTCTTCATATTCCGCATACTTCGATTCGTCCGGGAACATACCACCGTCGAAATCGTCGCCCATCTCAAAGTGCGTGCCTGGCACGAACTGAAATGGACCCATGTCCGGCGTCACATCAACGCTGGACGCATTAATAGCGATCGACGTTAGACGTCCTTCTTCCCGCGTCTCCCTCGGCATCGGGAAGTCGCGATGCCACGGCTGGTTGATGGCCCCGGGGAGCGGCACGTCACATCCCAACTCGACTACCTTGTATTCGTCGCCGAACATCTGGAGGCTGAGCGCGGTGATAGTCGGGTGTGTGACAAGGTCAAGGAATCCGCGCAGACGTTCCGGGTAGGGCTCAAAGTAGAACCGGTTCCATCCTCGCGGAGCGGTTCCACCTGCGTGCGAGAGCGCAGCCATAAACTCACTCTTCAAGTCCGCGTCCAACTGGTCCGCCCATTCCGTAGGAAGCAGGTCTGGAAGCCCTACAAGACCGTCTTTGTAGATGCTGTCGACGAGAGATGCAATGGAGGCTTGTGCCGGGCTCTTTGTCGTTATCATGCGCGTCCTCGCTTTTCTCGAAAGATCATTACGACATCATACTATTATATGCCAATGTGTAAGGGTCAACAGGCCCGACAGTCAGAATGCGGAGTTCCGCCCGCGCCTGAGATCATCAAGTCGTTGCGTCGCCTAAGGTCCAGCTGAGTAGGCGCAGCACCAGCGGATGTGGGTGGTCAACGAGGCTCGAGTCGGGCGAGAAGCGGATCGGATTGTAACACCGGTGGCAGGCCCCGATAGAGCCCAGAAGGCGGGACATATCTTGCTCCTGGAGATCGATTTCACCGACATTGAGGAGGGCTCAGCACCCTGACACCCGCTGCGACTTTACTTCGGACCTGAGCTTATGTAGAGTGTGGTAGGAGCACCAAGCAGACATGACAGGGCACGCGAGCACCTATTACGACCTGCTCGACGCCTTCCGGCTGGAGGGCTGCCCTGCCTGCCGCGTCTCGTTGGCGGGCATGGAACGCTACTTCGAGAGCCTCACATACGAGTCCGTAAACGACCCTCGGCTTCGCGATGAGATCCGCGCCGCCCACGGCTTCTGCAGGCCACACTCCTACCAGTGGCTCCAACAGCCCCGCGCCCTGAGCACCGCAATCATCTACAGAGACGTGTATACCCACGTGCAGGACGAGCTCCGCGCGCTGCGCTACGATGAGCGGGGGTTGTTCGCGTCCATCGCTCTCTTCCTCCTGTCCCGGCCGTACTTCCAATCTGCGCGCGGCATCCCGGCCCTCCTAGCCGCCTTGCTGCGCAGGATGAGCGCGCGCGAGGTGCTGGAGGCCGAGGAGCGATGCCTTGCGTGCCGCGTGCTGTCGTACGAAGAAGAGAAGGCCGTCGGCACGCTGGTTGGCTCCATTGACGAGGAAGGCTTCGAGGAAGCGTACTCCTCCTCCACCGGCCTATGCCTGCCGCACCTCAAGCAGGCGCTCGCCGGCGCGCCACACCAGGCCGCCTTCCAGTCACTGGTCGAGGTTGAGCTCGCCAGGCAGGACGTGCTCCTCGGCCAGCTGGAGGAGGTCATCCGGCGCGAGAACCCGCGCTTCCACGGGTTGCCGCCGGGTCCGGAGCGCGGGGCGCCGGGGCGGGCAGTGCGTGCCGCCGCAGGCGCTCCTTGGGGCGTGTTCGAGACCGACCGCAACCGGAGGCACGAGGAATGGATCCCCGTCGCGCGGATCTCGCGCAAGCGTTAGTTTCGCGTCGTTAAGGTGCCATGCGCACGCCGTGGATACGTGATCCGAGCTACAGCGATCACCGGCCTCGCAGTCAGACCCTCCGACTGAAGTTTCAGGCCGTAGCGTCCCCCATCTCGACATCGGACTTGGTCTCTCCAGGCTCGCTTCGACCAGATCCAGGGCCAGGGATACGCCGGATTTGCCCGTGCCGTCGGGCTGCGGAGGTCTATCTCGCTGAACAGGTTGCACCCCTCCTCGCCTTATAGCTCTCGTTGGAACGGACGTTGCGGAGTGGCGCACAAGACCACGGCCGTAAGTATAATTGCGCGATGAGATGGTAGAGAAAGCCGAATTCCCGCAGGTACAGATAGTTGACGTCCGTCCCCAGCTTGGGTGCGGGCGTTATGCCGTTAAGCGCATCGAGGGCGAGACCCTCCGCGTGACCGCAGACATCATTAAGGAAGGGCACGACACCCTCGTCGCGGAAGTTCGATACCGCCCCCAGGGCGACTCTGAGTGGCGCTCCAGCCGGATGACGTACTCTTACAACCAGGATGAGTGGTCGGGCGAGATACCGCTCACCGACCCGGGATCCGTGGAGTACACGGTCGCGTCGTGGGTCGACTCATGGGCTACCTGGGCCGAGGAGTTGCGCCGTAAGGTAGCCGCAGGGCGGGATGTCACCTCAGAACTGCTCGAGGGCGCACAGTTCGTGCGGGACGCGGCGGCGCACGCAGATCCGCAGGTGAGACCGTTGCTCGAGGAGCACGCCGAACAGCTCAGCGGCTCCGCCCCCCAGCCGGAGCGCGTGCATGCAGCCCTCCTGCCCGAGATGAAGAGCCTGATGGAAACCGCGCAAAGACCTGAAGGTCTCTCCACGTACGATAGCACGCTGCTCGTCTCCGTCGATCGGGAGCGCGCTCGTTTCGGCTCCTGGTATGAGTTCTTCCCACGCTCCCACGCCTCCGCGCCGGGCAGCCACGGAACCTTCCGCGAGGCAGAGTCGCGCCTCCCCGGCATCCGGGAGCTAGGCTTCAACGTGATCTACCTACCCCCCATATACCCCATAGGCAAGACGAACCGTAAAGGCCGTAACAACGCCCTGGTCGCGCATCCAGGAGATCCGGGGAGCCCCTGGGCGATCGGCAACGAGCACGGGGGTCATGACGCGGTCAATCCGGAGCTTGGCACAATTGAGGACTTCGACCACTTCCTGGCGGCGGCGAAGGCTGAGGGACTGGAGATCGCCTTGGACTTCGCCATCCAGTGCTCGCCCGACCACCCCTACGTCCGGGAGCACCCCGAGTGGTTCCGAAGGCGACCCGATGGGACAATCAAGTACGCGGAGAACCCGCCGAAGCGCTACGAGGACATCGTGGCGCTCGACATGTGGTGCGAGGACTACCCGGCGCTCTGGGAGGAGCTACGGCGGGTAGTCATGTTCTGGGTGAAGCGTGGAGTGCGCATCTTCCGCGTGGACAACCCTCATACAAAGCCGCTTGCGTTCTGGGGGTGGCTAATTCCTGAGGTGCGCCGGGAGTATCCGGACACCATCTTCCTGGCGGAGGCGTTCACGCGGCCGAAGAAGCTCCAGCTGCTCGCCAAGCTAGGCTTCTCTCAGAGTTATACGTACTACACGTGGCGTAACTCCCGGCACGAGCTGGAAGAGTATCTTACCGACCTGACGAGAAGCGAGCAGGCCGAGTACCTGCGGCCGAACTTCTTCGCAAACACGCCCGACATCCTGCACGAGTACCTGCAGCACGGAGGCAAGCCCGCGTTCAAGATCCGCCTGGTGCTCGCAGCCACGCTCTCACCAACGTACGGTATCTACAGCGGCTACGAGTTGTGCGAGAACACGCCCGTGCGCCCGGGCAGCGAGGAGTACCTGGACTCTGAAAAATACCAGATTCGCCAACGCGACTTCAGCGCCCCCGGCAATCTGAACGAGTACATCCGGTGCGTGAACGAGGCCCGCAGGGCCAACCCCGCGCTCCAGCTCTACACCAACCTACGCTTCCACTACCCCGACAACCCTAGTGTCATGGCCTACAGCAAGAGCAGCGAGGATGGGAGCAATCGCTTGCTCGTCGTCGTCAACACTGACCCTCACCACACACAAGAGGCCACCGTGCACCTCGACGGCGGCGTGCTGGGGCTCGGTCATAATAGCCGCTACCGCGTACACGACCTTCTCACCGGCAGTTCGTGGGAGTGGCATGGGATCTCCAACTACGTCCGGCTGGACCCCCATTACGAACCCGCACACATGTTCAGGATTGAGGAGCTGTGATAGAGCTAGGCTACGAGGCTGCAAAGCTGGACTGGTATAAGGACGCCATCATCTACGAGCTCGGCATACGAGCTTTCTTCGACTCGAGCAACGACGGCAACGGTGACATCCGAGGCCTCACCACAAAGCTGGACTACCTGCAGAGCCTCGGAGTTGATTGCCTCTGGCTGTTACCCTTCTATCAATCTCCCCTGCGGGATGGCGGGTACGACATCTCGGACTTCCGAACCCTGCACCCAGACTATGGGACCATCGCCGACTTCCAGTACTTCCTTGACGAGGCCCACAGGCGTGGACTGCGAGTGATTACTGAACTGGTCCTCAACCATACGTCCGACCAGCATCCCTGGTTCCAGGAGGCTCGGTCCGATCCGAACTCCCCGAAGCGGGATTACTACGTGTGGAGCGACACGGACCAGAAGTACAAGGATGCTCGCATCATCTTTACGGACACCGAGCGCTCGAACTGGACCTGGGACCAGGAGGCCGGCGCCTACTACTGGCACCGATTCTTCAGCCACCAACCCGACCTGAACTACGACAATCCCCAGGTACAGCAGGAGATGCTCGATATTGTCGCCTTCTGGATGGACCTCGGGGTGGACGGGCTGCGGCTTGACGCAGTCCCGTACCTCTTCGAGCGCGAGGGGACGAACTGCGAGAACCTTCCCGAAACGCACGTCTTCCTCAAGAAGCTGCGCGCCTTCATAGACGAGCGCTGGCCGGGCCGCGCGCTGCTCGCGGAGGCGAACCAGTGGCCCGAGGACGTGCGGCCTTACTTCGGTGACGGCGATGGCGATGAGTGCCACATGGCGTTCCACTTCCCCCTCATGCCTCGCATGTTCATGGCGATACGCCGCATGGAGCGCCGCCCCATCACGGAGATCCTCCGCCAGACGCCCGAGCTCCCCAAGAACGGACAATGGTGCATCTTTCTGCGGAACCATGACGAGCTGACGCTCGAGATGGTCACGGACGAGGAGCGCGACTACCTCTACTACGAGTATGCTCGCGATCCTCGCATGCGTGTCAACATCGGCATCCGGCGCAGGTTGGCTCCGCTCCTCGAGAACAGCCGGGAGGTGACGCAGCTCCTACACCTGCTCCTGTTCAGCATGCCCGGCACGCCGGTCATGTACTACGGCGACGAGATCGGGATGGGCGACAACATCTACCTCGGCGATCGTGACGGGGTGCGCACGCCCATGCAATGGAGTAGCGACCGCAATGCAGGCTTCTCCCGTGCCGACCCGCAGCGCCTCTACTCGCCTCCCATACAAGACCCGGTCTACGGGTACGAGGGTATCAATGTGGAGGCGCAGGAGCGGTCCGCGTCCTCGCTCCTGAACTGGATCAAGCGGGTGATCAGCATCCGCAAGCAGTACCCTGTGTTCGGGCGTGGGAGCATCAAGTTCCTTGAGCCGGAGAACCCCCATGTCCTCGCGTTTATCCGCAAGCACGAGGGAACCTGTGTGCTCGTCACCTGCAACCTCTCACGCTACTCGCAGGCCGCCCAGCTAGACCTGCGTGAGTATGAGGGACACTCCCCGATGGAGCTGTTCGGCAGGAACTACTTCCCGAGGATAGGGCATCTGCCATACCTGCTGACGTTCGCGCCCCACGTATTCTACTGGTTCGAGCTAAAGCACGAGGGCTCCGCGTGACCTTCGAACTGCGTGCAAGCGGGCGACACGAAACGCTCGTCCGCGTGCTCGAAGACGCTCCGAGCAGGGAATCGCTGCAATCACACCTGCCTGCCTACCTCCAGTCGCAGCGCTGGTTTGGCGGTAGGAGCAGGCGGCTTACCAGGGCAACGGTGGAGCGGTGGATTCCTATTGGAACGCCCCCTGGCGCTGCCTGCCTGTGCGTCGTCGCGGTCGAGGACGACGCCGGCATGACGACGGAGCATCTCCTCCCGCTCGCGCTTGGGGGGTCGCGCGATGAGCAGCGAGATGTCGTTGACGCGCTCGGCATAGGGGCGGTGCGGGCTGAGTTGCTGCGACAGGCGCTCGAAGGCGCGACGCTCGAGGGCCATGGGGCCTCGCTCTCCTTTGAGGTCACCGAGGCGGCTGGTGTGACGTGTCCCGGCGAAGGAAGGCTGATTGGCGTCGAACAGAGCAACACCTCGGTAGTCTACGGCGACGCGGCAATCCTCAAGCTGTACCGCAGGCTCGAGGCGGGACACAACCCGGAGGTGGAGCTGTGCGCCTACCTCACGACCCAAACCGACTTCACAACAAGCCCTCCAGTGCTGGCCACCGGCAGGCTTGTGGGTGGAGACAATTTTGAGTCCGACGCCGTGCTCGTTCAGGAGTACGTGCCTAACCACGGTGACGGATGGGCCTGGGCGCTCACCGCAGGCCAGAAGGCGCTCGCCGCCGTCGAGGACCCCGCTACCGGGAATAAGACATCCGAGATGCTGACCTGGTTGAAGGCGGAAGGCGAGACGCTGGAGGGAGCCGCGTCACTTGCAAGGGCAACGGCTCAACTCCACGCAGCCTTTGCGCGAGCCACCAGTGATGGGATGAGGCCGGAGCCAGCGACGGAAGAGGATGTCGAGTCGTGGGCCCGTGCTGTGAGGGAAGAAGCCAATAGCGCGCTGCGGAGTCTGGCCTCCGTCGAGAGTGCCACGTCCTTATCGCAGCAGCCCCTGCGAAAAGCGCTGGCCCGTGTAGCCGAGGGATCGCTGAGCCAGCTGAGCCAGAGGATCACCGATCCTGGACTCAAGACGCGCGTGCACGGGGATTACCACCTCGGACAGGCGCTGCGCGGGCAGCATGGCTGGATGATCGTAGACTTCGAGGGCGAGCCGGTGAAGAGCCTCGCGGAGCGGCGCGCACTCCAGCACCCCCTCGTGGACGTGGCAGGCATGTTGCGCTCGTGGAATTACGCTGCCTTCACGGCTGAGCACGAACTGTCGCAGGGCAACCCGAACAAGCGGGACACAGCCTCTCACGCCGCGGTCTGGGAAGGGATCGTGCGAGTACACTTCCTTGACGCCTACCTGGAAGAAGCGGAGAAGGCCCAGCCGAGGTTCCTGCCGCGGAACCGACAGCACCTCCATGCGCTGCTAGACCTCTTCCAGCTTCGCAAGGCGCTGTACGAGGTGCAGTACGAGCACAACAACCGCCCCGACTGGGCGTGGATACCCGAATCCGCCGTGCAGGGCCTTGCAGGCAACCTGCCGCACCATCAGAGCTAGACGGAAAGAAGCTTTGACACATACAACTCACCCCGGCCGTCCCTACCCGCTCGGGGCTACCTGGGATGGCGAGGGCGTGAATTTCGCGGTTTACAGCGAGCGCGCTGAACGGATCGAGCTGTGCCTCTTTGACGAGCCGCACCGAGCTTCACAGACTGCGCGCCTGGATCTGACAAGGGAAGACGGTAATGTCTGGCGCGCATATATACCAAAGGCGCGGCCCGGACAGCTGTACGGATACAGAGCGCATGGGCCGTTTGAGCCTCAAGCGGGGCTGCGCTTCAACCCACATAAGCTCCTCATAGATCCATACGCTAAAGCTATCGCGGGGTATGTGAGGTGGTCGGACGCTCTCTCCGGGCATCGCAGGCGCGGTGCGCAGCACCGTGAGTTCGAGATAAACCGGGGTGACAGTGCTCCCTACGCTCCGAAGTCCGTCGTGGTTGACACGGCGTTCGACTGGGAAGGCGACCGCTCGCCGCGGACGCCTTGGCACAAGACGGTGATCTACGAGGCACATGTGAAGGGCCTGACAAGGCTGCACCCGGGTATACCCGAGAAGATGCGCGGCACGTACGCCGGCCTGGCGCATCCGTCGGTGATCGAGTATCTACAGACACTCGGAGTTACGGCGATCGAGTTGCTGCCCGTACACCACGCCGTGATGGACAGGTTCCTCGTAGATCGCGGCCTCTCGAACTACTGGGGATATAACTCGATCGGCTTCTTCGCGCCGGATGCTCGCTACTCCTCCTCGGGGGTCCGGGGCGAGCAGGTCAATGAGTTCAAGCAGATGGTGAAAGATCTTCATACCGCGGGAATCGAAGTGATACTCGATGTGGTGTACAACCACACTGCTGAGGGCAACCACCTCGGCCCCACGCTCTCTTTCAAGGGGATAGACAACGTCTCGTACTACCGGCTAGAGCCGAACCATCCGCGCTACTACCGCAACTACGCCGGCACGGGTAACACGCTCGACGCCACCCATCCGGAAAGCCTGCAGCTTGTCATGGACAGCCTGCGGTACTGGGTGGAGGAGATGCACGTCGACGGCTTCCGCTTCGATCTTGCGACGGCGCTGGCTCGCGGTGAACATGCGTACGAGCGCGAGGGCGCGTTCCTGCGCGCCGTCGGTCAGGACCCCGTGCTGACCCAGGTAAAGCTGATAGCCGAGCCGTGGGACATAGGCGAGGGTGGCTACCAGGTGGGCAACTTCCCGTCCCCCTGGGCGGAGTGGAACGATAAATGCCGGGATACCATCCGCCGATACTGGCGAGCCGATCCGCACCAGACGCCCGACCTCTCGCGCCGGCTATACGGCAGCAGCGACCTCTACGGGCACGGAGGCCGGGGTCCGTGGGCGAGCATCAACTTCGTCACCTGCCACGACGGCTTCACCATGCGCGACCTCGTGAGCTACAACGAGAAGCACAATGAAGCGAATGGCGAGGGGAACCGGGACGGCTCGGGACACAACGAGTCCTGGAATCATGGGCAGGAGGGCGAGACCGGCGACGAAGCCATACGCTCGCTGCGCGCCAAACAGATGCGCAACATGCTCCTCACCCTGTTCGTCTCCCAGGGCGTGCCGATGATGCTGCACGGCGACGAGGTTGCGCGCACGCAGCGCGGTAACAACAACGCCTACTGTCAGGACAACAAGCTGAGCTGGCAGCCGTGGGCTCTCTCCCCTGAGCAGGAAGAGATGCTTGAGTGGACGCGGCGTGTGATTGCGCTCCGCAAGGAGCAACCGGCGCTGCGTCGACCCATGTACGTGCCGGAGAACCGTGTATCGTGGCTAGCGCCGCACGGCGGACAGCTCAGTGAGGCGGAGTGGAACGACGGGAACACACGGTCGCTGGGGATGTGGCTTTCCGGATGCGGTGACGGCGACGAGGCGGGGGACACGGTCCTGCTGCTGTTCAACTCCTCGGACTCCGAGTTACCGTTCTGCCTGCCCGCCACCGACCACGACAGGCAGTGGTCGCTCGCCCTCGACACGAACCGCCCGTCCGCGCCCCACGGCGAGGAACTGTATCCCGCATGGAGCAACTACCTGCTCGCGCCCCGCTCCATGACCGTGCTTACCCATTCCACCGGTGAGGAGGAAGGACCGTGAGCAACGAGGACCAGTCCCAGCCGGCCCGCCCGGCCCCGCTTGCGGGTGAACAGGACCTGTACTACTTCGGGGAAGGCACGCACAGGCGGCTGTGGGAGGTGCTTGGCGCCCATCCGCGCGCCCTCGAAGGTGGATATGGCGTCTCGTTCGCAGTATGGGCGCCCAACGCTCGGGGAGTGAGCGTGATAGGCGACTGGAACGGGTGGACCCACGGGTCGCACCCGATGCGCCCACTCGGAAGCTCCGGCGTCTGGGAGGCGTGGGTGCCGGAGATCGGCCCTGGCGAACGATATAAGTACGCGGTCGAGGGAGCGGACGGCGTGACGCGCGAGAAGGCCGATCCCCTCGCTTTCGCCTCCGAGCTGCGGCCCAAGACCGCTTCGGTTGTTGCTGACATCCACACCCACGAGTGGCGGGACGCGGCGTGGCTGGAGCGGCGCCGCGCGACCGACGCCCACACTCAGCCGATGAGCGTATACGAGATACACCCCGGCTCGTGGCTGCGCCGCCCGGACGGCTCCTGGCTCTCATACACTGAACTGGCGGATGAGCTCGTGCCGTACCTGCTTGAGACGGGATACACCCACGTCGAGCTCATGCCCGTCGCGGAGCACCCATACGACGGCTCATGGGGCTATCAGGTCACCGGGTTCTATGCGCCGACCGCACGCTACGGCACGCCCGCCGAGTTTCAGGAGTTCGTGGACCGGCTGCACGGCGCCGGCATAGGAGTGCTGATGGACTGGGTGCCCGCGCACTTCGCGGTGGACGAGCACTCACTCACCCGGTTCGACGGCACGTACCTGTACGAGCACTCGGACAGATGGCGCCGCGAGCACCCGGACTGGGGCACGTACACCTTCAACTACGGACGGCACGAGGTACGCAACTTCCTCCTCGCGAACGCGCTGTACTGGATCCACGAGTACCATATAGACGGGCTGCGTGTAGACGCCGTGAGCTCGATGCTGTACCTCGACTACAGCCGCAAGCCGGGAGAGTGGGAGCCGAACGTGCACGGCGGGCGAGAGAACCTGAAGGCTCTGAGTTTCATCCGGGATACGAACGAGGCGGTGACGGCCGAGGGCACAGGCGCGCTCGTCATCGCGGAGGAGTCCACCGCGTGGCCGGGTGTGTCGCGCCCGGTGGCATCCGGCGGCCTCGGCTACGGCTTCAAGTGGAACATGGGCTGGATGCACGACACGCTCGAGTACATGTCCGAGGACCCGGTCCACCGGAAGTATCACCACGGCTCGCTCACCTTCTCTATGGTGTATGCGTACGACGAGCGCTTCGTGCTCGCGCTCTCTCATGACGAGGTGGTACACGGCAAGAGGTCGCTGCTGCATAAGATGCCCGGCGACGAGTGGCAGATGTTCGCGAACCTTCGCCTGCTGCATGCCTACCAGCATGCCCATCCCGGCAAGAAGCTGATGTTCATGGGAGGTGAGTGGGGCCAGCGGAGCGAGTGGAACGAGGCCACGCAGCTAGAGTGGCAGGCGCTGCTGTACGCGCCGCACGACGGCGTGCGCAGGCTCGTGACCGACCTCAACCGGCTACACCGAGCCGAGCCGGCACTCCACCAGCGCGACCACGACCCTGGTGGATTCGAGTGGCTGGACTACGGAGACGCAGAGAACTCCGTCCTGTCTTTCCTGCGCCGGGGAGACCGTCCGGAGGACTACATGGTGTGCGTACACAACTTCACCCCCGTAGTGCGCCACAACTACCGCGTCCCCGTGCCCGAAGCCGGAACGTACGTTGAGGTGCTCAACTCGGATGCCGAAATATATGGAGGCAGCGGAGCGGGCAACCTCGGGACCGTGCATGCGGAGCCGCACCCATACCAGAGCATGCCTGCCTCCCTCGTGCTCACCCTCCCGCCCCTCGGCGCGCTCTTCCTCAAGCCGGCGAGGGGATAGATCTCGGTGTCGCAGGTCATGGAATGAAGCGTTGTTTGGTACGATAAGCTGCTGTTGTCGGGATCCTCAGGAGCCAGGAGAGTGTCATGAGGCAGGTACTTGTCTACCCTGGAGAAGACGGCTACTGGGTGGCGGAATGCCCTAGTCTGCCCGGCTGCATCAGCCAGGGACAGACCAGGCAGGAAGCGATCATCAACATAAGAGAGGCAATCGAAGGGTATATTGCCGCGCTTGAGGAGGACGGATTGCCCGTTCCCGAAGAGCGGGAGAGCCTGCTAGTAGCAGTTTGAGTAGGCTACCGAGGATTTCGGGGCGAGCGTGCGCCGCAGCCTTGGTGCAAGCCGGCTTTATGTTGAAGCGGCAGCAGGGGAGCCACATGATCATGCGACGGAGTGATCCCTTCGCGCAGGTAGTCATACCTGATCACAGGCAACTGGACACCGTCACACGATCCATACTGCGCCAGGCTGATATGACTACCGACCAACTACTAGCTCTACTACGAGGAAGCTAGCCACAAGCAATGGGAATGTCTAGGCTCCGGGCACCCATCTACCGAGGATACCGTCCGCATGGGGACATTCGTACTGATCATCATCGAAGTCACCGCACTCGGCAGCGAGTCTATCCTGGCAGAGGCATTATTGATCGCTACCTAATCACCCTGGACCACGGCCAAAAGGCGACAGTCGAGGAATGAAGGAGTGATGACGAATATTGACCAGGCATAGTGGCATCCTTCTGCACCCTACCTCCTTGCCCGGGCCTTACGGGATTGGCGACCTCGGACCGGAAGCTTACCGATTCCTGGACTTCCTATCTGCTGCGAGGCAGTCGCTCTGGCAGGTGCTGCCGCTTGGGCCAACGGGGTACGCCGACTCGCCATACCAGTCGTACTCCGCGTTCGCCGGAAACCATCTGCTTATCTCGCCCGACCGCCTTGCCACCGAGGGGCTGCTCCAGGCCGAGGAGTTGGAAGCGGCTCGTGGCCTGCCGGAAGGTGAGGTTGACTACGATGCGGCGAACAGGAAGAAGCTCCAACTCCTGCGGCTCGCTCACGCACGCTTTGGAGGTGGGCCGGATTACGAGCGTTTCCGCGAAGAGCACGCTTCGTGGCTGCCGGACTACGCGTTCTTCATGGCGCTCAAGGACAGCCAGGCGGCGCCGGTCTGGTGGGGCTGGCCGTCCGAGCTACGCGACCGCGCCCCCCAAGCGCTAGCCGCCGCGCAGGAGGCGCTGCGCGAGGAAATAACGCTGCACGAGTGGATGCAGTACGAGTTCTACCGCCAGTGGGGCGCGCTCCGGCACCAAGCGCAGGCACGGGGTGTCCGGGTAGTGGGCGACCTGCCGATCTTCGTCGCGCACAACAGCGCGGACGTCTGGGCACATCCCGAGTTGTATCACCTCGACGCCGAAGGACAGCCAACGGTCGTCGCGGGAGTGCCGCCCGACTACTTCAGCGCGACCGGCCAGCGGTGGGGGAACCCGCTTTACCGCTGGGACGTGATGGAGCGCGACGGCTACGGCTGGTGGGTGGAGCGGCTCCGCGGCGCGCTCGCGCTCTACGACATCGTAAGGATAGACCACTTCCGGGGCTTCGAGGCGTACTGGGAAGTGCCCGCCCAGGAGGAGACCGCGATGAACGGCAGGTGGGTACCGGGTCCGGGTCCGAAGCTGTTCGAGACGCTACGCGCCGCGCTAGGCGAGCTGCCGATAATTGCCGAAGACCTGGGCGTTATTACGAAGGAGGTCGAGGCGCTGCGCGACGACTTCGGCCTGCCGGGAATGAAGGTGCTGCACTTCGCGTTCTCCGACCCCTCGAATCAGTACTTGCCTCACAACTACCTCCCCAACTGCATCGTTTACACCGGCACGCACGACAACGACACGACGCAGGGCTGGTTGGCAAGCCTGTCGGAGAAGGAAAAGCGCTTCGCTCGCTCATATCTCGACCTCGCGGATGAGGACGTGAGCTGGCCACTTATACGCCTCGCGCTCTCGTCCGTCGCGGAGATGTGTGTGGTGCCGCTGCAAGACCTATTGGGGCTGGGTAGCGAGGCGCGAATGAACACACCCGGCACGACCGCCGGCAACTGGCGCTGGCGCCTCCCCCCCTCCCTCCTCACCCCTGTGGTCGCCCAACACCTACGGGGACTTACCGAAACATACGGCCGTACTCGCCCTGTTTCGTAAAGACTCGCTCCCTAGACCTTTCTGCTCCAATTACGCCCCGCGGGAGCACACTCCTC
>JADDPT010000067.1:0-17461 GCA_016781735.1 Rubrobacter sp.
ACAGCAATTACTGCGTGACTGCAGCCTACATATTGCTCATCATGCGACGAGCCGCCATGGCGGCAATGCCACCGAGCGCCGCCTTCGCGATCGGGTTGGACAGCGCGCCTCCCATGCCGCCGCCCATACTGTTGCCCACGCCCCCACCCAGTCCGCCGCCGAGGGCACCGCCGAGCAGTTGACCCAGCATGCCGGGCTGCTGTTGCTCCATGCGGCCGGTTATCTGGGACAGGTAGCCGGGGTCCTGGAATCGATCGTCCTGTCCGTCCATGTCCAGGTCCTGAAACTGCATGCCCTGGGAGCGCGCCTGCTGCTGCAGGAACTGGCCAAACTGCATCCGCTCCTGCGGATCCATCCCGGAAAACGCCTCGTGCGCCGATTCCTGGTACATCTGCGGAGACATGTGCGGCGCCACCTGCTGGTACCGGCTCATGACCTCGTCGTTGGATATGCCGTCGTAGGGCGCGCCCTGATCGTATCGGCGGACATAGTCTCGGTAATCATCCTGCTGCTGACCGCTTCCCATGAGGTTCTCCAAGAATCCCATTATCCGTTTCCTCCTATACGCGTCCCTTGCCTGTTCCTCGCCGGGCACATCGGTGAATGCAAAGCCCGTGCCATGCCCTTGTCGATACCTTGCTTTGTGAGAAGTGGTCCGCTGTTTGCGAACTCTGTCCTAGCGCTGGCCGACGCGGAATGGAGGCCGCCATATCCAGTATGATGTTGGCTCTAACTGGCGACGTGGACAACGAGGCAATGCAAGGGAGAACGCGTATGAGTGCCGAAGAAACGGACGGCGAGCGTATGACCAAGGAGCAATTGACAAAGGAAGACGGCCGGTACGTCTTTCTATACACTTTCGCGTCCGATTCTCCAGAAATTGACTCCGCGACGCCCGACGCACAGACGCACGATCCAAAGGCAGTGGTGCCCCGTGTCTGAGCTGCGGTGGAACCCGGTTCTGCGGGAGTGGGTGATAACCGCGACTCAGCGCCAGGACAGGACGTTCCTCCCGCCCCGCGACTACTGCCCGCTGTGCCCTACTCAGCCTGGAGGGTTCGGGACGGAGATACCCGTGCCCTCGTTCGAGATAGCAGTCTTCGAGAACCGGTTCCCCTCTCTCCGCCTAGAGCCGCCCGAGCCGACTGTTGAGGCAGAGAGACTCTTCGACGTTCGTCCTGCTCAGGGCGTGTGCGAGGTTGTGGTGTACACGCCACAGCACGATACCACCCTGGCGCAGCAGAGCGTTCGCCAGATCCGGCGCCTCATCGACGTCTGGACCGACAGGTACAAAGAGCTCGGAGCGCTCCCGTTCGTGGAGTACGTGTTCATCTTCGAAAACAAGGGCGAGGTGATCGGCGTAACGCTGAATCACCCGCACGGGCAGATATACGCCTATCCGTACGTGCCGCCGATCCCAGCAAGGGAGCTAGCGTCGGCGCGCGCATATCACGAGGAGCACGGCGGCTGCCTGTTCTGCGCAGAACTGAAGCAGGAGCGGGACGATGGCAGGCGCGTGGTCTGCGAGGAGGGCGGCTTCACCGCGCTCATACCCTACTACGCGCGCTGGCCGTATGAGGTTCACATCACCCCACAGGAGCACGTTGGCTCGCTCGCGGGGCTCGACGACTCCGGTAGATTGGCCCTTGCCAGAGTGCTGAAGAGGACGCTCGTCGGGCTCGACAACCTCTTCGGGTTCAGCATGCCTTACATACTGGCGATGCACCAGGAGCCAACGGACGGTGGAGATCACCCGTACGCACACCTGCACATAGAGATATACCCCCCGCACCGCACCGCGACCAAGCTCAAGTACCTGGCAGGCAGCGAGACCGGCGTCGGGAGCTTTATAAACGACTCGCTCCCTGAGGAGAAGGCAGTAGAGCTGCGGGCGGCGCTGCCCCAGATGGAGGAATGATGAACCCCACCCCAAAGCACCTGGACCGCGTGGTTGCGGCATTCGAGGCCACTTATGGCGGACGGCCCGAGCTGGTTGCCCGCGCTCCCGGCAGGGTGAACCTTATCGGTGAGCACACAGACTACAACGACGGCTGGGTGCTGCCGATTGCAATCCCCTACGAGGTCAACGTGGCAGCGAAGACGCGCCAGGATGACCAAATGCGGGTAAGGGCGGTGGACCTGGGCAAGCAGGCTAGCTTCGGCCTCGACATCGAAGAGCCGTCGGGGGACACGTGGCTGCGCTACCCGCAGGGAGTAGCAGTGATGCTCCGGCGGGAAGGACATGCTCTCCAGGGCATAGACGCTGTCTACGCCGGTGACGTTCCGAGAGGTTCGGGTCTGAGCTCCTCCGCCGCCGTGGAGGTCGCCTTCGCTCATGCCTACGCCGCCACCGCCGGCATATCACTCTCCGGACGGCAGATAGCGCTCGCGTCGAAGCGGGCGGAGAACGAGTGGGTGGGTGTTCCCACTGGGGTGATGGACCAGTTTGTCTCAGCACTCGCCAGAGAAGGCCACGCGCTGCTGTTGGACTGCCGCACGCTCGAGTACGAGCACATACCGATAAACCTGCCGGATATGGTGGTCGTCGTGATGGACACGACGGTCAGTCGCGCGCTCGCCGGTTCCGAGTACGGCAAGCGCCGGGCTGATTGCGAAGCAGCGGTCCAGGCGCTGCAGCCCCACCTGCCCGACGTAAAGGCGCTAAGGGACGTCTCACCCGAGCAGCTTGAGGAACATGCTGACGATCTCACCGACGTTCAGCTCAAGCGAGCGCGGCATGTGGTCCGCGAAAACGCCCGCACCCTCGAGGCTGCCGCCGCACTTCGCGCCGGGGACGCGGGGAGGATGGGAGAGTTGATGCACTCCTCACACGAAAGTCTGCGTGACCTCTATGAGGTTAGCTCTCCGGACCTAAACGCGGTTGTTGAGATCGCCAGCAGCGTAGATGGCGTGGTTGGCGCCCGCATGACGGGCGGAGGCTTCGGAGGCTCCGCTGTCGCGCTCGCACAGCAAAGCGCAGTCGAGCCGCTGCAGCGAGTGATCGCCGAGCAGTATCCCCAGCGCACGGGCCGCCACGCGAAGGTCTTCGTGTGCGAGGCCGATCCCGGTGCATCCTTCATACGACTGTAGCAGTGTTAACGGCAGACAGTGGCCCCGGGCTCTAGCCGCAACTACGGCACCGGCTGTTGGCCACACGTCGGTCCGTCCACGCGGGGCTTGCCGTTCTCCCACATCAACTCGTCGATCCACACCACGCGTCCTGGGTAGACGGAGCCGATAGCGTCCGGAGGCCACGCGTGGTACACCATCCACTCGTCGCCGTCGTCGTCCTTGATGATGCTCTGGTGACCGGGACCAGCCGCGCCGCACATGTCCGTCGCGAGGATAGGATTCTCAGGCGCGTCCTTGCACGGACCTAACGGCCCCTTGCAAGTGGCGTAGCCGACAGCGTACGTCTCGTTGTTATACGCATTCGCGGAGTAGAAGAGGTAGTACTTCCCGTCGTGCGTCCACATCGTGGGCGCCTCCACCAGGATCCCCTCCCACAGCGCATCCTGCATTACCAATCTGCTGCGCTTGCCCACGAGGCGGAGCCCGTCGGGCGAGAGCTTTTGCGAGTAGATGTACGTGTCCATTCCGCAGCAGTTGCCGTCGTTCTTCCACAGCAAGTACAAGTCACCGTTCGCATCCCTGAAGGGGTTGGCGTCTATGGAACCGCCCTCCTTCGACTGGCAGACGAACGGCTTCTTCGTCGTGTCCACGAACGGTCCCTCGGGCTTGGAGCTTATTGCCCGGCCCAGGCACTGCATGTCCGGATCGATGGCGCGAGCGGTGTAGTACAGGATATACTTACCTTCTTTGAGCTCGAGTACCTCCGGCGCCCAGGTCCGGCCAGCGACCACCCACTCAGCGAGCTCCGGCATCGCATCCTCGCCAGGCGTCCACTCCACCAGGTTCTCCGAGGTCAGCGTCTGGACGTTGCCCGAAGGTCCGTTCGTAGCATAGGCGTAGTACTTCCCGTCCTCCTCCAGTAGGAAAGGATCGGGGAAATCCTCGTCGTGCACGGGGTTTGAGAACCCCTCCACGCCCGGAGGCAGTGTGCTCTCTGGAGTACCACCGGCCAATCCAGCTGCGGGGCTTTGAGTAGCATCCGCCGCGCCAAGCGGGGGCGTTGGCTCAGCAACCGCGCCTGTAGTAGGTGTCATGGCAGCGGCCTGTGGCTGCTCCCCCGGGGCCGTCGTGGGGGCAACGTTGTTCCGCGTACTGCGGTCGGTTCCGCAGGCAACGAGTGTGATGGCGAGTATCAGCCAGGCAAGTAAGGAACGAGACGATCGAAGGGACATGCTTACTTCCTCTCCGTTTCGTAACCGCGCCCGAATGTGTTAGGATACAGCACTCGGCGCTGGGACCAGTGGATTTCCGGGATGCTTACTGCGGGGCGCAAGCTTGAAGCGATTGCGCGCGAGTAGTATTATACGCGTCAGGGCCTCAATCTTGCTTGGGGCCTGACGACGATTCGTAATATCTAAGAACACAGAGTGAGGAGGGGGTGGTAGAAGGTCCGTTCACTGTTCGGTGGGAATCCACGCGGTCGTAACCGCCAAGAACTTCATCCCGAAGGCTCAAACAAGTAAGGAGAGGGTGACAGTGCATACTCGGAAACCTCATCTCTGGCTAGCCATCCTGATGGTGCTCTCGCTCGTGCTTGCCGCCTGCGGCCAGCAAGGCGGCGGGCAGACAACCACCGGCGGAACCACGCCGACGACTGGTGCGGCACCTGCCGGCGGAACCACCCCGACGACTGGCGCGGCAGCTGCAGGGGGCACAACGCCCACGGCAGCTGCTCCTGCAGGCGGCGTCACACCGGGAATAGGCGAAGGAACCGTAGCCCCTGGCGCGGCCACTGCTCCCACAGGTGCGGGGCAGCAGCCAACGGCCGCAGAGTGCCCAGACACCGCGCAGGGCGCTCAGATCACGTACTGGAACGGCTTCAGCGGTGAAGACGGTCCCTTCATGACCGCGCTCGTCAACAACTTCAACAAGCAGAACGGCAAGGGTATCACCGTCAAGCAGACTATCCAGCCGTTCCCCGAGTACTACAACAAGCTGAACGCTGCCGTTGCGTCCAACACGCTTCCCGACGTAGCTCAGATCCACTTCGACCAGATCGCAACCAACGCAGCGCGCGGTCTGATCCGCCCGATACCGCAGGAAGTTCAGGACGCCATGGGCCTGACCGCCGAGGACTACCCCCCGGCTCTGTGGCAGGGCAGCCAGTTCAAGGGACAGCGCTACGCGTACCCGCTCGATGTCCACGGCCTCGTGATGTACTACAACAAGCAGATGGCTCAGCAGGCCGGAGTCAACGTCACGGGCGGCGAGCCCTTGAACAACGAAGACTACGAGAAGCTGCTTCAGGCCGGCAACCAGGGCGGCAAGATGGGCTGGCCCATCACCGGCGGCTTCCCCAACAACTGGATGTTCCAGATCCTGCTGGCCCAGTACGGCGGCAGTCTGTTCAACGAGGACGGCACGCAGGTCACGTGGAACAGCGAGGCCGGCGTGCGGGCGCTGACTTACCTGAGGGACCAGCAGAAGAAGTACTCCGGCAACAAGCCGCTGCCGGTTGACGCCGACATCGTGGCGATGGAGAAGGGCAACGCAGCGGTTATCTGGAACGGCACGTGGCTCAAGCCACGCCTCACTGGTGAGGGCAAGCCCGCCTCCAGTACCCTGATACCGCAGATCGGCGACCAGTACAAGATCATAGCCGGATCACACACCTTGGCCATGCCGAAGCAGAAGACGGAGGATCCGAAGAGGATGGCGGCGGCAGGCTGCTTCATCAGCTTCATGGTCTCCAACTCGCTGCCGTGGGTGCAGGGCGGTGGGCACGTACCTGCCGTGAACTCAGTGCGCCAGAGCCCGCAGTTCCAGCAGCTTCAGCCCCAGTCCAACTACGCACAGTTCGCTGAAGCCGCCGTCTTCCCGCCCCAGGTCCCGGGCATCGGTGACGCCCTCGGCCCGGACGCGCTCGAAGCAGCAATCGTGAACGTCCTGACCGGTAAGGAGCAGGACATCAAGGGAGCCCTGGATCGAGCTGCCGACCGAGGCAACAAGATCCTTGAGCGCAACCGACAGCGGTACGGCGGCGGTCAGTAGACCAACGTCCTAGTCGTGTGGGAGCCTGTTGTTCGGGCTCCCACACTCCTTCTAGCTGCAAGGCTCTTCCGAGAAAGGGAGGGAAGCAACAATGGCTTCTGTCACCCAGCGAGCACAGACCGACGCCGCGGCAGTCCCAAGCGCAGGGGTAGGCAGGCGGTTCGATATCATGCCGTACCTTTTCATCCTGCCGCACCTGATCTTTTTTGTCCTCTTTCTGCTCTGGCCACTCTTATACGGTATCTATATCAGCCTCTTCGAGTTTGACTTCAACAATCCAGCCTTCCGCCCCTTCGTAGGGATTGGTAACTATAGGAACCTTGCCGATCCCAATAGTCTGGAGTTCGACGCCTACTGGAACTCGATGAAGAACACACTTATCTTCGTCGTGATCAGCACAATTCCTATGGTGCTCTCGGCTCTGCTGCTAGCGGTTCTTCTAAACGGGAAGTACCGATTCCGCAACGTCTTCCGCGGAATCTTTTTCGCACCGTGGTCGCTCTCGGCGGTTGTCGCCGCGCTGCTGGGTTGGTGGATCTTCAACGACCAGGCCGGAATCATGAACGGCTTTCTAGACAGGGTAGGACTGGGCACAGTGGCATGGCTCGGGGCGCAGCCGGGGGCGTGGATCGCCATCGTAGTTGTGACGCTCTGGTGGACGGTGGGGTTCAATACCATCATCTATCTGGCAGCGCTGCAGGATATCCCCGAGTCGCTCTACGAAGCGGCATCGCTAGACGGTGCCAACCTCTGGCATAAGTTCCGCTACATCACTGTTCCCATGGTGGCGCCGGTGACGGTCTTCATCGTCACCATCCAGTTGATCGCTTCCTTCCAGCTCTTCGCTCAGCCTCAAATCATGACTCGCGGCGGTCCGGCGGAGAGTACGAAGCCCGTCATCATGCAGATATACCAGGAAGGCTTCGGCGCCTACCGGATGGGCAGCGCCGCGGCGATGTCCATCGTGCTGGGTATCATCCTGCTGATCATTACGACGTTGAACTTCAGGATATTTGGCCGCTCGGAGGAGCGTTAGTTCCCGATTCGCGACACAAACAATGGAAAGGGGCGCGTAAGATGGCAACCGTAGCTAGACCGGCCGAGAGGGTGCAAACGCAAGAGGCTGGTGGCGGCACGTTGATGCGGGTGGCCCTGTATGTCTTGCTTTTCTTGATCTCGGCGTTCTTCCTTATACCACTGATCTGGATGACGGTAACTGCGTTGAAGCCGCAGGCTGAATGGATACACCCCAACTGGATACCGCAGAACCCGACCTTGAGCAACTTCCAGAGACTACTGAACAATCCGGCCCTGCCTGTGTTCCTCTGGATACGGAACAGCTTCTTCGTTGCGGCAATCGCAACCATCTTGACCCTCGCCATTGACACCATGGCCGGGTATGCGTACGCTCGGCTCCATTTCCCTGGGAGGAATATCCTGTTTGGGTTGCTACTCGCCACGCTTGTGATGCCAGGGGTTATCTTCCTGGTGCCAAACTACCTCACCGTCGCGAATCTACCCGGCTTTGGCCTGAACACCTACCAGAGCGTTATCGCCCCCGGCCTCGCGGGTGTGTTCGGTGTCTTCTTCATGCGCCAGTTCTTCCAGGGCATACCGAAGGAGCTGGAGGAGGCTGCGTATATTGACGGCGCCGGGACCTGGACGACGTTCTGGCGAGTGGCGCTGCCGCTCTCGCTACCGTCTCTGTCCACGCTGGCTATCATTACCTTCCTGGCATCGTGGAACGACTTCCTCTGGCCGCTCCTGGTAATGGGAAATCCGGACAGGATGACTCTGCCGGTGGGCCTGGCGCTTCTGCAAGGGCAGGCGGTCTACGACTTCGGAGGCATCATGGCCGGAGCGATGATTACCGCCATACCCGTACTGACCCTGTACCTGATCCTGCAGCGCTACATCATCGCCAGCGTGGCGATGACCGGACTCAAGGGATAAATGACATCCCTCTGTAGGACTGTCATATGGAGGCGGGGCACAACGACCTGCTCCGCCTCTTTTTCCGCCCGGCCGGCACAGCGTCAGCACACCGGCCGTAGAACGGCCCAACTTACTGCTGCAGTGCTAGACTAAGCAGCCAGTTAAAGAACACAGAGTGAGGAGGGGGTGGTAGAAGGTCCGTTCACTGTTCGATGGGAATCCAGGCGGTCGTAACCGCCAAGAACTACATCCCGAAGGCTCAAACAAGTAAGGAGAGGGTGACAGTGCATACTCGGAAACCTCATCTCTGGCTAGCGATCCTGATGGTGCTCTCGCTCGTGCTTGCCGCCTGCGGCCAGCAGGGCGGCGGGAACAACCAGCAGACCGGCACAACGCCCACAGTTGGGGCTGCTGCCGCAGGTGGCACAACGCCGACGACCGGCGCGGCGCCTGCAACGGACACCACGCCGGCGCTCGGTGATGGGACCGTAGCCCCTGGCGCGGCCACTGCTCCCACAGGTGCGGGGCAGCAGCCAACGGCCGCAGAGTGCCCAGACACCGCGCAGGGCGCTCAGATCACGTACTGGAACGGCTTCAGCGGTGAAGACGGTCCCTTCATGACCGCGCTCGTCAACAACTTCAACAAGCAGAACGGCAAGGGTATCACCGTCAAGCAGACGATCCAGCCGTACCCCGAGTACTACAACAAGCTCAACGCCGCGGTCGCGTCGAACACGCTTCCCGACGTAGCTCAAATCCACATCGACCAGATCGCTACCAACGCGGTACGCGGTCTGATCCGCCCGATCCCGCAGGAAGTTCAGGACGTCGTAGGCTTGACAGCTCAGGACTATCCACCGACCCTGTGGCAGGGGACCGAGTACAAGGGCCAGCATTACGCTTACCCACTCGATGTTCACGGCCTCGTGATGTACTACAACAAGCAGGTGGCTGAGCAGGCAGGAGTCAACGTCACGGGCGGGGAGCCCTTGAGCAACGAAGACTACGAGAAGCTGCTGCAGGCCGGCAACAAGGGCGGCAAGATGGGCTGGCCCATCACAGGCGGTTTCCCCAATGCGTGGATGTTCCTTATCCTGCTGAATCAGTTCGGCGGCAGTCCGTTCAACGAGAACGGCACGCAGGTAGCGTGGAACAGCGAGGCCGGCGTGAAGGCCCTGACCTATCTGAGGGACCAGCAGAAGAAGTACTCCGGCAACAAGCCGCTGCCGCCGGATGCCGACGACGTGGCGATGGAGAAGGGCAACGCCGCTGTTGTCTGGAGTGGCACGTGGTCCAAGCCCCGACTGACTGGTGAGGGCAAGCCCGGATCGAGCACTCTCCTTCCGCAGGTCGGCTCTCAGTACAAGGTCCACGCCAGCGCGCACACCCTGGCGATGCCGAAGCAGAAGACCGAGGATCCGAAGAGGATGGCTGCGGCGGGTTGTTTCATCAGCTTCATGGTCTCCAACTCGCTGCCGTGGGTCCAGGGCGGTGGGCACGTACCTGCCGTGAACTCAGTGCGCCAGAGCGAGGAGTTCCAGAACCTTCAGCCTCAGTCCAACTACGCACAGTTCGCTGAAGCCGCCGTCTTCCTGCCCCAGGTCCCGGGCATCACCGATGCTACGGGACCAGAGGGGCTGGAGGCAGCCGTCATAAACGTCCTGTCAGGTAAGTCACAAGACATCAAGGGGGAGTTGGATCGCGCTGCCGATCGAGGCAACAGGATCCTTGAGCGCAACCGCCAGCGGTACGGCGGCGGTCAGTAGACCAACGTCCTAGTCGTGAGGGGGCCTGAACAACAGGCTCCCTCACTCCTCTACTCAACGGGGGGCCAGTGTGGGCACGTCGGACGTAGGTTCTCCCAACATACTGCTGATGTGGTCAGACGAGCAGCGCGTGGACACAGTCGGCAGCTACGGACCGGTATACGGGCAGCCCGGCAACCCAATCGTTCGCACGCCGCACATAGACAGCCTCGCTGCACGCGGCACGCGATTCCTGTCATACTACACGCCGTATCCCCTGTGCAGCCCGGCCCGTGCCAGCACCTGGACCTCACTCTATCCCCACCAGCACGACGTCCTCGGTAACAAAAGGGATGTGCGCCTGCCCACCGGCTTCATCCCGCCGGTGGCGATCCTCCGGGACGCCGGTTACTACACAGGCTACGTCGGAAAGTGGCACGTGCCCGGAGCCAGTCCCGAGGATCTGGGCTTCACCGACGCGCGTGCCCTCGGGCGCAAATGGGGACGGGACATACCCCAGTATCAGGCATACCTTCGCGAGAAGGGGTACAGAATAGATCCTTCGCCCCACAACGTCGAAAACCTCTCGCCGGAAGAGTTCGCGATGCTTAGAGCGCCTGATACACCCTCCTGCGGCACCTCGGCGCTGCCGCTTCACGACTACCTTGAATGGTGGGTAACGGACCGGGTGATAGAGTTGTTGCAGGATGCGTCGAGCAGCGGCCAGCCGTTCTTCGTGGTTTGCGGCTGGAACGCGCCCCACTTCCCGATGCTCGTCCCTGCCCCGTACGACGCCTTGTACGACCCGGCTGACGTGCCGCTACCCCCATCTTTTGATGATGACCTGCATGGTAAGCCCGAGGCTCAGAAACGACGCCCATCCCACACTCGCGTGCAACATCTATCTCCGGATGGCTGGAGGAAGCTCATTGCGCACTACTGGGGGCTGGTCAGCCTTGTTGACGAGCAAGTCGGGCGCCTCCTCGCGGCGCTGGACCGACTCGGGGTGGCTGAAAACACCATTGTGGTGTACACAACCGACCACGGAGACATGATGGGCTCGCACCACTTGATGGAGAAGGGAGCTTGGAACGTCTACGAGGAGACGGTGCGCCTGCCACTCGTGCTCCACGACCCGAGAAACCCCTCTCCCCCTTCCACGCTCTCACCACTGGTAAGCCAGCTCGACCTCGTGCCCACGCTCCTGGAGATGGCAGGGGTACAGCCGCCGCCCGGACTCGCCGGTCGCAGCGCGGCGTCGCTGCTCAGCGGTCAGCGCGACGGCTATCAAGATGCGATCTTTGGAGAGACGGCTGCCCTGTCAGAGCGGCCCGGCGTTGACCCAGAACTGCCACAGGAAGCGTTGGACCCGGAGACGACGCTCCTGGCCAAGTGGGTAAGGACTGACCAGCACAAGTACGCCGCCTACTCCAACGACCGGGATGAGCTGTACGACCTGGAAACAGACCCTCTAGAGATGCGCAACCTGGCCTACGACCCCGACTACGCCTCCATGGCATCGGAGCTCCGCACTCGTCTACTCGCCTGGATGCAGGAGACGAACGACCCCGTGCTGCCTCGAATGCGAAATATTCTGGTAGCACCCACCGATGCCCAAGGATAAGGCACGAATCGACGGTGGAGGTTGGTGGAGCCCTGACGTCAGGGCCGCGAGCTAGTACGAAGCAGTGCACGGGTAGATCTGTTAGCCATCCCAGAAATTCTGCGAGTGATCGACGTTGTCACGATCAGCAGAGTAGCTAGCAGCATCAACACGGCGGTATGAAGAGCGAAGAGTGGCGCCCCACCAACTTCGTCCCTGTCTTCGCCACCATACGAACCGAGATGCGGCGAGGTGGCAATCTCACATCTGACGGCGAATGCTGTCGTGGTCTCCGGTAATGGGGCATGGTGGCGTCGGTGTGGACTGATAGGCCGCTTGTTAGGCGACCTCCACCTCTGCTACGTCCGGAAAGCCATGGTAAGGGACGGAAGCTTTCTTTCCGCATGGCAGAGGCTCGCCAATTCATTCGTCGGCAACCAGCACGTATCTGCACCGGCTAGCGGGCAGAAGATTTTACGGATAGTAATCGCTGACTCTAGCGAAGGTATAGCCTTTCTGACGTAGGGCCGAGATCATCGTAGGCAAAGCCGGGCCGTCCTGCGACTGCGAGCCTACATGGAACAGGTAGATAGCGCCCGGCTCAAGCCCGGTTACCACTCGGTCAATGATCTGCTCCTTACTCAGGCCCTTCCAGCCCAGCGAGTCCACGGTCCACATGATGTTGTACGTGTAGCCGCGACTGCGCACATCGGCCAGTACGGTCTCATCATAGTCACCGTATGGCGGGCGAAAATACGGCTTGCTGCTTACACCCGTCAGGTTCAGGATCATCGAGTGGGTCTTCCACAGCTCGTCTGCCCGCACGTCGTACGAGAGAGCTGTTTCACCTGTAGAGCGGCCTGTGAGGGAACGGTGGCTGTATGTGTGGTTGATGAACATGTGTCCCTCGTCAGCGATGCGCCGGACAAGCGCCGGGTTGGCCTCGGCCCACTTGCCGGTAATGCCGAAGCTCGCCTTCACTCCCTCGGCGCGGAGCATATCCAGTATCTGAGTTGAGTACCCGACATCCGCACCCGCATCGAAGGTAAGTGCGACAACCCTGTCACTCGTGGGTAGCTTGCTGATAGTCAGGGCAGGCGCGCTGCGATCCGGCGTTGGAGTCGGAGTGGACGTGGCGCGGGGTCGTGGCGTGTCCGTCGGCTGCGGCAGCGGTGTCGCGGTATTTGTCGGCACCGGTGTACTGGTCGGCCTTGGTGTGCTGGTAGGCGTGGGTATGCTGGCAGGGGCAGTAGTCGGTGACGGTATACGAGTGGCTGTACGCGTCGGAGTTGAGGTAGCAACCATCAGAGGCAGCGCGGTGGGAGTAGGTGTTGCCGTCGAGGTGGCAATGCTCGTTGGTGTGGGGATCTGAGTCGGAGCTTGGGTGGACGTAGCGGGTCGAGTAGACGTAGCTACCGCCACAACCGTCTCTCCCACCGTACCTTGCACGACCGTGATTTCCACGTCGGCGGTAGGCTCCATCGCCGCACGCCTCCCACAAGCGCCAAGTAGGAGCAGGCAGAATGTCATAGCAAGGAAGAGACGTCCTGCCCGCAACTTCCTTCTGGTCAACCCTGAAACCCGTTGCGAGCCTGTGCCATCCCACCCTCCATCACCACCGCCGCTCTGCGCGTCATTATCGGCTTTCATCGCTCCGAAGTAAGCTCCACGAATGAGCACGTATTCATCTATATGAATGCGGTGGATAATGAAAAGGTTTCCAGGCCGGCGGCACCGGCCGCCCTGCAGTCGATGCCCCTGATCATGGCGTGCCCATGGAGCGCGTCTCGCCGATCAGCGGGCGCCTGAGCTCGAACTGGTCTTGTGTGGAGCAATACCCGTCGCCCGCCATGCGCCCAACAGCCTGAAGCCGCTTGATATCTATCCGGCCCCGCTCCAGGACCAGGTCGTCACGCACATGGAAGCGTACGACCTCACCGATAACCAGATGTGCGCCGTACGGTGGGCCACCAACGGTCACGACCTGTCTAAGCACGCACTCCAGGCTCGCCGGCGACTCCGCGACAAGTGGGGCCCGCACCCGCTCGCTTGGCTCGGGGGAGAGGCCGCTCTCCCCAAACTCGCTCACCCCGTACGGCCAGTCGCCGGCCGCGACGTTCATTCGCTCGACTATATCGGCGCTTACTATGTTGATTACGAAGTCTTCGGTCTCCCGAATATTTCGCAGCGTGTCCTTGGCCTGACCGGCTCGCTGACCGACGGAGATTGCGACGTGCGGCGGGCTCGGCGTAACCACCATGAAGAAACTGAAGGGAGCAAGGTTATACGCACCTTCTCTGCTCATAGTGGAGGCGAACCCAATCGGTCGCGGAACCACTAGCCCCGTAAGTAGCTTGTACACCTCCTTGGTATCCATCGAGGTGGGGTCAAACTGCATGGTCGCTCCCTATCATGGTGCATCACTCTCTGTGGATGCCTGCGCACCACCCTTGCGCAGTGATTGTGCCAATGCACCTCGATGGTACCGCTGCATGGAACAGAAAGTGCGCCTCGCCATCGAGCCGTACGCGTAGGTGTACTTAATCCGTGACGCGGGCATCGGGGCCACTCGTAATACCCGCACGCTCTTTGAACACACAGGCGCACTTTCTTGCGCCTGAAATCTCAGAAAGGAGAGATGCTAATGACTCAAGGCGCTCTGGCCGGCGTACGCGTGGTGGACCTAACGCGGGTGATGAGCGGTCCCTACTGCACGATGATGCTCGCCGACATGGGAGCGGATGTCATTAAGATCGAGCAGCCTGGAAAAGGTGACGACACCCGCGGTTGGGGCCCCCCTTTCATCGATGGAGAGAGCGCGTACTACCTCGCCGTCAACCGCAACAAGCGAAGCATGACTATTGACCTCAAGTCCGAGGCCGGGCGCGACATTGTGGAACGGCTGATCAGTGGTGCCGACGTCGTAGTCGAGAACTTCAGTCCCGGCACCGCTCAGCGGCTCGGGCTCGGGTACGAGCAGATGAAGGAGTTTAGACCCGACATAGTGTACTGCTCCATCTCAGGCTTTGGACAGACCGGTCCGGCTTGCGACCGCACAGCCTACGACCTCATCGTGCAAGGGATGTCTGGGCTAATGAGCGTGACCGGCTTTGACGGCCAGCCGACGCGCTTCGGAGTGCCGATCGCCGATATCGCCGCCGGGATGTTCGCCTCCTACAGCATTGTGAGTGCCCTATTTCACCGAGAGCGCACGCGGGAAGGCCAGTACATCGACACCTCGATGTTAGGCGGCCAGATAGCACTCCTCACATATCAAGCGGGCATCTACTTCGCCACCGGTGAGACGCCGCGCAGCCACGGCAACGCCCACGCAATCGTTGCGCCGTACCAAACGTTTTCGACCAGCGACGGCCACGTGAACATCGCGGTGGGCAATGACGCCATCTGGCGACGCTTCTGCGGCGCGATGGGACTCGATCACCTACTGGAGGATGATCAGTGGCACACTAACGCCGGACGCATCGCCGGTCTGCCGGAGCTGGTGAGGCTTCTTGAGCCAGTGCTCGCCTCGCACGACACGGACGAAGTCGTGCGCAGGCTCGATGGTGCCTCCGTCCCTTGCGGACCTATCTACACCGTCCCAGAGGCGCTCACCGACCCGCAGGTTGAGCACAATCGTCTGCGACAGAGCATACCGCACCCTACACTTGGCGCAGTGGAGCAGACGGGATTTCCATACCTGCTGGCGCAGACGCCATGCGCGATACGCCTCCCGCCGCCGTTGCTCGGCCAGCACACCGACGAAATACTCGACGAGCTAGGCTACGGCCCGGAAGCTATAGATGCGTACCGCCAACAAGGGGTGCTGTAGTCGTCAGCCGCACCAGGCACGCTCTTGGCCGACTTATGTCGAATTGCCGGCGTATTAGGTCTCCTGTTGGCAGCGATTCATTGGGAACACCGGCCAGAACTTCCTTGCAATGAAGTGGCTTTCCTTGCTCGATTGCTTTGCCTACAACTCTCGCATGTGCCACGCCCGAGAGATATATAATGCTACAAGACACGAACGGAGAGGTGTATGCCACAGAAGCTCATATCGATCCTATTCCTAGCTACAGCGCTCGTCGCCGCTGCCTGTGGTAGTAGCGACTCCACGGGAGCGAGTCCCAGCTACACCGACATATCGGTGTCCGAGCTGCAGAAGATGCTTGAGGACGAAGAACTCACCCTGGTCAATACCCACATCCCCTTTGAAGGGAACATCGCTGGGACGGATGTATCTATCCCCTACAACGAGATATCAGGCAAGCTGGACCAACTGCCAGCCAACAAGGACGCCAAGATAGTGCTGTACTGTCGGAGCGGCAGTATGAGTACCGACGCCGCTACCACGCTGGTCGAGAGAGGCTACACCAACGTTTTTGAGTTGGACGGCGGAATGATAGCGTGGGAGAAAGCGGGCCTTCCACTCCTAGGCAGGTAAAAGGGCTCCCGCCTCGGTCGGGGCTCCGGAGTCTATGACAAATGTCGTCGCAGGGCACGTATTTGCGCACCTCAATCGTCGGAAAGGCAGCGCCTATCCTGGGGAGCGCAACAACGGGCGCGGCGCCACGAGAGAACCGGTATCAATCCGTTCGATCTGGCCCCGGCTGAGCGTTGGCGTCAGCCCCCTCGGTGCGGCTAAGGGCAGTATCCTGCCAGGAGACTGGGTCGTCGAGCGGTTCCAAGTGGGTAAGAACTGTCGAGCCCGGCACCGCATCGGAGATGTCGCGCTCGATCGCCTCCACCAAGTCATGGCCCCTCTGCACACTCCAAACGCCGGGTACGAGGACGTGCACGGAAACGAAGCGTCGCGACCCCGATTGACGCGTCCTAAGCGCGTGCGACTGGATGCCCTGCTCCTCGTACCTCTCCAGTACTGCCTGCACCGCATTGCGTTCTCCAGAGGGTAGAGCGGTATCGAGCAATCCAAGCACCGATCGTCGCACCAACTCTGCGCCTGCCCGTAGAATATTCACGGCAACTGCGAGCGCGATCACAGGGTCCAGCCAAAGCCAGCCGGTGATCGAGACCACGACAATGCCTACAACCACCGCGGCGGATGTCCAGACATCGGCCATTAGATGGTTCGCATCCGCTTCGAGCACAATTGAACGGTACGCGTTTCCGACCCGCAACAACAAACGAGCGACTGCGAGGTTGATGAGCGACGCCAGCAGCGTGGCAGCTACTCCGAGTCCCACACGCTCGATCGGCTCCGGGTGCACAAGCCGCTGCAGCGCTGTCACGGCTATGCTCACCGCTGCCACCAGAATCAGCGCGCCCTCGAGTCCGCTGGAGAAGTACTCCACCTTGTCATGCCCGTGCTCGTGCTCCTCATCGGGAGGGCGCCACGCGATACTCAGCGCCATTAGCGCGAAGAGCGACGCGGCAAGGTTCACAAGCGACTCCACGGCGTCGGACAGGAGACCAACGGAGCCAGTCAGCAAGTAAGCTGCGGACTTGAGGCATATTGTGACGACAGCCGCAAGTATCGAGAGCCAGGCGAAGCGTGAAAGCAGTCGGCGGTCCATACAGCCTCAATGCTACCATGCCGCTCCACGCTTCAAGCACCTGCCCCCGCTTCCCGGATCATGTCGAGCGAAGTCAGTGCCCCTGCTCCCTGGCACCGTCCGTGCTCCCCAGTCGCTTGTGGAGGCAGTGGTGATACCGGAGCAGTCAAGCACCGCGGGAAGGGTTGAATGAAGTCATACGATGGCCGCCGACGTGTAGTTTGGGGGACGGTGCTGCTTGGCCTTGGGTTAGGCGGTTTCTTCGACGGGATAGTACTTCATCAGATCCTGCAGTGGCACCACCTGCTCACAAGCGCTGGATACCCAGATACGACTGTGGCGAACCTCAAGCTGAACACGCTCGCCGACGGCCTCTTTCACGCCTCTACGTACGTCCTTACCGCTGCCGGACTGATGTCGCTTTGGAGTGGTATCAGGTCCTCTCAACTCCGCTACTCGACAGAATTGCTAATAGGCGGTCTGCTGACAGGTTGGGGGACGTTCAACATCGTGGAAGGCATCGTAGATCACCACCTGCTTGG
>JADDPT010000067.1:17598-25235 GCA_016781735.1 Rubrobacter sp.
ACGGCTCACAGGAGGAATAGGCAGCGTGTACTTCAAGCAGATCATACGCGAGGATCTTGGCTGTGCGGCGTACCTGGTAGGGTCCACGGACGAGGGCGTGCTGGCCGTGGTGGACCCGCGCGTGGACATGGTCGACGAGATCCTGTCACTTGCCGGTTCGAAAGGGATGCGGATCACGCATATTGTCGAAACCCACAATCACGCTGACCACGTCTCCGGGCACGGCCGGCTGATGGAAGAGACTGGTGCCACGGTACATATTCATCCCGATGCCCGGGTCGATTACCCCCACAAGCCCTTGCACGACGGAACCCGCATTGAGCTGGGAGAGGTGGTCCTGCAAGCGCTCCATACCCCCGGCCACCGCCCGGAGCACGTAGCCCTCGCCGTCGCCGACACCAGTCGCTCAGAGGAGCCGTGGCTCGTCCTGACCGGGGATTCGCTCTTTATAGGAGACGTTGCCCGACCCGACCTTGCCGTGCCTGGCGAGGAAGGTGCCAGGCTGTTGTACGACAGCCTCTTCGGCAAGCTGCTCTCCCTGCCCGACGGCGTGGAGATGTACCCTGCTCACGTAGCGGGCTCCCTCTGTGGACGCGTGACGAACCACAAGACAAGCTCAACCATCGGCTACGAGCGGCGGCACAACGAGGCTCTGGAACCCCGCTCGCCCGATGAGTTCGTCACGTACATGACCAGCAGTCTCCCTCAGAGGCCGCCGAACATGTCCGCAATCGTGGAGGCCAACAGGCAAGGCACCCGGCGCGAGACTAACGAGGTACCCGCACTGTCGCCGGAGGAGTTCTCGCGGCTATCCAGTCAGGGCCACTTGGTGCTGGACGCGCGCTCTCCACAGCAGTTCGGCGAAGGGCACGTTCCCGGAGCGATCAACGTACATATAGACGGCGGCCAGTTCGGCACGCGTGTGGGCTTCGTCGTACCGCCTGGAGCCGAGATCCTGCTGTTGATTGAGACCGCCGCCAAGTTGGGCCAGGTTCGGGATGCCCTATCCGTCGTCGGCTACGACGCCGTAGCCGGCTACCTCGACGGCGGAATGGACGCCTGGCAATCCTCCGGATTGGAGACCGCCTCCCTGCCACAGATAGACGTGCGGGCTCTGTCTGAGCGGTTGGGCCGTCCTCAGCCACCAACCGTACTCGATGTACGAGAGCAGAGCGAATGGCATTCGGGGCATATCGAGCACGCCATACACATCCCTTTCCATCAGTTGCAAGCCCGGATGGATGAGGTACCCCGTACTGCTGTGGCGGTGATCTGCGGGGGCGGCCAGCGCAGCTCGATCGCGGCAAGCTTGCTGCGCCGCGACGGGCGAGAGGATGTCCAGAACGTTCAGGGTGGGATGACTGCGTGGAAGCGCGAGGACTACCCGACTACCAGTCGGTAGGACGTTGCCCAGGGAATACTATCTGGCTGGCGAATACTGCGGCCCACATGCCCGGTGATGACAATGCAGGGAGTAGCCTGATAATGAACACCAGAAGCGTGA
This sequence comes from Rubrobacter sp., assembly GCA_016781735.1. Taxonomy (GTDB): domain Bacteria; phylum Chloroflexota; class Chloroflexia; order Thermobaculales; family Thermobaculaceae; genus LC3-1. The sequence continues at coordinate 19,103 of JADDPT010000067.1, forward strand.
CCCGGTTCGTAGGCGCCTACACCCTTGTGCTAGGGGCGGCGTTCTCAGCCTTACCCGCTCAAATGACGCGATTCGTCGGCATGGGAGACCGGCCACGTCTCGGGCTCTACTTCGGACTTAGGGACCTCGCGCTAGCCGCAGCGCTCCTCGGCACCCAGCGGTTCAGGACCTTGCTCCTTATACGGGGACTTGCCGACGTAAGCGACGCGGCGATCATCCTTGCAGGCCTGCGCAGTGGACATCATAGCGTTCGAGTCCTGCCTCTCCTTGCCGCCGCGGTCGGGTCGAGCATCCTCTCCCTGGTCTCGGCCGCCCGCAGTGCGCCCGAGTAGCGCACCCACAGACCGCACCAGCCATAGGGTAGGCGACTGTCTTCGAATCCTTCGCAGGGAATTGGCACCAACTGAGGCCGAGCGCTGCCGCACTGGCGATCCGTCTGTCTCCTAACCAATACGGGGAATGCGAGTGTGAGGGCTGTATCGGCCCCTAACTTGCCCGCCGAGGCTCGCGGTTCAGGGAGGGACGCATTGAATCCCAGAAGACATCAGCCAGCCGGCGGTAGCCTTGGTCGCTCGGGTGGAACCCGTCACCGCTGATGTATTCGGGATGCTGCTCAAGCTCTACCCACATGCTGAAGAGGTCCACCACCTCCGCGTCGTTCTTACGCGCTATGCGCTCAATCTCTTCATTCCACTGCATGATCTGGGCTCGAAGGTACAGACGCAACTCCGGCTCGATAATCGGCAGCAGCGAGATATCCGGCACGTTGCCAACGTATACCTTTGCGCCCGTCCCACGGAGTGCCGCGAGAGTGCGGTCAAGGTCGCGGCTATATTCCGTGAGCGGCACCTGTGCCCTGAAATCGTTCACGGCCAACCAGACTGTGGCAACCGTGGGCCGCGCGGCCACGGCCCGCGGCACCTGGCGGCGCACCGCTTCGGAAAGCAGCGTCCCGCTTTCTCCTAAGTTCAGGAGTCGCGTGCTCGTGGGCATCCGCTGATGCAAGCGGGGTACCCAGCCGTCCTTAGCGCTCGTGGCGCCAACGCCTACCGCATCCGACGCACCAAGCGCCACGTACACCGACCGCTCCGTATTCGTGCATCCCGTCACTTCCACTGGCTCCAGAGCCACGGAGCGAGGTGTATCGAACGAGAGGGTAGACGCGACCAGCGTGAGGAAGCCAAGGGAGGTCAACCACCTCCGTACTCTGCGTATATTCATACGCTATTATACCGGCCCGTGGCGTGGGCAAGGCGCCGGGTCAGGATAATGTTGCCAGCTTTCCGCCTTCAGGACACTGTCGCTGCCGGCTTCTGCAACGCCGTATGCCTCTATGGAGCCGGCTGGGAGGGCGTGCTTATGTCCTCCAGGGTCTCCCCGACTAGCTTGTCTCTACCGGTGTCAACCGCGAGGTCGCCGATCGATATGATTCCTACCAACTCACCGTCCCGAACGACAGGCAAGCGACGTACTTGGTCCCGCTGCATCAGTCCAGCAGCCTCGTGCACGGATGCGTCTGGGGAAACAGTGGTCGGATTGCGGCTCAGGTACTCCTCGGATGTCGCGGTGCTGGGATCCGCGCCTTCGGCGATAGCCCGAACCACGATGTCGCGGTCCGTTATGAGTCCAACCAGCACTCCACCGCTGACGACAGGCACCACGCCGGTATCCACGTCGCGCATGATCTGCGCTACCTCGAAGAGAGTGGTCTCCGGCGATACGGTCGTCACGCCGGTCGTCATGTAATCCTGTATTGTCATGCGGCAGATTCCTCCTTGCCTATTTGGGACCCAGCATAGAGTCTGCAATCCCTATGCCAGGCGGAACGACCTGATTGTCAGAGTGTGACTTAGGCTGCGAGGACCACGACCACGTCACCCACGTTCGTGCCGGTCGGTCCGATGAGCAGGAGGTCCTCCGTTGCTTGTAGGAAGGAGTAGGAGTCGTTTGAGGTCAGGTGCTCCCTCGCAGTCAGCCCGCTAGCGCGACCACGAGACACGGTGAGACCGTCAACAACGGCGCCGGCGGCGTCTGTGGGGCCGTCAACCCCATCCGTCCCCATGGATGCGACGAGCACGCCATCCTGACCCTCTAGAGCGACAGCGGCGGCAAGAGCCAGTTCCTGATTACGCCCCCCCTTCCCAGTGCCTCGCACCGTCACGGTCGTCTCACCGCCGAGCAGAAGCGCTGCTGGTGCAGGCAAAGGCTGGCCATCATCGCGAACGCCTACAGCAAGGCCGGCGGTCAGCCTTCCGACCTCCCGCGCCTCACCCTCCACCCGGCCAGTAAGCACTAGAGGAGTGTATCCTAGCCTCCTGGCCTCGCATGCCGCGCCATCCAGGGCGTCCTGCATGGAGGCAATCACATGAGCTTTCGAAGAGTCGAGCCGGGGGTCGCCCGGCTTGGGTGTTTCCGGCAGTTTCCCAGCCGCGCCGGCACGCAATACCGACAGCACGGAGGCAGGGGCTGTTGTCTCATGTCTCTCAAGTATATTCAGCGCATAGGCATACGTTGTGTGGTCAGGGACCGTGGGACCGGAGGCAATCACGTCGAGTGGCGAGCCTACTACATCCGAGATAATGAGCGTTACCGTCCGAGCGGGCGCGGCAGCGAGCGCTAGTCGCCCCCCGGCGATGCGCGACAGATGCTTGCGAACCGAGTTGAGATCCCCGATCGTGGCGCCAGTCCGTAAGAGCCTACCCGTGACGTCCTGGAGGTCCGACAGGGAAACGCCCTCCACCGGCGCGGTCCAGAGGGCAGAGGCGCCTCCGGACAGCAGACAGAGCACAAGGTCCCGCTCACCGGCTTCCTTGGCGAGTTGGAGCGCAGCCGAGGCTGCCCGCACCCCGTGTTCGTCCGGCACAGGATGTCCTGCCTTAAGCGTTTCGACCGGGAGAATCGGTGGATCATGGGTGTGAGGAATTACCATCATTCCCTTCTCGACCCTTGAGCCAAGCACATCCAGTGCTGCCTGGCTCATACCGACCGCCGCCTTGCCCGCTGCAAGCAGGAGCACCCGGTCGACGGTATCGAGGCTAAGCGTGTCGTTCCCAATACGGAGCGATTGTCCTTCGAGTGACAGGGCACGGTGTATGGCCCCACGAGGGTTCACTGCAGCAAGGGCAGCCTGGAGTATCCGGTGAGCGTCCGCCCGGAGTTTCACCTGCAATCCCGCGCGGGCGCCATCCCGAGTTGACAGCCAGTCGAGCTCCGAGCTCGGATGGCTGGATACAAGCAGTAAGCCTTCACTTCAGCCCCACCAACACGCGCCCACCTTAGCCTGCAAGCCCGCGACTTGTACTCTGCACGTCTTTGTTTACGGTGGCACGCATTCTACAACAATGTTCACATGCGAGGGGATGTGTGAGCGTCTGGAGATTGATCAGTCGTGTGAAAGCGACCGCGTCTAGCTCAAATGCGGTAGAGAAAGATAGCCCATTTTACGGATTTGGAAACGCGCTCAGTGCACTAAACTACGAAACTATACGGACAACGAGTGTAATGGGTGTAACAGCAGGCACACGTCTCTAACTTTACCGAACCCTCACGACTGCGAGCTCGCGGACAGGTGTTGCATATGAACGCAGAACCGACAGGCCAGTCAGAGGTAGCAGTTGGAATCTGCCCGTTTTTCGGGCAGTCCAGCGGTGACTCCTCTCCTCATCAGTGCCGATCTGAAGGCACACCTATCTCTATCAGCTCGAGGTATGCGGGCAGCTACTGCATGGCGAGCCAGCATCAGAGTTGCTCGCGTTTTGTCGCCGCCGCTCCATCAGCAAGAGGTCGAGACCGTCACCCGCGCGAGGTAGCTGCGACGACCGCCGCGGGCGCGGGCGTCGGCTCGGAGCAACTGGTGAGTAGCCTTAGACATCACAAGCCGGAGGGAAGTGAGCGGCCTGAGAGATCCGACCCCTCCCTCTCCGAGCGTATGCCCGGGTTTTCCCTCCGCTTCGGCATGCCACCCGGCGACTACATGAGACGAGCCCGGCCAATACTCCTGCTTATCGCGATACTCTTAGTCGGCGCATTGGCCATTCCGAGATTGGACGACCTGGGAGCGAGCCGCGCTGCGTCGATTGTCCCACCCACCGTGCGGGAGAAGGTTTCCAAGAGCGTAGCGGTGATTCCTAAGACGATAGCCAAGGTCACGTCGCGAGGTCCTGAGAAAGCTGCCGCGGAAGGCAAGGATCGGAAGGTTCGTACGGTCAAGCCTAAGGCGAAGGCCGCGGTGGGCACAAAGAAGCAGCAGGCGCAGACGGGGAGCAAGTCAGCTGCCCGCAAGAAGGCTTCCGGCAGCGCAGGCGCCAAAGCGGGCAAGACTCAGGAGCGGGAGATCGTTGGAGAGCGCAGCATCGCCAATGGCGACTACTTGAGAAAGATCTCACAGAAATACTACGGCGATGAGATGCTCTGGCCGCTGATCTGGGACTACAACAAGAAGCGCGCGGCGCAATCCGGGCAGAAGCTCGAGGATCCCGACCTCATCTACCCCGGCTGGGTCTTCCTGATCCCGGACGAGGAGAAGGCGAAATAGGTGCCAGCCTCCCCGCCCAGGGAGCTGCGTAGTCGGTCTGCGTCGTGCCTACTGCTCGTTGCAGCGTGCCTCTCGCTGGCAGCGTGCGGGGCACCCAAGGCCACTCCCCAAGCGCCCACACAGACGGCAGAGACCGCTCGGCAACCGGTGAAGCCGGCACGCGCCGCCCAGAAGAAGACCGCCACTCAAAGAGCAGAGCCCGCGGCCAAGCGAGGCGGAGCTCCTGCTCGCAAGGTGGAATACCGGCTCTCCGGGGCACTGAAGTCTGCAAACGTCATCTATGTGACGTACGGACGTGACCGTGGTGAGGCAACACAGAGTCGAGTCCAGCTACCTTGGCGCCTGAAGTTCACAGCTCGCGAGGGCGAGTTCCTGTACGTATCCGGGCAGTTCCCAGATAGAGCTACGCCGATCCGCTGCGAGATATGGGTGGATGGAAAAGCCGTACATCGGTCCAGCTCAGGCAACTCGAGCCCTATCGCATCGTGCAGCGGCACGGTCAGCAAGAAGTGATGTTGGCGATCGACTGAGCGCAACGAAGGCCCTCAGCGGTCGCTGGACGAGCCCGCGGATCAGAGCTCAGCGAAAGCAGTTACAGGACGGGGTGTTTGTGATCCCAGCCGCCCTATTTGGCACGAAGGCCCTCCCTGCACTGAGTTATCCCCTGCAGGGAAGGGCACGCAGCGATCTGGTTCACTAGGTGTCGACGCAAGCGCGGAGGATGATGATTCAGCAAACCGGAGTACTGCTAGTATCTTCCTCGGCGCACTCTATAGCCGTGTCTTGAGTCATCTCCTGGCCATCCCACCAAGCAGAATTGAAGGCGCTCTCGACGAGCGACGCGCGAGTACTTAGTAGCGTGCGCTCGTACAATATCTGCTCAATCGGGAGTAATGATACGTTCGCGGATTGACACAACGCTTCTGACGCACCCAGCAGCCTGGCCGCCCGTGCCGGCTGTCCTTGAAGCAGTGCCAGACGCGCAAAGGCTTCCAAGCTGTGCGCTATACACACAGGTACGCACGCTTCGGGCTGCAGCCCCTGATAGGTCCGCAGGCTTGCGGACAGGGCAGAGAGTGCTGTCCAGTCACCCTCCGCTATCCGGACCCGTGCCATCTCAGAGGCATGGCTCATCGCCCTAGGGGCCTTCAACTCGTTCGAACCCTGGAGTGCCTCGCTCAGCAACGCTCGCGCTTCTTCCAGGTCTCCACGCAGCAGGGCGAGGCCCCCGAGGGTGTAGATCGCCTGCATCATTGCCATATGATCGCCCGCAACTCGCCCCGCTGCCAGCGCGTCCTTTAGGCGTGATGCCGCCAGTGCCTCGTCCTTATCGGCCAGAGCTACAAGGCCAAGCTGCTTGTGTAGGAGCGCCTGCAGTCTCTCTTTTCCAGCCTTCCGAGCGTGCATCAGGCCTTCCTCGAACAACTCCTTGGCGATCGTTGCGTTGCCGCTTACAAGCGCAATCCGACCCGCGTTGAGAAATGCCTGCGCGATCACCCCCGGATCTTCCGTCTCTCGCGCGACGGCTATAGCCTCCGCGGTTAACGTTTGCGCTCGATTTGTATCGGTAGGATTAATAAAGGCCGAGCTGACGAGCGC
>JADDPT010000003.1 GCA_016781735.1 Rubrobacter sp.
CCAGAGGACCGATTTGCCGATGCCGAGGAGATGCAGCAGGCGCTGGAGAGTTTGCTTTTGGGTGGAGCTAATGCCGTGCCTGCTGCCGCCTCGGACGCAGCAGGTGAGGCGACCGTTGCCATGCCCGTGCCCCCTACCCCACAGCCGCGCGCGGCAACCTCTAGGGCGGTAACAGTTGCCGGTCCCGGAAGAACCACACAGTACGGACCTCCGGCTGCGGAGCCCCGCAGGCGGTTCAATCCACTGTGGGCGGTGCTGCCGCTCTCGCTGCTGCTCTTCGGCTGCCTTGCCTTTGCCATCTCCGAAGACTTGCTTGGCGGTATCTTCGACCGGCAGCTAGGCGCTGCTCCCACCGGCACTGTGGCCGATGTAGCGGTTATTGGTGAGACCGCCACCTCGGTAGTGGAGGCGGTAACTACGCCCACTGCCGCTGAGGTCGAGCCCACGGAGGAGCCCACAGCTACAGTCCCGCCCACCGCGACCAGTACTCTCGCTCCCACTCAGACCGCCACCTCTACCCCGTCGCCGACCAGAACTCCTACGCCGGCGCCTCCAAAGGCGCCCAGTGGCCTTGAGGCTGAGCTGTTGCGTGGCGGCGTGGTGCAACTGACGTGGCGGGACAACTCGAACGGCGAGGACTCGTTCGTGATCGAGCGGTACATTGACGATCCGCCGTACGAGCGTCTCGTCGAGGTCGAAGCAGGTAGGACGTCATATACCGACAATGATGTGCAGGCGGGCCGTACCTACGGTTACCGCGTCAGGGCGCTCAAGGAAGGTAAGCTCTCGGGCGGACCAACCGATGAGATTTTCATCCCCCTCCCGCCCACGGCCACCTCCACACCGAAGCCGACAAGTACTCCCAGGCCCGCACCTACCCCTACCAACACTCCACAGCCGACGCCGACCCCTACCGAGCCGCCCGACCCGACGGTGCCTCCCGACCCACCGGTCACCGGGACGGAGGTGACGGGGGTGGACCTTGACGCGGACGCGTTCACGGGAGGTTTCGCCAACGCGGACGGATACAAGGGGGAAGACACGGCACAGTGGGTGTACGGGCAAGGCTCGGGGTACGAGCAGATGAGCGCGTCGTTTCAGATACGAGGTACCCCGCTGGGTGACGCTGACGGAGATGCCGGGATTGGATTCCGCGGCTTCGATGCCGAGGACCGAATCAAGAGCCGAATACGCATAGATATAAATGGAACCAGGGTGTTCGAAGGCCGCAACGGTCTGCCCAACGACTTCAACAATCCGGACACGGGCAACTGGGGTGTGTGGGCTATCGCGTTCCCTGCAACGGCGCTGAAGAGCGGGAACAACACCGTCACAATCACCAACCTTGAACCGAACGGCGCAGTCAACCGCCCGCCGTACTTCCTGATTGACCGCGCCAGGATAGCCTACTACCAGTAGCGTCCGGCGCGGAAACGTTTCCTCCTCGCGTGATATAATCCGCTTGTGCGGCAAATGCCGTTCTTCAGTCGCCCGACGCGAGAGATCGCGTCGGATTTCGAGGTCCTGTGACCGTTAGAGTTTTGCATCCCATCCTTACCGTCAGTCTCCAGAGCGTTTCCGAAGCCTCTTACCTCTGGATCGGTGGTGGGGCGTTACTGGCGGTTCTGTTCTCCGTCCTACTGATCGGGCGATCCCGTCGGAACTCTCACAATGCGCATGCGCCTGTCGTGCCTGCCGTGCAGGAGCGCGACGAGGAGATCACACAACCCATACTGGCGCCCACGGTGGACGAACACTATCCCAACACGAGGATACGTGCCGCGGCGCGCACAGACCCCGGCAGAGTGCGATCCGTAAACGAGGACGACGTGGTTTCAGCCGGGCTGGAGGATGATGGGGGCGAGGTTCGTACCGGACTGTATGCTGTTGCCGACGGCATGGGCGGGCACGACAAGGGAGAGGTGGCCAGCCACACAGCCATAGAGGCGATGATCGGCGCGCTCGAGAGCAACCCCTTCTTTACGCAGGGTCAGTTCAAGCAGCACGACGGCGACGAGAAAGTGCTGCAGGCGCTTAGGGAGGCTGTGGAGAGCGCGAACCGCGCCGTGTACGGCAAGCGCATGGACGAGAGCACGAACATGGGCACTACGCTTGTGCTCTCGCTTGTCCTGAACGGCAAGGCGTACCTGGCGAACGTCGGAGACTCTCGCGCCTACCTACTGCGTGACGGTAACCTGCGCCAGATCACCGAGGACCACTCACTCGTCGAGAGGATGATCGCCAACGGCCAGATCACTGAGGCTGAAGCTCGGCGCCATCCGCAGCGCAACCTCGTCTTCAGGTCGCTCGGCACCGAGCCTAACGTCGACGTGGATCTCTTCGTCGAGCGGTTGAAGCCTGGTGACAGGCTGCTGCTGTGCAGCGATGGTCTCAGCAACATGGTGCCGGAGGCGACCCTCATTCACATAGCGAGTCGCGAGAGAAACCTGGACATCGCCTGCAGGAAGCTTATTGACGCGGCGAACGAGGCCGGCGGCAAGGACAACATCAGCGTCGTGCTTGCCGAGGTGCTGTCCGCGGAGGAGTAATACTCCATCACGTGACGCCTGGCCCGGATTATGTGCAGGTCTCCCGACTCTCTCACATAGTCTACGGGGTGATGCCAGCGTCGAGCTTCGCTGCAAGCTCTTCCGGTGAAGTGACCGGCAGTTCACAGACCCGGTTCCGGCAGACGTACGCCGTCACGCGCCCTCCTACCTGCGGCCTGTCGCGGAGGATTGCTACGATCTCTCGCGCTCCATTGTCAGCCTCGGACGCAGACGCGAGGATGCGGTTCGGCAGGTACCGCTTGTAAACCTCCGCGAGCATCGCCTTCGTGTCATCCTCCTGCGGGTTGCCGATGAGCGCAACCTCCAGCGGGGTCGAGAGATAGAAATCGGCGGCGCATAGCAGCCTCCCGAACGAGGTGGGGTGCTCCTGCATCACGGGCGCCATACTCTCCAAAACCTTCGCGGCGACGTCCTCATACTCGGGCACACCTGTGAACGCGGCGAGGCGCAGCAGCACCTCACACGCTACGGAGTTGCCGGAAGGTAAGGCGTTGTCGTACAGGCTGCGGGGGCGGTTGAATAACTGCTCGTGTCCCTTGCCGGTGTCGTAGAAGCCCGGCAGGCTCTCGTCCCAGAACTCTTCGAGCATCACGTCGGCGAGTGTGCGCGCCTCCTGCAGCCAGCGCACATCGAATGTGGCCTCATACAGTGAGATCAGCCCGTCGGCGTAGAAGGTGTAGTCCTCCAGGTACGCGTTCAGCTTCGCCCTGCCGTCCTTGTAGGTACGCAGTAGTCTGCCACCATCCTGCCTGAGGCTGGTAGTGACGAACTCCGCGTTTGCGACGGCGGTCGCCAGGTAGTCCTCACGACCCAGCGCGGGCGCCGCCTCCGCGAAGGCGCGCAGCATCAGCCCGTTCCACGCGGTAAGCACCTTCGTGTCCTTGCCGGGATGCACGCGCTGCTCACGCACCTCGAAGAGCCTCTTGCGGCTCTGATTGACACTATCCAGCACCTCCTGCGGCTCTCGGCGGGAGAGCGTGGCTATCACGTCAAGCGGGCGGGGCACGCTAAGGATGTTCGCGCCCTCGAAGTTGCCGGCCTCGGTGACGTGGTAGTAGAGGTTGAAGACGGTCCCCTCCTCCTGCCCCAAGATGTCGAGGATCTCTCCACGCTTCCAGACGTAGAACTTGCCCTCCTCACCCTCGCTGTCTGCGTCCTCGGCGGAGTAGAACCCGCCCTCAGGCGAGGTCATGTCGCGACGGACGTAGTCAAGCGTCTCCTCGGCCACGGTGCGATAGTGAGGGTTGTCGGTGGCTAGCCATGCCTCAAGATAGAGTCGCGCGAGTTGGGCGTTGTCGTACAGCATCTTCTCGAAGTGCGGGACCAGCCAGCGGTCATCCACCGCGTAGCGAGCGAAGCCGCCGCCCAGGTGGTCGTAGATTCCGCCCGCGCTCATCTCATCGAGCGTGTGGTTGAGCATGTCGAGGGCGTGCAGGTCGTTCGTGCGCTTGTACGTCCGCAGCAGGAACTCGAGCGTCATCGGCTGTGGAAACTTCGGCGCCCCGCCAAAGCCACCGTGCCGCACGTCGAACAAGGTAGAGAGTGTCTTGAGCGCGCCATCGAGCGTGTCCGTACTTAGCTCGCCCGCAGGAATCTGAAGATTACTCATTCGCGCGAGGTGGTTCTGTAGGTCGTCCGCGCCCTTTGCCACGTCGTCGCGCTGGTCATTATAGGCGTGCGCGAGCGCCTCTAGCACTTTGGGGAAGCCAGGCATCCCCTGCCTGTCCTCCGGCGGGAAGTACGTGCCGCCGTAGAATGGCTTGCCTTCGGGCGTAAGGAAGACCGTCATCGGCCAGCCGCCGTGGCCTGTCATCGCCTGCACCGCGTCCATATATATTGAGTCCAGGTCCGGCCGCTCCTCTCGATCCACCTTGATGTTCACGAAGTTGCGGTTCATGATCTCCGCTATCTGGTGGTTCTCGAACGACTCTCGCTCCATCACATGGCACCAGTGGCAAGCGGAATAACCAATGGAGAGAAGGATCGGCTTGTCCTCCTCCCGCGAGCGGGAGAGAGCCTCCTCTCCCCACGGATACCACTCCACAGGGTTGTCCTTATGCTGCAACAGGTAGGGGCTCGTCTCGTCGGCCAGCTTATTCGGCATAGGGAACTCGCTTTCTACTTTCCACGGCGAGGGTGCAAGGCGTGTGCCAGAGTGCAAGGACGACCGGACACGGCGAGGCGGTGGGGATGCGGACTTGTTTCAGAGTGCTGTTACCGAAAGGATGCGCCCGATGACGGCAGCGGGCGTTGCCGGCTGGAGCGCGGAAGAATGGTGATTGAGGGGGGACTGGAGGAAAGTGGTGCCGAGGGGCAGAATCGAACTGCCGACACTGCGATTTTCAGTCGCATGCTCTACCGACTGAGCTACCTCGGCCTGGTGGGCAGTAGAGGACTCGAACCTCTGACTTCCTCGGTGTAAACGAGGCGCTCTAACCAACTGAGCTAACCGCCCATGTGACCCGTTTGCTAATCAGTGGTGCCGAGGAAGAGACTCGAACTCTTACGACCTATGCGGTCACTAGCCCCTCAAGCTAGCGCGTCTGCCTATTCCGCCACCTCGGCGCGAACCACAGTATATAGCGCGTCTTCGCTCTCTGTCAAACACTGCACAGGGCGCACATCACCTACGGTGGGCGCGCATACTGTGCCACACGCCTTGCCACAAACCAGAGGCGCAGCGTACGGACTTTCTGCTCTACACCTTCTGTCCGGGCTCGACCTCGAGCTCGTGCAAGCCACTGCGTATGTGCCCCAGGAAGCGCGACAGCATCTCGTCAAGACCCTGCAGCACCTCCGCCGCGTACGCATCCGCCCCAGCCCTGATGGCGTCGGCACGCTGCGTGGCATCAGCCAGGATCTGGTCCGCCTGGACCCGTGCTTCCGCCACCAACTTTTGGTCGTCCACGATGCGGTTGGCGTCCTGCTCTGCCTGGTGAACCAGCTTGTCGGCCTCCGTCTGCGCGTTAGCGAGTATGCGCTCGCGCTCGGTGAGCATCCGTTTCGACTGCCGTACCTCGTCCGGGATAGCGGTGCGCAACTGGTCTATGAGGTCGAGCAGCTCGTCCTCGTCCATCATGATTTTGTTGCTGAAACGGATCTTCTTCGAGCCGTTCGTTAGCTGCTCGAGCTGGTCGAGTAAGCCGTAAATATCCAAGTAGCTAATCCCTCATGCCGACACTGTGTCGCCGCTTTACTTCGGGCATTGTACCCAAAATGGCCCGGCAAGGCATGTCAGATCAGGCGCCGCAATGGTGTAATTCGCTGCTCAGATTGTGCTCGCCAACTCGCGAGCGGGGCACGCAACCGGAGGTGGCTTAGCTTGGAGGCAGGTTCAGATATCGCTGGACGAATTGCCTAGCGCGTAGAAACTCAGGCAGGAGTCGCCATGGCACCGCTTCTTCTCCAGCACCAGCGGACCTATCGTCTCCTCGAACTCCCGCCGCGCGGAGTGGCCAAGGACGAGCAGCCCATCCGGGGCGAGGAACCCCCGCTCTGCCACGGCGCCAACGGTCGTCGCTATCTCCGGGTCGGCGTACGGCGGGTCCATGAACACGATGTCGTACGGCGCCTGCGGAGGATGTGCCAGGAAGGTTGCGACCGCCTGTTTGTGAACACGCGCAGTGGATGAGAGGTGGGTGTGGGTCAGGTTGTCGCGGATGATCGCGCACATCCCCGCGTTCTGCTCTACCAGGTCGGCGCTCTCCGCCCCGCGCGAGAGCGCCTCGATGCTCAGGGCGCCCGTGCCGGCGTAAAGGTCGAGCACGCGTCCCCGCGGCTGATCGCGCGTGGCGAGCATGCTGAAGAGGGTGAGCTTGAGCCTGTCGGACATAGGGCGCGTCTGCGAGCCCTTCGGCGACTTCAGGTTGAAGCCGCGCAGCTCCCCGCCGGTAACTCTCACAATCTAGGGCCGGCGGTGCTGATCGCTCGGAGGGGCATGGTCAGTTCGCCTCGGCGAGCGTCTGCAGCCTGCGGCGCACCCGTCCTGCCAGCGAGGGGTAACTCTCCAGCTCAGGATCGTCGCCGAGCACCTTGCCGGCGAGCGCGCGCGTCTCCTCCAGCAGCCCGATGTCCGCCAGGCTCGCCACTTTGAGGTTGACCGGGCCGGATTGGCGCGTGCCGTAGTATTCACCCGGCCCACGCATCCGGAGGTCCTGCTCCGCGAGGTAGAAGCCGTCGGTGCTCTCCGCGACGATCTCCAGCCGCTTGCGGCCCTCCTCGCCGGGCGAGTCCGCGAGCAGGAGACAGTACGAGCGCTCCGAGCCACGCCCGACACGTCCGCGGAACTGGTGCAGCTGCGCGAGCCCGAACCTATCCGCGCCCTCGACTAACGTCACCGTGGCGTTCGGGATGTCTATGCCGACCTCCACCACCGAGGTGGAGACGAGCGCGTCAAGCTCTTGTGCGCGGAAGGCTTCCATGACGGCGTCCTTCTCGGCCGATTTCATCCGCCCGTGCAGCAGCCCAAGCCGCAGGTCCGGGAAGACGTCTTGCTGCAGCCGCTCGTGCTCGGCCACCGCCGCCTTTGCTTCCACCTTGTCCGATTCCTCGACAAGCGGGCAGATGACGAATGCCTGCCTGCCGAGCCGCACCTGCTCGTGAAGGAAGCCGTAAGCCCAGCCTCGACGCTCCGGCCCAACGGCGTACGTCTCGATCGGCTGGCGGCCGGGCGGCATCTCGTCGAGCACGGAGATGTCGAGGTCGCCGTAAACGGTAAGCGCAAGGGATCGCGGTATAGGCGTCGCGGTCATCACGAGCACGTGTGGGTTGTACCCCTTCCCCTGCAGCGCTGCCCGCTGCTGCACGCCGAAGCGGTGCTGCTCGTCGACGATGGCGAGAGCTAGCTTGTGGTACTCCACCGCCTCCTGGATAATCGCGTGCGTGCCGATCACGACGCTCACCTCGCCGGACGCAATGGCCTCGTACGTTTCCTTGCGCGCCTTCCCCTTCAGGCTGCCGGTCAGCAGAGCCGTCCTGGGAGCGGCCCCTCCCATCGTCTCGAAGAGCCGGCTGATGCCCCTGTAGTGTTGCTCGGCAAGGATCTCCGTTGGGGCCATCAGCGCTCCCTGCAGCCCGGCCGCTGCCGTCGCGACGAGCGCCGTGGCAGCGACCACGGTCTTGCCGGAGCCCACGTCGCCCTGGAGCATCCGCCGCATCGGCGCCTCGGAGCCCATGTCGGCCAGAACCTCGTTCACGGCGCGCTGCTGTGCGCCCGTGAGCCGGAACGGCAGGTCGCCGAGAAAGCGTTCCACGTTCGGGTGCGCCGCCGATACCGGCAGGCCGCCGCCCGCCTCCTTGCGGCTGCGCTGCTTGATGAGTGCGCCAAGCTGTAGCTCGAAGAACTCGTCGAACCCGAGTCTCCTGCGCGCCGCCTCGAGCTGATCCCAGGAGGAAGGGAAGTGTATCTCTGAGAGCGCCTCGGGGAGCCCGATGAGTCCCGCGCGCTCGATCAGCCAATCCGGTAGGAACTCCTCGGCGCGCGGGGCGTGGTAGGTGACGACGTCGTGCAGCACCCGCCGCAGCACCTTGCCCGAGAGCGCGCTGGTGAGCCTGTAGATCGGCACGATGCGTCCGGAATGGAGCAGGTCATGCTCGAGGTCCTCGTACTCCGCCGCCTCCACCTTCAGCTTGCCGTGGTACTGTCCGATCTTGCCTGTGAAGATCATCTCCTTGCCGGCCTCGAGGTCGGTCTTCACGAAGCCGCGCGTGAACCACGTTGCCTCTATCGTGCCGGTATGGTCGCCGAGCACAGCTGTCAGCATGTTCGCCGAGGGTAGCCGCCTATGCGAGACGCTCCGCACCTCAGCGACGAACGTCTCCTTCGTTCCGTACTGAAGCTCACTGACCGTGCGCAGCGTCGAGCGGTCGTGGTACTCCTTGGGGTAATACTCGAGCGCGTCGCGCACGGTCTGTATGCCTAGCTTCTCAAACAAGGGCAGCCGGCGTGGGCCGACGCCCTGCATGCCGCCGATGCTCTCGTCGAGCGCCGGGACCTCGCGGCTGGGAGCCTGCTTGAGCTTGATCTGCGGGGGTAGTGGCTGTTCTCGTCTTACCTCGGCCTTGCCCGTGCGCAGCACCTCAAGCGCGGTGCGTATCCTCCGCGCCCGGTCGTCGGGCGAGAGCGAGGAGTAGCCACCCAGCTCCTCAGCGACGCGCCGGATAAGACCCGCCTGCTGGCTTGAGCTGCCGCCGTCGAGCGCGGGCAGCAGCGAGCGCGAGACGAACGCCTCGATGCCTCCCATCACGGCGCGGTTGTTGTAGTCGCGCCGCTCCTCCAGCTTGAGGATGTTCTGCAGGCTCGCTAGCGCGCGGTCAAGCTCCACCCTTGCCGTCCACAGCGATAACGCCCATTCCGCCGGGGCCGAGGTGGGTGCCGAGCACTGGCCCGTACTTGGTCACGATTATCTGCTCACGCGGGAACCTGCTGGCGAGACCGTCCAGCAGGCGGTTGAGCTCAGCTTCCCGGTCACTCCAGATCACCGCGACGCGCTCCGGCGCCGGTCGCTTGTTGGCCCAGTCGAGGAGTGCCTGCACAGCCTTGCCGAGCGTGCGAGCCCGCTGGTGCTGCTCCACCTCCCCGCCCTTCACGGTAAGCACCGGCTTGATGTCGAGGATCGAGCCGACGAGTCCTGCCGCACGCCCTATCCGCCCGCCGCGCTGCAGAAACTCCAGCGTGTTGACGTAGAACAGGAGCCCAGCGCGGTCCACCATGTCGCGTGCGATGCTCTCCACCTCATCGAGCGATGCGCCTTCCGCGCTCGCCTCCGCAGCCGCCATTGCCGGGAAGCCTGCCGCCATGGACGCGCTCTTCGAATCTATTACTCTCACAGGCACGTCCGAGAACTCGCGGGCGGCCACTGTGGCGGAGTTATACGTGCCGCTTAGCTTGCTGCTGATCGTCACGACCACAATGCCGGAAGCGTCAGGTGCAGCGGCCTCGTATGCCTTGCGGAACTGTTCCGGCGAGGGCTGGCTCGTCTTCGGCATTTGGCGCGTTGAGGAAAGCTTCTGGAGGAACTCGTCGGCGGATATCTCCACGCCGTCCTGGTACGTCTCATCCCCAAAGTGGACGTTGAGCGGCACGACCGAGATGCCGAGTCTCTCGGTCACATCCGGTGGCAGGTCGGACGTACTGTCCACGATTACCTTGACCTGTGCCATAACTACTCGCCCTCCTCAGTATTACGTATAGAGCAAAAGGGGTTCTTTTTGTAGTCCACGGGGCGCGTACCAACCGCGGGCGGTCAGCCCCGTTGGCACCTACGCTGATTTGCCTTGACGAATGCGGCCTGGCCCAGGGTTACTCCAGAGAAGCGATGAGCAGGTAGTGCGGCTGCCCCCCAAACTGGGAATCGATCTGCAGGTCCGGCCAGCGTTTCTGGACCGCTTCAGTCGCGGCGTCTACCTGCTCGGGAGTCGAGCCCTCCCCGGGGTACAGCGTCAGCAGCTCCTTCTCGTCGACTCCCGCCTTCTCGAGAGTGGCGACAAGCAAGGCGCTGAGGTCCGGGTCGGCGCTGACCAGCTTGTCGTTCACCAGACCGATATAATCGCCCTTTTTGGCCGAGACGCCGTCGATGTCTGCGTCCCGGATCGCCCTCGTTACCTCTATGCCGGCGACACCCTCTATCGCCTGTGTCATGGCCCCAAAGTTGTCATCCAGGTGTGCGTCCGGGCTGTAGGCGAGCGCGGCGACGATGCCGACCGGCGTGCTCTTGGTAGGCAGCACGCGCACCTGCTTCTTCGAGGCTTCGGCAGCCTTCTGCGCGCTCATTATCACGTTCGGGTTGTTCGGCAGGAGGATAACGCTCTCGCTCGGGCTCTCCTCGATCGCGCGCAGCAGGTCGCCGGTGCTTGGGTTCATGCTCTGCCCACCTGCGACGACGTGAGCCTGCGCGTCGTTCTGGAAAACTCTCCTGAGCCCATCCCCGGCGGTTACTGCCACTAGCGCGGTCGTCACGCTAGTAGCGGGTTGCGTCTTTGCCTTCTCGCCGACCATTGCCTGGTACTGGTCATCCATGTTGTCGAGCTTGAGCTGGTGAAGCGTCTTGCCGACGGTCAACGCGTGGGAGAGGATGTCGCCGGGCTGCTCCGTGTGCACGTGCACCTTGATCATCTGCGGGTTGCCGACGACGAGGGCGGACCTGCCCAGGCTAAGCACCTTCTCGCGGAAGGCGTCGACGTCCATGTTCTCACCCTTCAGCATGAAGTTCGTGCAGTACCCGAACACGTCGTCCTCGGGCAGGTCGAGCGCACCGAAGTCAGCGCCCGTGCTGGTTTGCTCGGAGGCGATTGGCTCATCCATCGATTCCCCTGACAGATACCTGACGACGCCCTCGATCAGCACGGCGATGCCCTCGCCGCCTGCGTCCACTACACCCGCCTGCTGGAGTCTGGGGAGGAGCGTCTGGGTGCGGGCGACGCTCTCTTTCGCCTCGCGCAGCACCGCGCGGAGGAACTGGGGCATCGAGAGCCCTTCCTCGGCGCGCAGCGCCGCCTCACGCGCAAGGTCACGAGCCACGGTCATCATCGTGCCCTCGACCGGCTCGGAGTGAGCCTTGTAGCCCTGCTCCGCCGCCCGGTTGAACGCAGCCGCCAGCACGCCAGGGGTGAGTCGGGTTGCCGAGCGAAGCTCCTGCGAGAAGCCGTGCAGCATCTGGGAGAGGATGACGCCGGAGTTTCCGCGCGAGCCCTGCAGCGCTCCCTCCGCGAGCGCGTCGCACGCGTCGGCCAGACTGTGAGGAGAGACGCGATCCACGGCCCGTATGGCTCCACGCATTGTGAGCAGCATGTTGTCGCCGGTGTCGCCGTCTGGCACTGGGAACACGTTCAGGCCGTTGATGCGCTCGCGATGATACTCGAGCCAGAGGGTGGCGGCCCTCATAGCCTTGGCGAAGATCTCTACAACGAGGTCCCTCGTCGGCCTGGTCGGTTCCAGCTCAGTCTGCATGCTATACCCCTTCAAACTATGCGCACGTTGCCCCTGTCGGGAGGCTTCTGTTACACTAGGTTGCCGGATTCGTCTGACTGCGAAGGCACTTGTAATGCCACGGCCTGTGGCGTGGGGCGTATGCTCCGGTAACTATAATCTATAAAAACCATCCAAGACAAACGGGGGTGTGAGATGGCGGCAAGGTGTGAGGAGTGCGGGAAGCATACGCAGTTCGGGCGTAGCATCCAGCACAGGCACTCCGGGAAGTGGATGTACAAGGCGCCGAAGACGAACCGCGTCTTCAAGCCGAACGTGCACCGGCAGCTCGTGTTCAAGAACGGGGAGATGGTGCGCATGCACATCTGCACCCGCTGCCTCCGCACGCTCGCCAAGCACGCCTCGGCGTAAGCGACCTGCTCTTTCCGGCCCCGGTGGGCCGCACCACACTCGCGGCCGCCGGGGCTTCGCTTTAGCTATCTCCGTCAACCGGTCCTCCTCTCTTGTTAGATCAAATTTCGGTACTTCGCTTGTCCTTGCCCTCACTATCGCACTCGTCCACTGCGGCACGACTGCGGAAAAGGCGGGAAATGGGCGCCGACGTACTGATTGATGGAAGTGCGGCAGGGCAATTCGGCCGCGGGTGCACGAAGGCAGAGTGTGTTCATCGAGTCCACATGGTGATGCCGGATCCCCAGGTCAATAGTGGACTGGGGGAATGCTTGCCCGGCCGTGCCGGCGTGCGGCTTGTCAAGCATGTCCCCGGAAATGTTACAATCGCGTGCCCTCAGACTGACGGCCTATAACCGGCCACTGGGCATCGCTATGCACGCCGTTAGAAGGTTACGGCGAGTGGAAATGGACACATAGTCAGGGGCGAAGCGCCCTAAAGGGAGTTGCTACAGCATGGCTGGAACAAGAGTGATGATCACCGGCGGCGCCGGGTTTCTCGGTATCAACCTAATTCGCTACCTTCATGCCAAGGGGTGCGAGCTGGTATCCTTCGACCTTTCGGATTTTGATTACCCGGACATGAAGAACGAGATTACCGCGATCAAGGGTGATATCCGGGACAGAAAAGCGGTTGACGCGGCGATGGCAGGCGTGGACATCGTCGTCCACACAGCCGCAGCACTCCCGCTCTACTCACCCCGAGACATCTACACGACCGACGTCGAAGGTACGCGTACGATACTCGAGTCCGCCCTTCAGAACGGAGTGAGGCGGGTGATACACATCTCATCCACCGCCGTGTACGGCATCCCGGATCACCACCCGCTGTACGAGACCGACCGGCTTGAAGGCGTCGGCGCTTACGGCCAGGCGAAGATACAGGCCGAGATGATCTGCCTGGAGTACCGCGCGAAGGGGCTGGTTGTCCCCATCATCCGGCCTAAGTCTTTCGTCGGCCCGGAGCGGCTGGGAGTATTCGCCTTGCTGTACGACTGGGCGCTCGAAGGCCGCAACTTCCCGATGATCGGTAGTGGGAAGAACCGTTACCAACTGCTGGACGTGGAAGACCTGTGCGACGCCATATACCTGTGCGTGAGCCAGCCTGAGGACGTGGTGAACGATACCTTCAACATCGGCGCGAAGGAATACACCACGATGAAGGAGGACTACCAGGTGGTGCTGGACGCGGCTGGCCATGGCAAGAAGGTGATCGGCTTCCCCGCCCTCCCTGCCATCCTAGGATTGCGCCTGCTTGACAGGCTCCATCTGTCGCCGCTCTACAAGTGGGTTTACGAGACGGCCTCCAAGGACTCGTTCGTGTCGATCGAGAAGGCGCAGCAGAAGTTGGGATACGCGCCCAAGTACTCCAACAAGGACGCGCTGCTGCGCAACTGGCAGTGGTACATCCAGAACCGAGAGCGGTTCGAGTCGCAGTCCGGAGTAACGCACCGCGTGCCCTGGAAGCAGGGGGCTCTTGGATTGGTGAAGAAGCTCTTCTAGCGGGATCCGGCGCGTACAGGGCTAATGTGGGCGACGTTACGCGGCGTCGCCCCTGAGTTGCTCCGACTGGTCTGCTAGTTGTAGCTGCTCGACGATGCGGTCGAGGTCGCCGTCGAGCACCCCCGAGATGCCGCCCCAGGACGCCTTGATGCGGTGATCGGTGATGCGGTCCTGCGGGAAGTTGTACGTCCGCACCTTCTCCGAGCGGTCGCCCGTGCCGACCTGGGAGCGCCGTGCGTCACCCAACTCTTCCTCGCGCTTACGCTGCTCGATGTCGTAGAGACGAGCCCGGAGCACGGCCATCGCCTTCGCTCGGTTCTTCAGTTGGCTCTTCTCGTCCTGGCACGTGACGACCAGCCCCGTGGGCAGGTGGGTTAGCCGGACTGCACTGTCCGTCGTGTTCACGCTCTGGCCGCCGTGCCCGGTCGAGCGGTAGACGTCAACTCGCAGGTCCTCGGGATTGATCTCCACCTCCACCTCCTCTGCCTCGGGCAGCACGGCTACCGTCGCGGTTGAGGTGTGGATGCGGCCCTGCGATTCCGTCTGCGGCACGCGCTGCACCCGGTGGACGCCACTCTCGTACTTGAGGCGCGAGTACGCGCCCCGGCCGCGGACCTCGAAGATGAGCTCCCTGAAGCCACCCGCCTCGCTCTCGCTGGAGGAGAGAACCTCCGTCTTCCAACGGTTGCGCTCAGCGTAGCGGCCGTACGCGCGGTAGAGCTCAGACGCGAATAGGGCAGCCTCCTCGCCACCGGCCCCTGCGCGGATCTCGATGATCACGTTCTTCTCGTCGTTGGGATCGCGAGGCACCATCAGGCCGCGTAGGTGCTCCTCGAGCTCATCCTGCCGCGCGCGCAGCCCCCGGACCTCCTCCTCGGCAATGTCCCGCATGTCCGGGTCGGGATCGCCAAGGAGCGCCTCGGCGCTGGCGCGCTGCTCCTGCACGTCCCGGTACTCCCGATACGCCATGACCAGCCCCTCGATCTCGGAGCGCTCGCGCGCCACCTGGCTCATCCTGGCGTGGTCTGTGAATATCTCGGGGTCGGAAAGCTCGCGTTCAAGCTCCTCGAAGCGCGCCTCGACGTCGCGTAATTTGTCGAACATAGCGCCCCGATTATATCACAGGCGGGCTTACGGACCCGTCAGCGTGAGTCGGGCGACGGGCGCGTAGATGGATCCGCCCGGCCCAATCTCGCTCCTCAGCAGGCATACCTCCGACGCCTCGAACGCGCCAAAGACGCGCCTCTCGTTGTCGGTTAGCAACTGTTCCAGGCTTCGGTGGGCTCGGAAAGTAGGTCGGGAGCGGGCGAGGGTGACGTGCGGCCGGAACCGCTTCGTCTCAGCGGGCCATCCTAGGTCTCTGGACAACTCTTCAAGCTCCTGCTGCAGTCGGCCCAGCGGCTCCAGCTGCCCCTCCATGCCGGCCCAAAGCACGCGGGGCCGCGAGAGGCTGCCGAAGATTCCCACGCCCCGGCACTCAAGCCGAAAGCTCGGACGGGGACTGAGCGCCGCCAGTCCCGCCGTGAGACTCTCTCGCATCTCAGCGTCGGCATCCCCGAGGAAGCGCAGGGTGATGTGCAGCCCCTCCTGGCGCGCCCAACGCATCTCCCTCTCCAACTCCGGCGATGCTGTCTTCAGTGTTCCAAGCTCGCGCTGTAGTTCCGCAGGTAGCGGTACCCCGAAGAAGAGACGCTCTGTCTTATCGCCCATTCCGGATACTCCTGAGCCTGTCGTCGGTAGGCCCTTTGAGAGCCTGCTCGAGGCTGACAAGTGTGACGCGCTGCTCGGAGGGGACGTACAGCGCGTACTCCACCCTGCCCTTCTCGCCACGTCCTACCGCGCCGAGACCGACAAGCGTACGGGACTCACCGAGCACGAGTTCCGGTCCTGCGAGCCGTTCGGCCTCCTCTCCCACCGTGCGCCACGCCCCTTGCCTGTGCGTGTGCCCGAAGAACGCTGCGGACAGTCCTCTGTCCGAGAGCGCTCGTGCGGCCCTGCGAACCGACTCGCGTCCTGAGACGTACGGGAAGAGGTCCCAGTAGGAGCGTCCCCTCCGGTACACCAGCGCGTCCCTTGCCGTGATGTCTGGCGGGAACAGGCCAGCCGGAGAGGAGTGGCAGAGCAGCGCTGAGTCGAGGGTGCGGGTAGCGGGTAGTCGCCGGATCCACTCGGCGACGTCGTCCGGGACAGGCATGCGTACTCGCACCTCCCGGTTGCCGAACACGGCCAGCTCCGCCTGCTGCATCATCAGCCGGCAGCAATCCACGTCCCCCGGCCCGCCGAGGAGGTCGCCGAGGAATGCGATCCTGCTCGCCCCTCGCGAAGCTCCATCCTCAAGTGCGCGCTCCAGTGCGGGCAGGTTGCCGTGCACGTCTGAGAGCAGCATCCAGGTGTCACCCATCACGCCGCATTATGCCACGCCGGGCGGGCAGGCCGAGCTGGTTTCCTTGACGGCGATGAAAGCCAGGCATAAGATTTGAGCGGGGGTGGAGGGGTCCCGGTGGGTTCCGCGGTCTTCAAAACCGTTGGGGGGTCAGTAAGGCTGGTCCCCGGTGGGTTCGACTCCCACGCACTCCCGCCGCGCAGAGAGGCCCAGGTCCACGACCTGGGCCTCTCTTTTATTGGAGCTAGAGGGTAAATCTGACCGGCGTTACACTCCCGAGCTTGATGGCATCGGAACACCGGGTACGCTGCCCCTCGTGGCCGGGACTGCCGGCTGCTCGAGGATCTCGCCGTGGTCCACCGCGTCGAGCCCTACAACCTCCTCCTCGTACGTGGCGCGTACTCGGGTGACCGCGCTGAGCGCCTTGATGAAGCCGTAGGAGACCGTGAAGACGAGTGCGCTGACGGCTACTGCTCCGACCGTCTGCAGCACCAGCCACGTCAGCGCCTGGCTGCCGCCGCCGTACAGCAGCCCCGCTACCGGGAAACCCGTCAGATCAGGGTGAGCGAAGACCGGCACGACGATGGAGCCGACTAGACCATTCACTCCGTGCACTGGGAAGCCGCCTACCGGGTCATCCACCTGGTAGAGGTATCGCTCCATGAGCCCAGTGGCCGCGAAGGTCAGTGCGCCTGCCAGCAGACCCAGGATAAGTGCCGACCCAACGGTGACGTAGCCGGAGTTCGGCGTGATCATCACCAGGCCGCCCAGCACGCCGCTGATTGCCATGATCCCGTCGTACTTGCCGTTCAAAAGCTTGCGAATCAGCATCGCCACCACGCCGGCCGTTGCCGCGGCCACCGCCGTAACGAACGCGGCGGAGACGCCTTGTACGTTCAGATCGAGCGAGCTGGAGCCGTTGAATCCGAACCAGCCGAACCACAGCAGCGCGGTGCCGATGATTGCCAGCGGCAGGTTGCTGCCGTACCGCTCGGCGCGCTCTGACTCCGCCGCCTCAGCGTAGCCGTCGGGTATGACGAGGGAGCGCCGGGACCTGCGGGCGGCTGCGTGCCCAGCAAGGCCGGCGCGCTTCCTGAGGCTCGCACCGAGCGCCAGCGTTACAGCCAGCCCCGCGAAGCCTGCCTGCACATGTACCACGATGCCGCACGCGAAGTCACGCATTCCGAAGCCGTCCAGCAGGCCGGTCCGCGTGCCGATGTTGCCTAGCAGACCGTTGAAGCTCCACACCATGTGGGCGATCAGCGGGTAGAGCACGAGCGAGAAGAAGATCGAGTACACGAGCCAGGCCGAAAACTTCATGCGCTCCGGCACGCCCGCGCCGATCAGTGCGAGCGTCACTGCGGCGAACATCATCTGGAAGAGGACGTACGCAAAGGTTGGGATGCCTGTTGTCGGAGCTCCGTCGCTGCCGAAGATCGTCGGCCACGCCGTCGTCGGGTCACCGCCAAGGAGGTAGCCGAGAGGATTGCCGATGATGCCGCCGATTGTGTCGGGGCTGAAGGAAAGTCCAAAACCTACAATGGTAAATACGACCATCATCACCGCGGCCGCTGACAGGCTCTTCATAAGTCCGTGCAGCGAGTTCTTCCTGCGGGTAAGGCCTGCCTCAAGCATTCCGATGGAGGGGATCATTAGGAAGACGAGGAACGAGCCGAGGAGCACCCAGGCGGTCCCAGGCACGCTTACTGCAAGCTCTTGTGCGCTCTCCCACGCGCTGGTCAATGTTTCGGGCATATCACACTCCTTTCTGGCGCCAAGCGACGCATCTGTTAATAACGAGGCCATGCTATGTGCCCGTGCAACTCTTGCGATACGGCTACGTGTACAAAAGCTATCCTGGTATTTGTGCGAAGTGCCCAATGGGCGCGGTTTGTTCGCGTCGCAGGCGGGTGCTATAATCTGTCTGCCCATGCAGTTTTGTAAGACGGCCCACCAAGTCACGTACCGCCCGCCCGGTCGCGCGCGATTTTGTGCAACCTCGACTCTGCTTGGGCTGGTCATGGTGATGCCGGCGCGTGGCTGATACCCCACAGCGACAGTTGAGCCTGCAGGCGGACGCGGTCACTACCACAGAGGAGTCGCCGAGGGCCGGCAGCGGACTCTCCCTCGGCCGGCAGCTCCTAAGGCCCCGCACCCTGCTGTCGTTTGCGGTCTCCATTGCCATCATCGTCTGGGTCTTCTCACGACAGGACATCAGCCTGTCGGACGTATGGGCGGAGATTCGCAGTGCGAACCCTGTCCTGTACCTCCTGGGCGCTCTCGCGTACTACTCCAGCTTCCTCGTGCGCAGCCTCAGGTGGCGACAGGTGCTCACGAACGCGGGATACACGGAAGCAGACGGCACGACGCTGCCGAGCACGCCGGGCATCGTGCGTATCATCATGCTCTCCTGGTTCGCGAACAGCATCCTGCCGGCGAAGCTAGGCGATGGGTACCGGGCGTACCTGCTCAAGCGCAGCGCTAGTGTCTCGTTCTCCAAGACCATGGGCACTATCGTGGCGGAACGGATAGCGGATGTTGGGGTGCTCTTCTTCCTGCTCCTCCTCTCCGGCTTCCTCGCGTTTCGGGATCGCCTGCCCCCCCAGTTCGGACTGCTTGTCGCCTTCGGCGCCGTGCTTGCCGGGGTAAGCATCAGCTCGCTCTTCTTCCTCCGGTATCTGGGACCACTCATTACCCGGCTGTTGCCCGCGCGGGTACGACCCTACTACCTGCGACTGCAGGAGGGAGTGCTGCTCGCCTTCCGGCAACGTATTGGCTACATAGGAATGCTCACCGTGCTCGTCTGGTTGCTGGAGAGCGCGCGCTTCTATTTCGTATCCGCCAGCCTCGACATCCACCTGAGCCCGATCCTGGTGGTCTTCGTCGCGCTCACCGCCTCGCTGCTCACGACGGTACCGTTCACCCCCGCGGGGCTTGGTGTGGTGGAAGGCGGGATTACCGGGGTACTCGTCTTCATCGGCCAGAGCCGAGTCGACGCCGGGTCCGTCGCCGTGCTCGATAGGACGGTTACTTTCTGGAGCCTGCTGCTGGTCGGCTCTCTGCTGTACATCTTCAACCGGAACGAGCCGGTCCGAGTGGCCGCGGCATACAGAGGAAACGGAGCGTAGATGACTACTGTCGAGGGCAAGCTTTCACTCATACTGCCCGCGCACAACGAAGAGGGCAACCTTGCGCGCGTCGTGGGACATAGCATTGAGGTGCTGAGCGAGAACGTGCCCGACTGGGAGATCGTCATCGTGGACGATGGCAGTGTGGACGGGACTCCGGCGCTCGCCGACGAGCTGGCGACACGCGACCCGCGCGTGCGTGTCGTGCACCACCCGCACAACCGCGGCTACGGAAGCGCGTGGCGAAGCGGCTTCGAGGAGGCGCGAGGCGAGTACCTCATGTGCATGGATTCGGACGGCCAGTTCGATCTTGCGGACATCTCCCTGCTTCTGCCGTACATCAACCACTACGACATCGTTGCTGGATACCGCATTGAAAGACAGGACCCACCGCACCGCAAGCTGAACGCGGCTATATTCCACCTTGCTATAAGGTTGCTCTTTAATCTGCATATGCGCGACCTCGACTGCGGCTTCAAGATTTTTCGTGCGAAGCTGATCCATAGCCTGCCCCTCCAGTCGCCGGGTGCTCTGATCAATCTGGAGATCTTCTCACTGGCCCGCCAGAGGGGGGTCACAGTGGTAGAGGTGGGCGTGAATCACTATCCACGCAAGGCAGGTCAGCCGACCGGCGCTAAGCCGTCGGTGGTGCTGCAAGCAATGCAGGAGATTTTTCTGCTGCGAATTCGGCTGTGGCGCCAGAGCTTCAGGACCAAAACCGCCATGCGGTTCGTCGCCGGACTCGGGGTCGGTCTCACGCTCGTCGGCACGGCTCGTCGCCGCTTCCGGCGGCGGTAGCTATGATATAATCTCCACTGCCCGAACACTCCCTGGAGGTGCCTTTTGAGCCATACCATCGCGCCCCCTTACCCTCAGCGCCTCGATCGAGTTCGGCAAGCACTCTCCGACCTCGGCGCGGACGCGATACTAATAATGGGCCCCGCGAACAGGCGCTACCTCTCGGGCTTCACGGCGTCCGACGGCGCCATCGGTGAGAGCTCGGGCGCCGTGCTCATCACGACTGGCAGCGCGGCGCTCCTAACAAGCTCCCTCTACTACGAGCAGGCACGGCAGGAGGTCACCGACCTCGAACCCGTCGAGCTGCGGGGCCGGTGGAAGAGGCGGCTTCCCGAGAAGCTCAAGGAGATGGGCGTGCGGCGGCTCGCATTCGAGCGCGACTACACCCTCTACGGCGAGTACGAGGACCTTAGGCAGGGGCTGGAGGAGCTGGAGGCAGGCAGCGAGCTGGTGCCGGTGAAGGGGCTTGTTGAGGATCTACGGCTGCGCAAAGGCGAGGCGGAGCGGGAGTTGATGCGCGAGGCCGCGCGGATAGCGGATGAAGCGTACGGGCGCGTGACGGGCGAGCTCGCGCCGGGAGTGAGCGAGCGGGAGGTAGCCCGCCGCCTGGATGAGGCTATGGTCGAGCTCGGTGCGGACGGCCCCTCCTTCGAGACGATCGTGGCGGCAGGGCTCAACTCTGCCCGGCCACATCACGAGCCCGGTGAGTACGTCCTTCGAGAGGGCGAGCCGGTCATCATAGACATGGGCGCTCGATACCGGGGATACTGCTCGGACATGACGCGCTCCTTCTGCCTGCGACAGGCCGACGGACGGTACCGCGAGCTGTATGACGCGGTCCTCCGGGCGCACGAGCAAGCGAAGCAGGCAGCGCGAGCCGGCGCTGGCGGCAAGGAGATGGACGCCGTGGCGCGCGACATACTGACGGAAGCGGGCCTGGAGCAGGAGTTCAGCCACAGCCTCGGCCATGGCGTCGGCCTGGACGTGCACGAGAAGCCGAGCCTCAGCAAGGAGAGCGAGGACACGCTCGAAGCCGGCATAGTGGTGACGATCGAGCCGGGCGTGTACATCGCCGACTGGGGCGGCATCCGCATCGAGGATACCGTGCTGGTCACGGAAACGGGCCACGAGGTTTGGACGCACGCGCCGAAGGATATAGTTATATAGCCAGCCGGACTGACCCGGTCCGCATAGAGGAGCAGCTAAGAGCCGATGATCTCTACAGGTGACCTACGCAAGGGCAACACGCTCGTCGTCGACGGCGAGCTAGTCAAGGTGCTCGACTTTCAGCACGTCAAGATGGGCCGGGGATCGGCGTTTGTGCGAGCGCAGCTTCGTAACCTGCGGACCGGCTCGACGACGGAGCGCACGTTCCAGGCGGGCGCGAAGTTTGAGACCGCGAGGCTCGAGCGCCGCACGGTGCAGTACCTCTACAACGACGAGGACTCGTACACCTTTATGGACACGCAGACGTTCGAGCAGCCCGTGCTCGGCAAGAGCATCCTGGGTGACGCCACGAGGTATCTCAAGGAGGGTATGAACATAGACCTCCTGCTGTATGGAGAGGAGCCGATAGACGTGGAGCTGCCCACCAGCGTCGAGATGAGGATAGAGCAGGCCGACCCTGGGTTCAAGGGTGACACGGCCGCCGGTGGCTCAAAGCCCGCTACGCTCGAGACGGGCATCACGGTGCAGGTGCCTCTGTTCGTAAATGAGGGCGACGTCATCAGGGTAGACACGCGCACAGGCGCGTACATCGAGCGGGTAGGCTAAGCCCCATGAGCAATGATAGGCAGGACAGCGAGCTGAACCTGACGGGCCTGATGCAGGACGGCCTGCGCGAGTTGATCGAGCTAGTGGGCTCGAGTGGTGTGACGGAGCTGCACATAGAGCGGGGCGAGACGAAGCTTCACATAAAGAGCGCGCCGCGTGGCACGCAGGCGCCGTCGCAGCCCGATCACAGTGAACACCTCGAGCCACTCGTCGCGGCCCTACCACAGCCTGTCTCCACCACCATGCCCGCTGCAGCCCCCTCAGGAACGCCGATAACCTCGCCGATAGTGGGAACATACTACAGCGCGCCCAACCCTCAGGCCGACCCGTTCGTCCGGGTAGGGGACCGCGTCGAGGTTGGCCAGACGGTCGGCATCGTCGAGGCGATGAAGATGATGAATGAGATCGAGAGCGAGATGGCCGGCAGGATCGTCGAGATCCTGGTGGAGAACGGGCAGGCGGTGGAGTACGGCCAGCCCCTCATGCTCGTGGACACCGGCGCGGGAAGCGCATAAAGCGTTGCCCGCGCTCCAGCTTCTCACCGTAACCGGGCTCAACTCCTACCTCGCCGGGCTGTTCGAGTACGACCCGATCCTGACGGACGTGTGGGTAGAGGGCGAGATCACAAACCTGAGCCAGTCGTCGAAGGGGCACGCGTACTTCACGATCAAGGACGGCGGAGCGCAGATGCAGTGCGCCCTCTTCCGCCGAGATCTGGCGAGGGTGCGAGCGCCGCTGGCGAACGGGCAGGCAGTCATTGTGCACGGGCGCGTCTCCCTCTGGCAGGACACCGGCAAGCTCCAGCTGTACGTGGACATGGTGCAGCCCGAGGGGATGGGCAGACTCGAGCTGGAGTTCCAGGCGCTCAAGGCCAGGCTGGAGGAGGAGGGGCTGTTCGACCCCGCGCGCAAGCGGTCGCTGCCTCGATTCCCAGCCGTGATCGGAATCGTGACGAGCCCCCAGGCCGCCGCATTGCAGGACATCCTGAACGTGCTGAACCGGCGTTACCCGCTTGCTGAGGTGGTCCTCTCGCCCACGCCCGTGCAGGGGGACGGGGCGGGGCTGAAGGTCGCCGCGGCAATCGAGTGCTTGCACCGGAGCACCCGCGTGGACGTAGTGATCGTCGCCAGGGGCGGCGGCTCGATGGAAGAGTTGTGGGCGTTCAACGAGGAGCAGGTGGCGCGCGCGATCTATAGATCACCCGTGCCGGTTATCAGTGGGGTGGGTCACGAGGTGGACTACACCATCGCCGACTACGTTGCGGACGTGCGCGCCCCGACTCCCTCGGCCGCCGCCGAGCTTGTGACCCCGAACATCGCTGAGTTGAGGCACTCTCTCCTTGGGGCTGAGGCGTTTCTCGCGGGCAGGCTGCGGGAGCAGGTGGAGAGCTGTCGCGCTGACGTACGACATGCCGCCTCCCATCTCAGCAGGCTCTCGCCCGCTCACGACCTGGAGCGGCACAGGGAGCGGTTGGGCAAATTGCACGAGGGCGCAATGACTCGCTTAACTCACGCGCTGCAGCTGCGACGCAGTCGGACCTACGGACAGTATCACCGTCTGGAGGCGCTGGATCCGAACGGAGTGCTCAGACGAGGTTATGCGGCGGTGTCGCGGGTGGACGGTACGGCGCTGCACGGCCTCGACGACCTGCATGAGGGCGAGGAATTGATCACTCGCTTCGCGGAGGGCACGGTGCAGAGCCTCGTGCTAGGTGTAGATAGGAGTGACGGGCATGGCGCCTGACACGGAACTCACGTTTGAGCAGGCATACACGCGGCTGGAGGAGCTGATAGAGAAGCTCGATGAGGGCGGCCTCTCACTCGACGAGGCCCTCTCCTGCTACGAGGAGGCCTCCGCCCTCGTCGCAAGGTGCAACCGGGTGCTCGATGCCGCGGAACTGCGCCTGCGTAACGTCGAGGCAGCCGAGCCAGACGTGGGCGACATCCCGCTCTAGGCACGCGTCCCCGGCAACGCCGAACCAGCGCGAAGAACAGCATACTGCGCGGGAGCCGGATTGCAGCTGCGGGTTTCCTTTTCCACGGAAGGCCACCATCTCTTCTCATCACGATCACGGCGGACACCCAAGTTCGCCAGAGCCGCTTTCGGACACTGCAGTCGCCCAACTCTTATGTTATGCTTTTGAGAGGATGCGAGGTAAAAGCTCGTGTCCGTGTGGCGTTACGATTTGGATAGTAGTAGAGGGGCTGAGATGCAAGTAAATCCTTACAGCGTTCCCGCGGCGTCCTCAAGCGCGGACGCACGAGCGCAGTTCATCCGGCGCACGTATCTGCACCTCGCGCTTGCGGTGCTCGCGTTCGTCGTCGTCGAGTACCTGCTCCAGCAGTGGAGCGGTGTTGGCGCCCTGGCCCGGACCATGACCCGCGGCTACGGGTGGCTGCTCGTGCTCGGAGGCTTCATGTTCGTGTCGGGCCTGGCGGAGAAGTGGGCGCGATCGAACACCTCGGTAGGTATGCAGTATGCCGGTCTGGGGTTGTACGTGGTGGCACAGGCGCTCCTGTTCGTGCCACTGCTGTACGTGGCGACGCGTGTCAGCAGCCCATCACTCCTGCCGTCTGCGGCGCTCGTCACCGGCCTGCTGTTCGCGGGACTAACGTTCACGGCGTTCACGAGCGGTAAGGATTTCTCGTTCCTGCGCGGGGCGCTGGTGGTTGGTGGCTTCGTCGCGCTCGGGTTGATCGCGGCGAGCATCCTGTTCGGCTTCAACCTCGGTGTGATCTTCTCGGTGGCAATGGTGGCGTTCGCGTCCGCCTCGATCCTGTACCAGACGTCGAACGTGATCCGCAACTACCGCACGGACCAGCACGTCGCGGCCGCGCTCGCCCTCTTCGCTTCCGTCACCCTGCTCCTGTGGTACGTCATCCGCATCTTCATGAGTCGGGATTAACATCAGGGATTACCGCACCGCCTCGCAGTAGTCGGTTAGCTCAAAACGCCTCAGTTTCTAGGACTGGGGCGTTTTGGCGTCGTATCTGTCCTCGCTGGTCTTTCTGGTACCATGCAGACCCGCCTTGGACTGATCCAGGAGGAGAGATTGTGACAGTTCCATCAGTGACGGATCTGTATACCCCTGTATTAGAGCACTCAAGATGCTAGGTGGGTCCACCTCAAATGTCGAGTTGGACGAAGAGGCGACTAGACTGCTCGGCTTGCCTGAGGAAGACGGATCTGCTACTCACAATGAACGCGTTACCGAGCTGCAGTATCGGCTTGCTTGGGCTCGCTCTCACCTGAAGATATACGGTCTGGTAGACAACTCCGCACGTGGTGTCTGGGTCCTGACCCTCAAGGGGAGGGAGATCAACAGGGTTGAGCCGGGCGAAGTGCGGCGCTTCATACACGCTCGGCGAGTGGAAAGACAATCACGGCGACGTACCTCTGACGGGGCCATAACAGGACCTTGGCCCACTCAAGGGCGTGAACATCAAGACCGGCACTCCGGTTAGTCAGAATTCGGCGACCATGTAGCCTGAGCGCCCGAGCGTTGCCGCTTTACATGGGCAGTACGGTCAGTGGCCCGAGACCCTGCTTACCCAGGGTCATGTCAAAGTATCTGCCGGTGGGAAGTAGGCTGCCTGCAAGCCCGATATACAGTCACTCTGGGCGCCCATTCGCCCTCGAAACAGTCCGACCAGGGGACGTGCGGATGCCCATA
>JADDPT010000043.1 GCA_016781735.1 Rubrobacter sp.
CCAGGATCAATTACCCTGCAAGTGGCTGTAGGAGGGGCCTGACTGCGGGATATATTGCGCTCGGTCGCTTCCAAACAACACGTCACCCCCTCCTATCCACCCAGCACGCGGATCGGCAGACCGAACGGGAAAGTGCACCGCGCCCAAGACAGATCTGTCGCCGCCCGAGTGCTGAACAGCCTGCCACTCGAAGAAACGCTCCGAGGGCAAGACGGGCAGGGAGGCCCTGCGCTGCCTCAAGCGTCAGCTCGTCAACGTGGTCTGCAGATTCCTCAGTCCGCGTAGAGCGATGTCGACGCCTGAAGCGGCAGCAGCCTGACGAAGCCTGATCCGGATTGGTGTCGTCAAGCGGGAAGTCGGCCCGATGCATGTCCTGCTCACGCGAACTGACCTATCGCGTAGCTTTCGCCACGCCGATCCTTGCTCCTGCCGACTAGACTGCCGTTCTTGATGTACAGGATGCGAACTGGGCCAACAGCCTGTTAGCGTCTTACCGGTTGCTAACCACCCTGAAGCCCAAGAACCATCCCGATAAGGAAAAGTCCGAGCGTCGCCGCGCCTAGCGCAGCACCCGTGACCCCGCGTCCTCCCTCTCGTCGCGACAGCAAGCCCAGAATGATCGCCACAAGTCCGAGGAGCAGAAGTAAGAAGTAGTCGAAGCCAAGCCAGGTAAAGATGCCTATGGCTGCTCCGACTACCCCGACCACACCGGAGATTACTGCTCCTGTGGCACGCTCCCCTCGTGCTGCCGTCCATAGGCTTGCAATGAGGGCAACGACGCCGGCCATGAGGATCAAGATAGAGAGTACCACGGGTCACCTCCTCGAATCCTAAGCTCACCGACTTGGATCTCGGCCCAAGATATGAGTGCTCATGCTCGGACCACGTCGCTGCTTCACTACGGGGATCCAAGCACATCCTCAACGAGACCTCACCCCACTCCTAATTCTTCGCATCAAGAGTAGCGGCAGTATCACGGACGATGAGGCAACAACCCAGGCGGGCGCTAGCGGATTGCCACTTCAGCTGCGTGTCCATGCCGTTGAGCCGACACGTTGTTAAGTCATCCGTGAGATGTGCGCGGGAAACGTCCGACCTCGGGGCGCCACTTGCGGAGGGCCAGCCAGTAGAGCGCGGCGAAGGGAATCGCCCCGACCAGAGTATGATCCAACAGGTGCCAGCGCTCCGCGAGGTCTGCACCCCATTCGCCGTACTCGCACATTCCTGGGAATCTCTTGCCGCCCAGTTGGAGAGCGAGAAAGCAGGGGCTCAGCAGGTGCGGGACTATCTCGGTGCAGACCAAGAACAGCAGCGGCCCGACAAATGGCAGCGTCCTCCGCCCCGTAGATCCCCAGCGACCCCGCATCAGGTCCCAGGCAGCGGCTAGCAGGCTTGGCATACCTAGGAGTATGGCCAGCCCATAGCCCAGCATCGCGATAACCCAGGGGAGATCCCGCAAGCCCGGCATTCCACCTCCCCCGAAGCAAGGTGGGTTCGGGCACGCATCCCGTCCGGGCACTGCGACCTGTGCATCGGGGGCGCGGGGCTCCCACGTAGCCGCGTAGACCATACCTCCGACCAAAGCGACCAGGACCGCCACCAGCAGGACGAGCCAGCCGTACCGCGCTAGCCGGTCTGCCACCCGCTGCCAGCTCCCTGATGTCATCTCTACGTCACGTTGGTCTGCCCACGTCAGGCTCATCTCGCCACCGCCATTGACCGTCTCCTCACTCAGCAGGACAGCTGCCCTTGTCCACAGAGACGCGGTTGTTGGGGTTGTTGAAGGCGCCAGTGCCGGGTTGCCCCTTGTGGACGTTGTCATGAAACTTGTGGTAGCCGCCCTCGCCCGGTCCCTTCGCCGTTTGACCCCTCGCGATGTCGGCCACACACCTGCTAGGTGTGACCAGGTAATGCTCGTGCGATGCCGAGGCGGGCGCAGCCGCCGCGACGCTCAGCGCGACCACGCCTCCGATAACGATAGTTTTCACGCCCTTCACCAAGACGCTCTCCTTTCCCTCCAGCAGCCCGTCCTCACGCCCGATACGGGCTTGCCGGGGGCCGCCTCTCCTGGTAGGATACGCTCACGGGCTCCCCGCACGCATCAGGAAAATCCCTGCTTTCTGGACCGGATTTCAGATCGATCAAGGTACACTCATGCCTCGACTCTCACGCGCACAGGAGGTCACTCGGCAACAGGTCAACCGGCTGGCCGAAAGCAGCCTATCCCCCGAGCCCTTGGGTGCCAGACTTCTGGACGCACTGGAGCAGGCGATCCCGTCGGATGGCCAGCGGCTGTTCGGTGTTGATCCCGGCAGTCTGTTGTTCAACCGCCTGCTCGCTGCGAGCGCGAGTGACAATACCGCCCGCCGGGACTGGCTCCGCAACACCTACTGGCCACCCATCCACTCGCGGACCTGACCTTCCCGGGCTTGATGCGCGCTGGCCTCGCTTCGGTGGCCTTCCACCCTCGCATAGATACCTGCTGGGGAGCGCCCTCTTGGCTCTTCGGACGTCTTGCTGATCCTGAACACTATCAATCGTACCACGAGGTCGGGATGCCGGCCGGAGGTGTGCTGCACGCCTGCTTCACCGCCAACGGGACTTGGACCGCCGCTCTAGGGTTGTATCGCTGGACGTCGGGTCACCCGTTCAAGCCCACCGATGTGGCCTTCCTACGCCTGCTCGCCCCAACAATCGGGCTCGCACTCCGAGCGGCGCTCAACCGCGAGCGCGCGGCTGACCTGGGCATGGCCAATCCAAGTGGCTCGGGTATCCTCGTGCTCGGGCCTGACCAGCGTGTGCGCTACAGCACTCCGGCGGGCGAGAGATGGAGCAAGCTGCTGCGGGACTCGGAGAGGGAGGGACACGACCCGCTGCCCACGGCGATATGGTCGGCGGTGGCACGGCTGCGCTCCCGAGGGGACGTACCGCCATTCAGCACCGTCCTGGCTCCCACGTCGATTGGTCCGGTCCAGATCGAAGCATCTTTGGGGCAGGATGATACGGTCGCGGTGGTGCTGTCGCAGGAGCGGCCGCCGGAGGCTCCGGATGTGCCGATGGACTGGCCCCTGACTCAGCAGGAGCGGCAGGTCGTGGGGTGGCTGCTGCGAGGACTCGGGAACCGCCATATCGCGGCAGCGCTAGTGGTGAGCGAGAAGACGGTCGAGTCCCATCTCGGACATGCCTACGAGAAGCTGGGAGTACATAGCCGTAGCCAGCTTCTGGCACGCTACTTCCGCGAGGTTCACGGGCCTGCGCTGAACCTTGTAGATGGCACAGGCTCTCTGGAGGTATCACGGAGACCTGGTCCCTCAGGTATCTCGAGATCTGTCGGCTGAGAGAACTGCTTCCACTCGCCCACTTCACACTAGAAACTGCTGTAGGAGGAAGTGCCCGACAAACTGAGGCATGCAGTACCCGCCTGTGGGATCCTCTTGAATTCATCCCGTGCCCTATGACTTGACACGGGAGAGTCGTACAAGTAGGCGTCACGAGAGGCCGCTGCTAAACAATGCCTGGCGCCCCGCTACACTACCCTCCAAGGCTCTGACGCGCTCTCTGATGCTGCCCCGTAGAGACACTATCCCGTGCGATAGAACTTGAACGGGCTCACTCTGCTGCCTGGGTGATCAGGACGGTTCAACGGAAGTGCCGGCGGCCTCGTATTCGGGCGCTGCGGCATTACGGAGGAATTCAACGCGGGCAGGAAGCTCCCGCTGTCGCCAGCCCAACCAGGCTGCTCGATACGGTTCGCCTTTGCCAGGTGAGCACGCTCTCCGGTGTCCGTGTTCACCAACCATAGCTTGCTCGGACTGCCGCCGTCGCTGTAAAGCAGTCGCTCCCCATTCGGCGACACCGCCACCATCCGCGAGTCCCAGTCAGGAGCACGATCGGACACCAGCACCGTGCCGACTCTCTG
Source organism: Rubrobacter sp. (assembly GCA_016781735.1). Lineage (GTDB taxonomy): Bacteria > Chloroflexota > Chloroflexia > Thermobaculales > Thermobaculaceae > LC3-1. The sequence continues at coordinate 3,920 of JADDPT010000043.1, forward strand.
ATACTCCCGCTCCTGCCGATCGTAGCGGGTCACCTCCCCCTTGGAGGACAACGTAAGTACGGAGGATCGGCTCAGCCAGAGGGCGTCAACGACGTCCCCCTGCCACCTGCGTTCGACCGAGCCGTCAGTGTGCATCACCGTCGCACCCGGCCCCACCCGCAGGAGGTGGTCCCGGCTTCCTTCCGGCTCCCACTCGTAGCGACGGGCATTCGGCAGATTCCGGCGCTGTCCGGTGGTAAGATCGAGTAACGACCATGCTCTGGCGCTGTGTAGCAGCAGCCACCGACCGGACGGTGAGTACGACACCGAGCGCAGCACGTCGGTGGGGCTGATCTGGAGGAATACCAACTCCGATCCGGACTCGATCTCCTTGATGTGCAACCTGGACGTGTGGTACTGCCCCCCGGCGCGCTCCTCCTGCTTGAGGAACACTAGCTTCTCCCCGGTCGGGGACAAGGAGGGGCTGTACAACCTGCTTCCTTCCTCCGCCTCCTCCAGCACGCGTCTATCCCCCGCCGTCAGGTCCAGCAGCGAGAGCGTTGACCCGGTCGTTACGGCCACGGTGGAGCCTGCCGCCGAGACGTCGTACTGTAGGTCATCGCCGCCCAGGAGGAACGATCGGCGGCCGTCCTCAAGGTTCACAGCGACCAGCCTTCGAGCATCAGCGTTACGGTCTCCCAGCGCCTCGACGTACAGCACCGTGCCGCTGGCCGCGACGCCCGTACCCGCGAGAGGCGAGCCGCTGGAGGCTGCATGCCAACTCAATCGGCTGATCCTCATTCGAGACTCCACCAGCGCCTGGATCTCTCCCGTCGTGTAGTCCACCATGTGCACGCCTTCGTTATTTATGTAGACGAGGTGACGACCATCGTGGAGTACGCGCATCTCACGAAAGTACGTGTCACCCAGGCGCTCAAACTCAGTCAGCCTCCGCCATTCCCCGGTGCTGATGTTGTGAAGCGAGAATCGGAGAGCACTGCCACCCTGCCTGTCGCTATCTACAGTCACAACGCTGCGCCCGTCGCGGTGCCAGGCAGCGTATGAGGCCTCTCCCTGGAACTCGTAGCCCATCGTGGCCGGGTCGAAGATTCCCCACGAGACCTTTGAGCTTAGCAACGCGGCCTCTACCCAGAGCAGACGGTCCGGCACGCCTGGGGGAGACCATGCGATGGTTCTAGCGACCGCCATTGGCCGGCTGGCGCGCTTCGGTCCCTTCATCTGGAGGATTAGCGGTCCGGTGTCCGTACTGGCCGCGAGGTACCTGCCCGAGGCGCTCCAGCTAACATGCGCAACTTCCCTGCTGGTGTACAGGACGTACTCCCGAGTTACCTCGAGGCTGGGGAGCCGAACCGTCCAGACGCGCACCGCGCCCGGGGCGTCTAACCCTGCGCCGTCGCTTACTGCCGCCAGGGTGTGGCCATCAGGGTGCCAGGCGAGATCCCGGATCGTGGACACTGAGCGGTCGAGGAGCGGCCCGTTCGGTGTCGACAGTGGGTTCACGGAGAAGAGCTCCCGCTCCGTGCCGTACTCGCCCTCCTTCAGCCAGACCGTGTCGCCGGTGCTGTACGCGATCCGAAAGCCATCGGGCGACACCGCGTATACGAGCCTTTCACCCGGCTCGGTGACGAGCACACGCGATTGGGTCTGACCTGTGGCGGCGTTGAAGTACTCCTGGACAAGCGAGTAGGAGCGCTCAGCGTCCTGCCGTACGTAGTACAGACTTCCGTTGGTCCTCAACGCGACCCCCGCGAGCCGCTCCCCAGTCGCCTCCGGCCGAGGACTGGGTGAGATATCAGAGCCGGCTCCCGCCTGCTCGCCACCGCGAACCGCCGTAGCCGTGGGGATAGGAGCAGCCACACTCGCCGGACTGTCCGTCCGCCTACCCAGATACCACAGCCCCCCGCCGACTAGTGTGATAAGCAGCAATGCAGCCAGAGAGGCGGGCAAGAGCCAGGAGGGCAGGGCTGGCAGTGGTCGACCGGGAAGGAACTCTTCACGCTCCTCGTCGTATCGTCGCCACACCCGGGCCTCCTGCGCGGGGGTTAGCAGCGCGTCGCCCCGCAGTGAGGCGAGGGTCTCGAGCGCCGCACGTGTGCCTCGGCTCATACCCGTCGCAACAGGCGGGGACCTCCCCTCCAGCAGGCTGGAAACGTACTCCTCGAACTCAGTATGGTGACGCGGGGAGTGATACGTGATGGGAAAGCTCTGCTGCTGCACCGCAAAGGCGGCGCTCTCGATCAATTCCGAGGTAGCGCGCTCGTCCTTGCCCAGCACGTCCGCTATCGTGCCGACCGGCAAGCCATCGCCAAAACGCATCCCGAGCACCAGTCGCTGGTCGTGCGGCAGCGTCGCGACGACGTCGAGCATGTTGCTCGGCATGGGAACAGACGGCACCACCCAGTTGGGCGCGAGGCCGGACTGTCGTCGCCGGTCCTCGTGCATGTCCGAGGCAAGGCTACGCTCCGCTATCCGAAGCAGCCATGGAAGGAGGGGGGTTTGTGCCTGGTACTGAACTTCCGCTGCTGCGCGGGCGCGCAGCAACGTCTCGACTAGCAGGTCCACGGCGTCCTGGGCATCAGGGGTCCGCCGCGCGACGAAGGTGTAGAGCACGGGCAGAATCGGCGCCAGGAGTGAGCGCACCCGCTCGGTGCCGCGCTCAGTCGCAGCTGCGAAATCGGCGACCTTGAGCTCCCCTACACCACTCGCGCGATCGAGCCGCATACCTGCCTCCGTAGTGGATGATACCCCTCATGCAGCGGGAGCGGCAAGTCAAGGCGCCGTACACGGAGATCAGGGCGGTTTCAAAGTCGGTGTCGGTGGGAAGTGGACCTCCTGCACAGGTCATTTCAGGTGCCTTTGGAGGCTCATTTGCCAGCAAGACAGCCTCTCCAAGGCTTGTTTCGGCATCCAAAGTGGAGCGGTGACGGCACGAATACGGACTTTGAAACCGCCCTGCACGGAGATTTGATGGACGCTCTATTACCTGCGGCGCAATCCGCTCCGGCTAGACCTGCTGCTAGTTCATATACGGTACATAAAAATACTTCAATCAAGTGATGTATCTTAGACAGCCGCGCGTTACGCTATGCATAAGGTAGTAGGACGATACATCGTACAGCGACACGCGGACGGCATCGGCAGCAAGTTTCCGGATTATCACCACCGGACAGGAGCGTGAGATGGGCAGCTTGGAGATCGAGTACACCGACTACGCGCTTGAGCGCCTGTGCGGCGACCTTGAGTTGAAGCTCCTCCGGTTCGTGGAGAGTCTGCAGGATCGCAAGGTTCCGAACGCGGTAGCGGGTGACACCGTAGACTCACCGGTATACGAGAGTCACCAAAAGCTGTTCGACGGTGGAGAGCTAATCCTTACATGCCGAGAGCGGGCCGAAGCAGGCAGGTACGAGGTGTCGGCGCGGTTGGTGGATGAGCCGCAGCCCCTGTTCCATAGCGTAGGGCTGGCCCTTGCGCACCTCCGCAGCAACCTTGCGAACGGCTCGGGCGACCCATTCGGACTCCTGCGTGAATACAGGACACGGCACGGAGCAGGGTACGCAGGCACATTCGCGTAGGTATTTCCCTTCCTCACATACATTTTCTTCTTATCGCTTCTCGTGGTGAGTTTTCGGTTTAGACAGTCAGGCTAACATGTGCCTGAACCGTTGCACTGACAACACACAATCCAGATATCCCACTTAGCGGTGCGTGCCGACCTCCCGCGGAAGTCGCAGCACCCACCCGGATAGAACTTGTTTGCCCATAGGTAAGAGTTCAGGGTTGAGGGGATTTGAGTAGTTGGAGGCACTGGGAGAAGGGGTTGAGTCCCTGTGCTTGCCACGTGCCGAACACGGAGGCAAGCGTCATCTTGGTCTCGGTACCCGCCAGACTACGAGTACCTCCGCTGATCTTCCTCGCGGTCACCAGGTGCCTCAGGCTCCTCTCGGCACCGTTGTTGTCGCTCGGCACACCAGGCTCCGAGACAAATACGAACAACTCCTTGATGGACTGCACCCCAAATACCGGACCACTTAGGCAAGTCAACTT
>JADDPT010000098.1 GCA_016781735.1 Rubrobacter sp.
GCCCATCTGCGCGAGGTCTTCCGGCTCGGCGACACCCTCTTAGAGCAGTATCCCGACTACTTTGCGGAACCACGAGATCAAGCGGTCGCCGAGGGGAGGAAGCGTTATGAGCCTGAGTAGGTACCGGCTCCAGAGAAACTGGGGCGCCCGCGTGCTCGAATATGAGTTCAAAGGCATGAGCGCAGTATTCCTAGAGAACGAGAAACTCCGCGTCGGAGTCCTCGCAGGCAAAGGGACGGATGTTTTCGAGTTCAACTACAAGCCCCGCGACATGGACTTCGTGTGCCTGACGAGTAGGGGTGTGCAAAACCCGATGGCTTACCTGTCCACGTCGCCCGATCCGCTGGCTACCTTTCTCGACTATTACCCGGGCGGCTGGCAGGAGATCTTCCCGAACGGAGGCCCGCCCTCATCTTACCTCGGCGCCCACTTCGGCCAGCATGGTGAGGTGAGCCATCTCCCCTGGGACTACCACATCATCGAGGACAGCGAGGATGCCGTAGCCGTCCTGTTTAGCGTCAGGACCCAGAAGATGCCCTTCCGCATTGAAAAAGAGCTGCGCCTGCTGGCAGCAGAGAGCTGTCTCCGCGTGGAGGAGGCGCTCGTCAACGAGAGCCCCGTCCCCCTACGCGCGATGTGGGGACACCATATCACCTTCGGGCGGCCCTTCGCCGGAGAGGGATGCCTGATCCGCCTGCCTGATGGAGTCAGCGTCGTCCCCCACGATGAAGCGATCAATCAAAAGGGTAGGCGAGTAAAGGCCGACAAGAACTACACCTGGCCCTATGCCGAGCGGGAAACAGGGGGGCAGATCGACCTAAGCGTCCTTCCGCCCGGAGGGGAGCTGAGCGAGATGCTGTACCTGGCGGGCTTCACAGAGGGATGGTACGAGGTTGAGAACCGGCAAAAGCAGCTCGCCTTTCGACTCGAGTGGGACGTAGAGCGGATGCCGTATCTGTGGTTCTGGCAGGAGTACGGCGCCTCCGAGGGCTATCCGTGGTACGGCCGGCACTACAGCATCGGGCTGGAGCCGTTTACGAGCTACCCCACGAGCGGGCTTGCTCGGGCCGTAGAGAATGATACGGCGCTCTCGATCGGACCGCACGAGCGCCTGCAGTTCTCCTTCCGGGCGACGGCCGTCGAGACATAGTACGCAACCCCGTTCCGAGAGCCGACGGCATGAGGTTTCTTAACGGCTATCCGGAATAGTACGTGGAACCAGATCAGAGACTGCCTGCATCCAGTCACCGCGTCAGTCTTGGTATGTCCACCCCCTCTAGCGCAGCTGATGGCGCCCAGTACCCGCTTGAGCGTGTCCAAGGACACCACGACGCTCTACATGCCCGGTACGAGGGCCAAGCTCCAGACAGCGGTCGAGGGGATAGCCTGGAGGTGAAAGCGACAGTTGGCTGGAATAGAATGCCCAGATTTGTCGGCAAGATTCAGACTCGGGGATAGATGCAGGGACAAGCTGCGGCGAGTGACGGCAGCATAAAACGACGGCCGCAGCTTGTCTGTCCGAGCATGGGAGGGTGATGCTTGCCGCTTTACACGTGGCTCAGACCTGGCGGGCTGAGGTCCTGACAACGAGATATCGGGGCAGGAAGCAAGCACGGTCCGGTGCGGCAGGTCACCGGCGCGTCCCCTCAAACAGGTCTTCCCTTAGCTTTTTCTCCCTCGATGCAGGACCACGGCAGCCTTCGGGTGATAGGCAGGTCATGGAGACGTAGGCATGCTACGTCTCCATGACCGATCCCACAAGACGCGCACTGCCTGATATCGGCTTCGATACCTTACTAACCCGGCTCGAGCTCCGTCAGCTCGACGGCTTGGCTGCGCTTGGAGGAGAGGTAGGCCGCCTGCAGGATCGCCAGGTTGTGGCGGGCCTCCTTGAAGCCCGTCGGTGCGTTCCTGCCGTCCGCCCAGGCGGCGAGGATGTCCCTCAGGGCGCCGTAGAACGCGTCCGTCCACTGCCCGGCCTCCTCCGGGCTGACGAGAGAGCGCCACTCCCCCACGGAGTTCTCGTGAATCTCGGCGGGCATCCCTTCCTGGCTGTAGCGAATGCTGCCCTTCGTCCCGTGCACCTCGTGCACGGGTAGTCCTCCGCCGTTCACGGCCCAGCTCACCTGCACCGAGGTCGTCGCGCCGTTGGCGTGGGTGAGCATGACGACGGCATTGTCATCCACGTCCTGCTCCCGCACATACCGGCCGACAGAGGCATACACCCGCACAACCCGGCTCTGCGCCTCGGCCTCCGATAGGTACATGTTGTGGTAACCATTGTCGGTTAGCACCCCGCCGCCACCCATCGCGGCCTGCGTGCGCCAGTCGGGCGCCTTCGGATCCCGGCCACGGTAGTGGCTGCCGCCGAGACTCTCGCTGCGTATGAAGAAGGTGTCGCCAATCCGCCCGTCACGGATCGCTCTCACCCCAGCCTCCACGGCAGGGCTGTACGTATAATTGTGTATCACGGCGAGGCGGACCTGTGCCTTCCGGATGGTCTCACCGATGTGGTCAATCTCCTCGAGCGTCGCGGCAAGCGGCTTCTCGCTGATGATGTCCACGCCCGCGGCCGCCGCGTCCGCGATTGAGGCCTTGTGCAGGAAGTGTGGCAGGGCGATGATCACGGCGTCGAGCTTCTGCCCGGATGAGAGCAGCGCCTGCCACGAGTCATACTGCTGCGCTCGGAGCACGTCGAGCGCATTCGCGACGATGCTCCGGCGCTCCTGGCTCGGGTCAGCCAGCGCCACGACCCGTGCATAATCGGCCAGCCGGGTAAGCGCCGGCGCATGGCCCTCCTCGACTATGCGGCCGCAGCCGATGATTCCGATGTCTATGGCCATCCCACCTCCGAGAATTTCAGCGAGAGCCCTAGCTGATCCTGCACGAAGTCGCGGCACTGCTTCAAACTCTCGTAAGGGTGCTTGTGCACTTGTCGATCTCCACCGTCAGCCAGCCGTCGTAGCTGATCGCTTCGGGCGCCTGCACGATGAGGCTGAAGTCTATAGTACCCAGGCCGAACTCGCAGCAGATCGGTAGGGCCTCGGTCCCCTCGAAGCCCTTGAACGTCTCTGGATCCGGGTTCGGCGGCGTGAGGTCCTTCAAATGCATGTACCTCATCCGGGAGCCGTACGTGCGGATCACCTCCGCGACGTCCATTCCCGGGGCCGTCAGAGGCGCCGTGTCCGGGCAGAAGAACGCGTACTCCGGATCGGTCATCTCCATCACGGCGTCGAGCTCGTCGCAATCCTGCAGCTCCGGGCCTAGATGGTGGTGTACGCACGCAAGGACGCCGACGCCGGCGATCCGCTTCCGTTGATCGTCTTCGCCATCTGCTTGAGGCCGTCCAGGCTCATCTTGCCCTCGCGCGGGCCGCCGGGGCGGAACACTATATGGTCCACGTCCAGCTTGCTGAGGAACTGCGCAACGCGGGTGTTGTACTCGAATGACCTGGTCGGCCTTCGCAGGCTCACTGAGGCGACCGCCGTACAGCGCGGAGAGGATCAGGTCAAACGACGCCAGGCGCTCCTCGAACTCGTCCATCCGGTTCTCAGACGCCATGGCCTGGTGGGTGAACGTCTCGCACACCTCGTAGCTGAGCTCGTCTGCCTCGCGCATCGCGGTGTCGAGATCCTCGCCCCACGTGATCAGGTGGCAGGAGATGCGGTTCTTGTATTTCGTCGCAGCCCTTCTCGCACGGCTTATAGCATTCATAACTTGCACCTGAATCCTAACTCGTGGATGCTATTTCGCACTGGAAGTCAGTACGAGGCGGAGCGTAGCGAGCGCCCGCGGCTCCATCACAAAGGTCACTGCGCCATCCCGGAGCATGACCCCTTCCTTTGGGGCTCCGAGCAGATCGCAGTGGAACGCCTCGGCGATCTGCAGCACGCCAGAGCTCAGCACGGCGGTGGTGGGCTGCTCGGACGCGTTGAGCAGCCGTACGTACACCGCCTCTGCGGCAGCGCTGTCCGGCCAAATATGCAGGCTGAGGACGGGTGCCGCTGGCAGGCGTATCAAGGATCCTGTCCGCGGCAGCCGAGTCTCTTGCACGGCCGGCTCCTGCAGATGATGGAAGAGCGGGGGTACGGCTGCCTCTATGCCGAAGCGGTGGGCCGCCGATTCGTCGAACGATCCCGCATGTGGCAGCAGACGGTAACGAGCGCTCACTGCTCCAGGCTGATGAGCTCGGAAGTTTGTCTCCCAGTAGTTGTTCGTCACCCACCCGAGCAGCATTGCCCGCGGCAGCACGACCGTATCCCGATTGGCGCCGAAGGTGAAGTCGCCGATCTGCACCATCGGAGCGTCTGGGCAGGCGACCGTCACGCCGAACTCAGCGTTGGAGAAATCCACCCAACCCTGTACGGTATAGTAGTCACGGCAGGCACGTGGTAGCTGGTCCGCATCCAAGCGCATAGACTGCCCGCCGAGATCTATCCGGGCGGTTGCGCCCGGCACTGCGAGGGGGAATGCTAGATACGTCGCCTCGGGCGTCGTCTCGAGCCCCATGGACCAAGTAGACGTGCACTCGATCCAGTCTGTATAGCTCGGGATGTAGGTCTGTTGTACGAGCTCACCACCGATGGGGAGCTGCAGCCGCTGCGTCACCTCGATACCGTCGTCCCGGTAGTCCACCTCGTGGGCAAGGAGCTGTATCGGTCCACGTCGCGTAGCAGGCCAGCCTGGTTGCCAACCCCGCTCCAACGTCAAGCGCCGTTCTCCCGGCGTCCAGTAGATCCGGCGCAAGCTTTCGGCTCGCTGATCTCCCACCTGAGGTGCCTCGTGGACCCATCCGTTGAACGGCCAGCCGGCCTCGTTGTCTACCAGTTCGCGGTTGAGCGCTTTGCTGTACCAGCTAGTAATGCCCCCGGTCTCTCGGTCGAAGCTGATGCGGTGCCGGGCCGTATCGATAGTAGCGTCATCGGCTGCGGCCGCTCCTCCGCCGTTTACTTGGCTCTTCCGAATTAGGGCGTAACCATACGGCGGTACTTCCGTCGGCGCAAGTACACGGCGAGGTTTCTCCCAGATCCAAGACTTGTCAGCTCCAAGCCGCAGCCGGGCGTCCCGGTCGGCCCAATGGCGAGCGGCAGTCGGATCGTCCACCCTACCTCTAACGCTCCTCGTGACCGCTTCCGAGATAGGACCTGCTACAGTGCGGGGGAAGGGGAGCGGGTTGAAGATGACGAGGATATCGTCTGGCTCACGTTCTATACATCGAGCAAGCTCGGCGACGGCATCGCGACTGAGCATCAGGGAGAGGCTCCGCGCCGTGTAAGCGTAAGACGCCTTGTGGTGCCACTGAGTGATTGTATCCTCGTTATCAGGCAGACCAACGCTACAGTCCGCGCCCCAGGTATGCTCGTCCCACAAGTGAAGCGCCCGCCACGCCCCCGCCCTAGTACCGTCCTCCGCACGCCTGGTCGCCTGTTTCCCCCCACCTAATGCTGCTACTATGGCAGCGGCCGCATCCGCATTGCGAAGCCGCGCCCGGCTTCTCCGATTGATCGCCACCTCTCGAGCGCTCGAGCCGCAGCCGAAATTCCAATAATCGGTCCAGTCGCCGCGATGGGTTGGTAGACGGTCGGCGTGTGGTTGCACGGCGGCCCACCACTCACTAGGGAGCGCGACGCGCAGGCGGGGTACGCCGCCCCTGTCATTCCACTCACGCACGAAGGTCGGGAGCGTGGGGCTGGCAGGCCCGTTGTCGCCGAAGGCATCGTACACTTGGAGCATGAGCACGGGGAGATCGTACCCGCGCTCGCGCAACCAACCGTCGATCCGTGGCCACCAAACATCGCGCAGAGCGGCCAGCTCTGCGTCGATACCGGCCTCACGGGCGAAGCCATAATCCCATCCATTCCACGCCAGGATCGTACGCCCGCTCGGCCCCCGCCAGTGAAAGACGTTGGGCCAGGCCAGCGGGGATCCGCCCATATGTATGTTTGTTGCCATACTGAATCCGGTGATACCTGCGTCGAGCAGCACATCCACCAGGGGCCAGTTCTGACCGTTGACATCGCTGTTCATCGCGTAGTGTACAGGCAGACCCAGCTCTTCCTTAACGAAGCGTACCGGCGCCAGTGACTCGATGAGCTGGTCCGTGTCGAAGAGGGGTGTGATATTGAGGAGCATACTCGTCACCTCGATGCGGCCCGCCCGTGCGAGCTCGACGAAGCGGGCCACCTGCTGGTCCGACGCCGACTCAAGCCAATGCATCAGCATCGCAGTCGTCTCGACCGTCCACCGGAAGGCGTGGTCGGCGTCGCTGCTGGCGTCGCGCTCGCACTCGTCGAGCGCGGTCTCGATGAAGCGGCGGTGAAGGTCCCAGACAATAGGCTGGTCGTGGGTGTAGCCGATGTCGGTATGACTGTGGTGAATCAGATAGATGGTCTCGATGCCGGTGTACACTTGATTGTCTCCTTCCTCTCGGATCGGTCATTGTATCGGTATCTTGCTGTCTATTTCCCCTGTTCGTAACACTTACTAACCCACATCCAACTGCTCACGTCGGCCCTGCGTGAGCTGCCACGGTGCGGCACGCGTTCGGCTGCTGTGGCCGGTTGTCCGTTACCATATACCTCCGGCGGGAGTGCCACGCCTCGGCTGATCTCGCACGTGGTCACTGGCAAAGCGGCAGTAGGCTCTCATAGCAGCGACGTGCAGCCTCCGCAGCCGGGAGCTGCCACAGGTCCTCGTTAAACATCTCGATGGAGTAGAAGCCATTGTAGCCGTACTGCTCCAGAGCGGAGATCAACGCACGGAGGTCGAGGATGCCTTCCCCTGGGAGGACCCGGTCGCTGTTACAGTTGCTCAACTCGCCCGGCTTGTCGCGCATATCGTCGAGGTGGATGTGCTTGATCCACCGCACGGTGGTGGCATCGAGATGCTCAAACTTCGTGGGTGTAGTGTGATAATGTGCCGGGTCGAAAAGCACACCCGCCTGCGGGTGACTCACCTTTTCGACGACAATCACCGCGCTCTGGAGGCTCCTGACCAGGGGTGACCAGTTGAACTCGAGAGCAATATCTACGTCCATCCCTTCGATTCTCCTCGCGAGTTCGTACATGGTCCGGGCGACGGTGTCGAGCGCCTCGAGGGAAGGTGCTGGCGGGCCGTCGGTTCCGACGACAAGCGTGCCCCCGCCGAGGTCCTCGATGAGTGAGGCGTTCGCCACGTGGATCTCCTGGTTGACACGCTGCGACTCCGGCGAGGCAAAACACTCCACGTGTGTCTCGAAGCCGCCGATTGCGCGAAGGTTACGATCAGCAAGGAGCCGGGGCAGCTCACCAGTCGAGTGTCCCTGCGCGACCCACTCCTTTACGGGCGGCAGGAAGAATTCGACGTTACGAAAACCGGCCCCTTCATAGGCTTCCAACGCATCCTCGATGCTGCTGTGCCGCGTCGACACCGAGTTGATAGCGAGCTGCGATGTGTGCATGCCTTAGAAAACCTCCGCGATCTCAATAATGCGTTCCATGACGCGCACATCCCACACGCTGGTCCCAGCGGGCGCTCGGGGTAGCTCCTTACCGGCCACCGCGCTGACAAAGGCCTGTGCCTGGCGGTAGAAGGCCCACGCAACAGGCGGATGAAAACGCGTAGTAGAGTACCTGCCCTCGCACTCCCGTTGCACCGTCACCTCGGCGGAGCGCTGGCGGTTCATGGGAGTGGGCGTCTTGATCACGATCCGGCCCCGAGCAAACGTCAGTGTAGTCAGCTCGCGCCACTCGTGCGACGAGCTTACCGCTCCACGCACCGTAACGACTACATCACCGCAACGCGAGGTCGTGCTCATAGCACAGCCGTTGTGAAATGCCGCGAAGCGCGGCTTCATCTCGGTACCGAGCAGGTAGTGGCAGAGGTTGACGTTGTGGGAGAAGATATTGAGGAGATAACCATAAGCCGCGCGTTGCGGCTGGGTCCGGCACGCGTCGGGATAGGTCGGGGCAGGCGGTGGCACGGGCGTCGGGTCGTC
>JADDPT010000037.1 GCA_016781735.1 Rubrobacter sp.
CTCCTTCGGTCGTTGCATTCCAAAGGATGCGCCATGGACTCGCCTTCTTCAAGCCCCTGCTTCACGGTTCAGGGGAGTTATACCGTTACGGATACTTCACTCCGTTCAGCATGACAAAAGCCATGCATACAGCCGGAAACCGTATAACGGTACTTTGTTGTCTTTGGGCTACGAGCCTGTAGATAGCGGTTTGTGCTCAACGTTTGCCACACAGTTGCTGGGTTTTTCATCCGACCATCACGCTCGCTGGGAGGGCTTGCCCCTAATCCAACAAAGTACCGTGACACGAAATCCGGCTGAGTAGCGACTCATGGTGTAATTCTTCGCTCCGCTCAGAAATACAGACCCGTGGCCGTTACGTGGATGTCGTATTACTCCTTGCCAAACATGCGCTCGGACAGGCTTGTAGGTCGAGTGCCGAGGCATCCCTACCGCTGAACCGGTCCCATCACGTCTCCTCCCGGCTCGGCCGGCTTTTCAGGGACCGAGGAGGGTATAACGGAGATGTCGCCTGTGGTCTCCAGCACCACCGCCTGCACCGACCCGATGTTGGGCTGGCCCGCCTCCCGTATCTTCGCCAGAACGTCGTCGCGGGCGACCCTCTCACGACGAAGGTTCTCGTCCAGCAAGGTTGAGCCGCTTACGAGCAGGCGCGGTGTGTTCGTTATGAGGCGGTAGAAACGCTCGCTGCGCACAGATGCCCACGCCACTGCCCATTGGAGCGCGACGAGTGCGGTCAGCCCCGCTATGCCGTCCGAGAGGGCGATACTGGCGGATATGATGGTAGACCCGACCATGGTTCCCATGGCCACGGTGCTAACGAAGTCGAAGACGGTTGCTGTGGCTATGGTGCGCTTGCCTGCCAGGCGGAGCAACACGACAGTGTAACAATACATCGCGATCGCCTCGATGATTCCCGAGGCCGCGCGGTCCCAACCGCCCAAGAATCCCACTTCCATTAGGTATTCACTCCTTCTGTCGTATGCCGGGTGAGGACAAGTTTATTTTTAGGTAATATACTCCCCGAGTGAGCCCTTGCCGGAATCGGTGCGCATCCAAACCACAGTTATTCCATGCCAGCATCGCCTCGATAGACTGTTAGCTTCTCAGCCCTGGTCCTCTCCCTTCTCCTTGCCCTTCGACGCTCGATAGACCTCCGCATTCAACTCGGCGCCCAGCAACAATACAGAAGAGGAGATGAAGAAGTAGAACAGCAGCACGATGACCGCGCCGAGGCTGCCGTACGTGGCGCTGTAGTCCGCGAGATTCGAGACGTAGTACGAGAAACCGAGCGACGCCAACACCCACACGATCACCGCGAGGACGGAGCCGGGTGTGATGAACCGGAATGGCTGATCAACGTTGGGGGCGACATAGTAGATCACTGCGAGCGCGAGCATCAGCAGGATGACCGCTATGGGCAGGCGGAACCAGGCCCATAGCGTGACGAACACCTCACCCAGGCCCACCTGCCCGGCGAGCCAGCCCACCAGTTGCGGGCCGATCAGCATCAGGCCGGTCGCGACTATGAGCATGATTGCCAGACCGACCGTGTACAGGATCGAGAGTGGGTATCGTTTCCATATCGGTCTGTCTTCTTCGACATCGTACGCCTTATTCAAAGCGTTCATGAGCGACCGGACACCGGAGGAGGCGGTCCACAGGGCGAGGATGATCCCGAACGAGAGCAGCCCTCCCTGCTCATTGCGAATCTGGCTGACCACTTCCTCAACTTGCGCCGCGGCCTGCTGTGGCAGGGCCACTCGTGCCTGGTCGAGGAGCCAATCGAAGAAGCCGGGGATATCGAGGAACCCCATCAGCGCCACGAGAAAGAGCAGGAACGGAAATAACGCGAAGAGCACGTGGTATGCTAGCGCCGCGGCGTATGTGGTCATCTCGTCTGCGAGGAACTCCGAGATCGACCGCTTAACGAGCGTGCCAATTCCGACTCCGCCTACGTTCAGTTTCGGCATGTACGCATTCTCCTATGCAACTATCGGTCTGGGAAGATGTCCCGGCCTCGGCATGCCACTGCGCTGGCTCGGGGGCCCGCAAGCTCAACTGCCCGACCTCTCTATCCGCTCCGCCAAGGGTCGTGTAGTGCCTGCCGAGGGAGCATCCGGGTCTCGATCCCGCAAGCCGCGCGGTCGCTCGGTCCGAGGAGCGAGTCCGAGTCGCATGAACACTGAGGGCGCGATCAGCAATGCCCAGATTACGGCGAGAGCGTAAGACACCGCGCCCAATACAGGCATCGAGTCGCCGATGAGGAGGCCCGGAAGCAGGAGACCGACCAATCCGGCCAGACCGAGCAGTAACCTCGCTACCTGCTGTCGCAGAGGCGCGGAGCCGGGGCTATACCGGACGTAGCGGTGTTGCAGCGGGATCGCTATACCTGCCCCCGCCAACGCCCCAAGGGTCTGCCATCCACTGAGGAGGTCACTGAAGAAGGGAAACGCCGTGATCGCACTGACGACTGCCGTGACTCCCAGGATCGCGAAGAAGCGGGATGAGCGACGCGAGAACCAGCACAGTACAGGAGCAGATAACGGTACATACAGCGCCAAGACTATCAGCCCGAGCACCAGGCCCCCAAGGAGGTCGGCTAGGTAGTGGACGCCGAGGTACAGGCGGGATACCATCACGCCTGCTACGATGGCGCCGGCAAGGCTTCGGGGTATGAGCCCCCACATCGAGAGCATCCCCCAGGTGACTGTCGCCGTGACCGTATGGCCGCTTGGAAAGGACGGTATCCCTATCGCTAGATGCGCGGTGATCTCCGGAGCATATGGCCGAGGTACCCCGAAGGCACGCATCAGGATGTGATTGACGGTTCCTGCGAGCAGCACCGTCCCTACCAAGCTATAGGCAGCCCGCGTGCCTATCATCCACAGTAACACGGCCCCTATGAAGACGACTACCTGGACGTCACCCAGTAGGGCGATAAGGTTGAACACCTGATTCCAGTCCGGTCCGAAGAGTTCCTGAACCAGGATTATTGGGCCAGGCCCCCATAGGAGAGCGTCTATGTCTTCGATCACAACTCGCTTGCTCCTCGCATCATGCGACACGCCGACATGTGGACGCGCATACACCGGAGGACACCCCGCGCGGCTCGGCGATAAATGAGATTACCCTGTCGGCTAGTGCCTGGACCGGTCAGCAAGCCCCTCCCGCCAAGGGTACTGGGCAAGGGTGAACGTGCCGGTAGGCGAAGGCGAACAAGTAGGTGAACGTTAGTGAACGTCAGTGAATGCAGACGCCAACCCCGGTCGATACCCTCCGACCTCTAACGGATTGTGGCGACTGGAGACTACTCGAAACTTCAAGAGCTCTGCACGCCACTGCAGGCTTACCCCGTTCCGTAGCTGCCCGGACGGCGGAGAACGAATAGTGTCAGTTCCGGTGGTCAACCGACATGCATCGCGACGGAGCTGAAGTTGATCCCGCGGTTGACGTAAAGATCATTTCCCCACAGGGTAGGTGGCGGTGCCGGTGGGAAACTCGGCGGAAGTGATCGCGTTGTGCATCAGAGCTAGCCTCGGCGCCTCGTCGGACACCGGGCCTAGCGCGAGCATCGGCCTATACCTGCCGAGCCACTCCGCGCCCGTGGCGACCAGATACAGGGGTATTCCACGTACCAAATCTGTGATACCCAGCGGCTTGAACCGGACCGCCTCGTTCTCCAGCACCGGTATGCCCGCGTTCTCTAAGGCGGACCGTACCTTCCTCGCCAACTCGTAGTCGGCGTCACCGTTCGGTCTGACCCTTGCGCGCTCGTGGTTACCGAACACCGTGTACGTCGGTATGTCCGCCCCGGCCAGTGGGTGTGGCAGATCGAGGACCATGCCCATCTTGGTTACGCATCTTCCCCCGCCTTGTACAGGGCGTTGCCCCAATCAGGGCTCCAGCAGGCCCTCCTTAATGATCTCCGCTGCGATCCGCCGCATCATGCAGTGGTTGTCCAGCCACATACCGATCTGACGGCCCGCAATCAGTGCCACCGGTTGTCTCTCCCAGACCAGGGGCAGGTTTGGGGCGTGGATACGTCCTCTTTCTCGTTCAGGATTACTCTCGGCTCGATCAGCAGACCTCGCCCGAGGGCTGCGAGGATGAGCGTCACGAGGACGAGCACAGGGCGATTCAGGAACTTCACGTCCTCGGCCCCTTTGTCACTCACCGCTTCCGGGCTAGATATGACGGGCGCTCGTTTGTCCTGGTCGATCTGCGTCATCGACAGGATCCGGAGGCCCTCCGTCGCCTTGGGCCGACTTGTCTCCACCGCTGCTCCCCGCGCCCGTCCAGCCTCGGACGAGGGGCACCCCGACCCGCATGGTGAGGACTCGGACGGCCCCCGCGAGCGGGATGGCAATCAACGCCCAGAGAACCCCGGCGACGTAGGCGCCCGCGAAGAGCGCGAACACCGCGAGCAGTGGTGGCACGCCAGTCTGCCTCTTCATGATATACGGCACGAGGAGGTGATTCTCGATCTGCTGCAAGACGACGAAGAAGATCACCACCTGGAGCGCTTGGAGCATCGAGCCTTCAAGGAATGCTAGGAGCACCGCAGGAATCGCCCCCAGGAACGGCCCGACCATCGGGATCAGCTCGCCGAACCCGGCCACCAGGGCGAGCACCAGCGGGAAGGGGAGGTCGAGCAGGAGCATGCCGAAGTAGGTCAGAATGCCGACTATCAAGCCGTCTATGAGCGTGGCGCGGACAAATCCGCCCATCGTCTCGCCCATCTCCTGCAGCATGTTCCTAGCGCCTTCCCGTTGGCCGGGCGGCACGAGCGAGAGGAAGAACTTGTAGAGTGCGGGAGAAGTGATCACCCAGTAGATTGAGAGCACAATCACCAGGATGATCTCAACAGTGGCGGAGACGATCATCATCGGCAATGCCAGCAGGCGAGAGTTCAAGCCCAGCACCGCCGACTGGATGGAGTTGACCACTTGGTCCGCCATAAAGGGCGCCCTACGCCGCAACCCCCCGCGGGCGCGCTCGATCATCTCAGGAAGCTCGCCAATCACCTGTATCGCCTCCGAGTATAGGGTCGGCAGCACCCACCACAAGACGGCACCGACGAGCATGGCGGCAAGCAGATAGATCAGGACCGCCGCCAGGCCGCGCGGCAGCCACCGGTCCATCCACGACACGGCTGGCTCCATCGGCTCTGCCAGCACGATAGCGGCGAACAGCAGCACCAGGGGGTGTGCGAGCAGTTGCACTGCCCTCATCAGCACCAGGGCTACCGCGAGTGCCAGAGCGAGGCGCCCGGCTCCTCTCCAACTCAGTCCCAGTCGCTCCGCATGGAGAGCGCCTGATGATGTACTGCCCGCCGTGAGTTTCGGATTACCCCGCCCGCTGGTCATTAACCCGGCCCTCGCATGGGGTGCATCAGCAGCCTACCCTCGCTCCCGGCCCAACGGTAGTCGGATGAGAACTCACCGATGCCCACCCCTTTCCAATGGGACATGCTCGCCAGCATACCCCCGACCCGATGCCCTTTCTGTAATGAGTGCCGCCCAGCCCGCCTGTCTCTCGCCCACATTGTCGCCCCTGCTACCGGTTGGAATCCAGTTGTGGTGAGGCACCTACTACCCGATCGTGCCCAGAAGCTGGTGATTCCGTCCGCGAGACAGCTGGCCGATACAATCCATTGACTCACTTGAAAAGAGTCCGACGACTTCCCGAGCACCGATCGCGACTCCGATGCCGACGGACCTGCTCATGGTAGCTACAGTCCGTGAAGGTCAGGGTAAACCAACAGGGACAATGCCGTATACGGTGGTGAACGTGCGTGAACGCAGCACTGTCCGACCGTCCCCGATGCCTATCTCTGCATCCGGGCGAAAGCAGGTCCGCAGGGGCGTGCCTTTAGCGTACCACGGCAGGGAGGACTTTCGGGAGCATTGACCCACGTCGGTCGGGCAGTCCTAGCACCTCACGCATCCTCTGCTGGTCGAGGGTCTCCTCGGCAAGTAACGCCCCGGCGAGGGCGTCTAGTCGGGACCGCTCCCGCTTCAGGAGATCAAAAGCCTCCGTGCACGCCCGGTTCACACTTTCCCTGACCTGCTGGTCGGCGAGGTCCGCCAGCGAGCGGCCGTACCTGTACTCAAGTGGCTCACTGCCCGCCCGCGGGAGCCCCTGGGCGTGGTCCTCTTCAAGGTACAGCGCGCCCACCTCCTCGCACATACCCCAGCGAGTTACCATGCTACGTGCGAGACTAGTATCCTGTGACGCCTTTTATGATAGTCCGTGAATCAGGCGCTCCATCAAATGTGGAGCGCAGCTGTACAGTGCAACAACCTACACTCCGCTCTTAGAGAGCTCATCAGAATACGAGGGCACAAAGTACTAGGCTTGCACGAAAGTTCATAATGCGCTCTTACCAGGGTATTCGACCCAAGCGAGTTGCTGGTGTGCCGCCCGCCTCATGCGCCTATGCTACTGTGCAGAGCCCCTGTTCACCCATAGATACCGGCGTTCACCCGTATGTTGACATTCCTTGAGTAGAGTGGAGTTGAGGATAGGTGCGCCTCGCGGTGCTGCTCCCATTCAGGAAGGGGCGGGACGGATGACGCGGCTGGTGGAGGCGCTGCGATCGCTCGGGCTGGAAGAGAAGGCTGAACTCTCGGGGCGATGGGCAAGGATCCGAGGTGAGCGGTGCTTGGTGTACTTGGTCGAGACCGGACGTGGTGAGTGATCCAGTTGGTGTGACGACCCCGAGGAGCAGACAGTCCGGCGATATCTCGATCCGGCCGAGGCAATACGAGAGGGGCTCAAGCGCGCGGGCGGGCACGGAGTGAAATCTCGGGACGCGGCGCCTGAACGGAATCTGCAGTAGTGCAGCGGGCGTGGCGCCGGTCGCACGTGTCGCTGAAGGGGTAAAGTGTTGAGTGAGCCGAACGTGGACGACGCGTACAAGACAAGGGGGCTAAGCGAGCGAGGGCGCCAGGTGCGCCGGGCCTTCTCGGAGTTCCTGGCAGTTCCGACAGCCGTCATCGGTGCGTTCCTGCTGATGGCAGCCACCATCTACGCGATTGAGACACTCTCGACACCCTGGCTGTTCCCGCTGCGACTCTTCCTGTCCCGGATCGTCTTCAAGAGCCCCGACGCAACCAGCGATGTGCTGCGGGTCCTCACTGGCAGCCTCATCACCATCACTTCCATCACGTTCTCAATACTGCCACTGGCAGTCCAGCAGGCCGCCGGGCTTTTCACGTCGTAGGTGATCGACCAGTTCCTCCGCCGCAAGCTGAACCAGGTGTACTTCGGCTTCTTCGTGGGGCTCTCTTTGTACCTCCTCCTGCTTTTCTCCGCCATCAGCCCGGGATTCAATCCCGTCGTGGGCGCGACGCTCGGCCTGATCTTCACGATTGCGGCGCTCTATATTCTCGTGGTGCTCATCTACGCCACGATCAATCAGGTGCGGCCCTCCCTCATCACTGAGGCGATCCATAACCACGCGGTGAAGGCACGGGAGCGGCAGCTCGACCTCGTGCGGCGGACCCGCAGGTCGTCGCAGCTCCACAGCGGTGTCGGTCGGGTGGTCAGGGCTCACGCAGATGGTTTTGTGACTGATATACGACTGGAAACGCTGTCGGTGGCTGTCCCTACGGACATGGGAGCCGAGGTAGTGCTGTATCCCTCCATTGGCACGTACGTCGCTTTTGGGGACACAATCGCGGAGGTGAGAGCGCGGGACGAGGGGGCTCTCGCGCAGCTCGCCGGGCTGGTGTGCGACGCCGTCGTGCTGGAGCGAGAGCGCGACATCGAGCGCGACCCCGCGTATGGTGTAGAGCAGCTAGTCAATATCGGCTGGACAACAGGCTCGACCTCTAAG
>JADDPT010000042.1 GCA_016781735.1 Rubrobacter sp.
ACACATCTGTGTCTAGCAGGTACATTAGAGTTGAAGGTCCACAGTCCGCCCCGGTCCCTGCTCGCGCGCGGCGTAGATGTTCGCCAGGAACGAGTCTATATCCTTATCTTCCACGTTTCCCCACATCCCGACGAGCGCCAGGGCGCCTCTCCTCCGGTCTAACGCGGATGACTCGTCCTGCAGCTTCTCCAGACCATGTACGCTCACCAGGGCGGCAAGGGGCTTGCCCTGCCGCTCAATAACGTATTGCTCCCCTCGGAAGGCGACCCCGGCCACCAGGGCCGAGAACTGGGCCTTAGCTTCCGCGGCACTTATCCTCTTTGCCAATATGGCTTCCACTCCTCTCGAACAAGTCATCTTGACTTGTTGTGGTAGAGCATTCAGGGAGCCCTCCTGACCGGGCGGCTGGCAAGTCGGCTAGCTGCCGCCTGTTTTCTGGCCGAGTGAGGCCCAAGAATCTCGTCAAGCTTATTCCCTGCCGCTTCGGATACGGGCCGTTCCTAGCCCCACTGCTGCTGCGGCGCCAACGGCTACCGCAGCCCGTATCCACCGCCTGCCCTTCCGCAGGTCGGCCTTTACTACCCTGGCCGAGTTCATGCCTGGCGCTCCGTGCACGCCGCCGCCGGGGTGCGTGCCTGCGCCGGTGAGGTACAGACCCTTTATCGGCGTCTCGTAGCGAGAGAGCTCGGGAGTGGGGCGCATGAAGAACATCTGGTCCATGCTCAGGTCGAGGTGGTTATAGTTGCCTCTCGGCAGTCCCAGGTCGCGCTCCAGGTCGAGCGGCGTCCGAACGACGCGCTCACTCATGATCTCCCTCACGTTCGGCGCGTACCGGGATGCGAGCTCGATCATGCGCACCGCCTGCGGCTCCCGCTCTTCCGACCACGACCTGCCGCCCGATAGCTCGTACGGAAAGTATTGCCCCCAGAGGTATAAGGTGTGGCTGCCCGACGGCGCGAGGGAAGGGTCCACAGCCGAGGGGGTGAAGGCGTACATCGCCGGTTCTGTCGGCAGCTCACCTATCTGCGACTGCGCGTGCGTGCGCCGCAGATGCTCTACGGATGGGCACATGATCTGCAGCCCCGCGTGGTGCGCCTGTGGCGTGTCACCGGGAGATGCGAGGTAGCTCGGGAGGGCGGTGGCCGAGCCCCGGACGTACATCACGCCGCTGTTGCCGACCCGGAGCGCGCGTAGCTCTCTGAGCAGCCCCGAGTCCAGGTGACCGGGCTCGATCATCTCCAGTAGGGCGGTGGTGACGGGAACAGCTGAGACGATTGCCCGCGCCGATATCCCTGTGCCGTCGATGGTGGTAACGCCTCGGACCTTGCCGTCACGCACATTGATGCGGTTTACCTCCACTCCCGTCCGTACCTCGCCACCTCTCGCCTCCAGTGCTCTCCGCAGCGCCTCGGTGAGCATACCCGAACCGCCTCGCGGCCGCTTCGCGCCGTCGGAGTGGAAGAGCGCGTGGTAGCCGACGAAGAAGCCCCCGCCTAGCTGGTCGGGCGGCGGGCCGTTCACCGCGGCGAGGAAGGCAAGAGCAGCGCGAACATACTCGGTTTCAAAGTGCATCTCCAGCAGCTTGCCGTACGAGGTAGTGAGGAGTTGAGACCTCTTCTGCATCGTCGCGGGCGCGAGCATGCTCCCGGAGGCGAGCGGGCTGCGGACCGCCGGTTGCAGGCCGAGGTTCGGGAGCCGAGGCGGCGCGAGAAACGTTGGCATCACCATCTCGCTTAACTCCAGCCACTCGACCATAAAATCCCGATAAGCTTGGGCGTCGTGCGAAGAGAACCTCTCGATCTCCGCGCAGGTGCGGTCGAGGTCCCGGTACATGGTGAAGCTCACGCCATCCGGGAAGACGGCGTACGCGAAAGGGTCGAGATCGATGTATTCAAGGCCGTACTTGGATAGGTCCAGGTCCTCGACAATCGGTGTCTGGTGGATGAGGGAGTGAACGACGCTGCCAACGTCTATCCTGTAGCCGCCGAAGCGGTCCTCGGTTGCCGCGGCACCACCGACGATCTCGCGCCTCTCCAGCACGAGCACCTTGAGCCCAGCCTTCACCAGGTAGTTCGCGCATACGAGCCCGTTATGCCCTGCGCCCACCACCACGACGTCGTACTCGTGCTGCCTGCTCAAGCCCTGCCTCCTCTTTGCGTCGCAGCGCCCGACTCCTGGGTCATTCTGTAGACGTGAGCCGGATGCGTTGGGGTTCGCGACTACCTGCCTTGCCATCGGGGTTGCCGCTTCTCGAGAAAGGCGGCCAGTCCTTCGCGGCCGTCCTCCGAACCGAGCAGATCCTCGAAGGTCCACTCGTCGTCGCGAACTGCCTGCCCCTGCTTCTCGCTCATCCCCTTCGCGACGCGCTCCTTCGTGTATGCAACGGCGAGCGGCGGCATCTCCGCGAGCTGCCGGGCCAGCTCGTGTGACCGAGGCAACAACTCCTCGGGCTCCACGACCTCACCGACTAGCCCCATCCCTCGCGCCTCCTCAGCGGATACCGTCCGTCCCGTGAGCAGTAGGTCGAGGGCGCGACCGCGTCCAATAAGCCTCGGCAGCCGCTGCATACCTCCCCAGCCGGGCACGAGCCCAAGCTTGATCTCCGGCTGGCCGAACGTCGCGCCCGTCGACGCTATCCGGTAGTCGCACGCCATAGCAAGCTCGTTACCCCCGCCCAGGCACGGCCCGTTCACCGCAGCTATCACCACCTTTGGGTACGCTTCGATCAGGTTAAACAGGTCGTTGCCCAGCCGGATTGATGGGTGCGGTCCGCTCACCGGGTCGTGCTCGGCAAAGCTCCTGATATCGGCGCCGGCCACGAACGTCCTGCCCGCGCCGGTGATGACGACTGCGTGCACCTCCTGCCGGGCGGCTTCCCCCTCAGTGACGGTTGTAAGCTCCTCGAGCACCTGCAGAGAGAGCGCGTTCACCGGTGGGCGATCCACGGTGATGGTCATTACCGCTCCGGCCTGCTCTGTCCGTATCGTCTGGTAGCTCAAGCTGACTGTCCTTCTCCGTACCTAGTTGAGGATGCCCGCCTGCCGTCGCAGCCTGGGTAGCTGATCGAGAACAAGCTCGGTGTCGTGTGGAGGCTGCTGCAGGCTCATACAAAGCACGAGGTCGGTATGCGCTCGCGAGTACTTTCCCAGGGCGTAGGAGAGCAGCCCGCGGTCGCGCATGTCCTGAGCGCTCTCAGGTTGGAGGATGAGCATCCTGTCGGTCGCCCACAGCGCCTTCGCGGGCTGTTGAGAGTTGATGTACATCGCCTTCAGGTTGTTGAGCATGCGGTACAGGATAGCCCTGCGAGAGACCGGAGCGAGTAGTTGCGGCGAGAGGTGGAATCCGGCGCCGAACTGCTCGCGAACCAACGTCCGGCAGTCGTCCTCGGTCAGCAGGCGCCCGCCGTTGTATGGGTCACAGTAGACGGGCTCGGACTCGCTCTCCTGCCGTATGATGAAGTGACCGGGTAGTCCTACCCCTCCCAGCGGCAGACCCAGACGCCAGCCGACCTCCAGGTAGATCACCGAGAGCGTTATGGGCAGGCCCAGGCGGTGCTCCAGCGCCTCGTTGAGGAAGCATTCACGAGTAGAGGCATACGTGCTCTGGGTCCCGCCGAAGCCCTTCTCACCGTGCAGGAATCGCGCTAGACCTCCAAGCGCGTCCGCCGCCGTTCCTTCCGGCGCAACCCATCCTGCGGCTTCGCCCGCAAGCTCGTCCAGCTTGTGGATTTCAGCTGTGATGTCGAGTTTGGGATACTGGTCGGAGGCGAAGAGAAGCGAGGCAAGCGCGAGGGGGATGTCCTTGTCCGCCACACCTACCGTCTCGGCCCACAACAACCTGCGCCAGTTCTCAGGATCGGTTTTCACGGTCCACATGATAACGGATAGGCGATGGGAGGGTCGGTTGCTCTGCTCGGTGCGTGCCCTACACCGGCGGACTCTGCCGGCAGGCGACGTTGACCCTTGTCGTACCTGGTCCCTATAATCTGCCCGACCCACTGTGCGAATGGAACCCAGCTCAAGGACTCAATCCAATGATGCGCTTGCTCCTGACCAAGAGGGACGGCCACATAAACTCGACCTGCCCCGTTGAAGAGGTCAGCGACATCATCGCCGACCCTTCTGGCCTGGTGTGGCTGGATGTCATCGCCCCTTCGAACGACGAGCTGAAGGTGCTGCGGGAGGAGTTCGGGTTCCATGAGCTTGCTCTCGAGGATGCCATCAAGCGCAACCAGCGGCCGAAGATAGACGCCTACGACAACTTCTACCTGCTCGTGCTCTACGCGGTCCGGTTCTCGGAGGAGAAGTGCGCGATTGACGAGCATGAGCTCGATATTTTCGTAGGCAAGAATTACATAGTTACCATGCACGAGGGTGAGCTCGTGGAGGTTGACGAGGTGGCGGCGAGGTGGCAGAGGAACGCCGCCGAGCTCGACTCCTCCGTAGGCGTCCTTCTCTACAGCCTGATAGACACGCTCATCGACGACTACCTGCCCGTGCTAGACTCGATATCCGACCATGCGGAGAGGATCGAGGAAAGCATATTCGGTCACTTCGACCCAGACGCGCAGCAGCAGATCTTCACCCTGAGGAAGGAGCTGCTGAACCTCCGGCGAGTGCTCGTGCCGGAGCGCGACGTGCTCCTGCGGCTGAGTCGGCAGGAGATAAAGGTGCTGGACGAGCGTACGGAGCCGTACTTCCAGGACGTATACGACCATATCGTACGGGCGACGGACAGCGTGGATCTGTACCGCGATCTGCTTGGCAGCGCCCTGGATTCCTACCTCTCGCTCTCGTCGAACAACCTCAACGAAGTCTTCCGGACGCTAACCTCGGTCTCGATCATCCTGATGACGCTCTCGCTCATTGCCGGAATATACGGTATGAACTTCGAGTATATTCCTTCGACAAATCTGCGATACGGGTATCACGCGACGATACTCGTGATGTTGATTGTGGGCACGAGTCTCTACGTGTACTTCCACCGGAAGCGCTGGTTGTAACCTGACATTCCACGGCGATGTTTCCCTGCCCGTCGAGCGTCACTCTGTCTACGAGGTCACGGATCGCCTCCTTCTTGCGTTCGAGCGTCCACTCCTTGACCGTCAACCACTCTGCCCACACTTTGAGCATAGCGTCCGCGAGCGCCTGCACGTTGACGCTCTGCTCCTGTACCGCCCCCAACCGCGCCCGTTGACTTTCCCAGTGCTCTGCCTGTTCCCTGATCGCCTTGATCTGTGGTGCGACCTCATGGTCCTCTAGTACCCCCGCCGCAACTGAGGCGACGAGGCGCGACCTTTGCGTGGCAAGTTCCTGCAACTTCCCCTCCACCTCACGCACCTGATCCTCCACCGACCCTCCGTTACGTCGCACGTCGCAGGCAGGTCGGACTGCCCTTACCGCTATGCCAATAGGATCGGACAGTGCCTTCGAGATCGCCTCCCATGCTGCGTCCTCTACTTTGTCCGCGCGGATGCGTTCCTTAGGTCTGCACTTATTCAGGTGCGGGTGCCTGACCATCCCGCTGCACCGGTAGTACCTGTACACCCGCTCCTTACCGTCGTCCGTTGTGGCGAACGTATGCACCAGGAACTTCATGCCGCATTCCGCGCAGAAGAGTTTCCCGGGGAGTAAGTACTCCACCCGTGCGCGGTTGTGTACTCGCTGCACCTTGTTCCTTTCCCGCCGCGCCTGTGCTGCCTCGAACGTCTCGCGGTCGATGATCGGAGGGTAATGCACCCGAATCCACTCCTCCTGCGGACGATGCACTGTCCGACCCTTGATGCCTCTCTCCCGGTCCCCCTTGATGTAGTAGGAGGTGTTCGCCCACCCCTCCCCGATGTACTCCGTCTTCGTGAACATCATAGAGATGTTGGAGGACTCCCACCCGTTCTTACTGTGCGACTTAGTCGGGACGTGATAAGCGGTGTTGAGCGCGTTCGCTATTGCCCGCGGCATCGTCCCCTCTACGTACTCCCGGAACATCCACCTGACCCAGTGCGCCTCCTGCTCGTTCACCACGTAAGTCTGCGTCGCGGGATCGTAGTCGTACCCGTAGAGGATCGTGGGGGTGACATTCACTTTCCCGCTCTTCGCCTTCTGTGCCTTCGAGGCGTGGACACGGATCGCGGTCATCTTCCGCTCAAGTCCCGCCACCACCTGCCTGATCTGCAGCATCGCCTGGGACATGGGATCGTCCCGGTACACTTCCTCCACGAACTCAATCCGCACTCCTGCGGGGGTGAGGATCGACTGGATGGGGATGAAGATCTCGACCCCTCGCGCAAGGCGGTCAGGGTTCTTTGACACCACGACCTCGAACTCCCCTGCCCTCGCGTCTAGCAGCATCTGCGTCAGTTGAGGTCGGTCAGTGGTGCCTCCGCTATGCCCGATGTCCACGTACTCCCGCACGACGGACATTCCGTGAGTTCGGGCGTAGGTGTTGCACAGGTCGATCTGTGCCGGTATCGAGTACCCGTCCCCTTGCTCCTGGGTGGACACTCGTGCGTAGATTGCTGCCTTCATTTGGTCCCCTCCTCCCTCGGTCCCCATACTTGCCTGCACCTCTCGCAGTGCCTCCAACCGTCTGCCTCGTACATCTCTACTTCTGCGTGGGTCAGTCTCACCCGACAGCGCCAACACCCGACCCAAGGTGTGGTGTCCTCAGTCCTCCCGCGCTCGCTCAGTACTGCTGCGGCAGACTGGAACAGCGACCCCTGTACCCAGTCGATCATCGGGCGTCCACCTTCGCCTCGGGCACCTCGATCATGCCTACGCTCACGCCCAGTGCCGCTGCGAGTTTGCGTAGCGTCCTGTAAGTCGGGCAGGTTCCCCTGTACCCGCCTTGCTCTATCCACTGCACCGTGGACACTGACACTCCCGCCTGCGTCGCGAGTTCCTTCTGCGTCAGTCCCGCCCCTTGTCGGAGGTCCTTGAGGGTCGCCACTAGCGCACCTCCCCGAAGAGGTTCCTGCGCCCGAGGTTCGTGGGTTGCCTGAGTATCGCCTGCGGGTGAGGGTCGCCTTCGCGGACGTAACCTGACTCCACGATGCGAGTCCGACCTATGCGGTCGAGCGCCTCCCGCTCCTTCCTGAAGTTCGCGAGGCCTTCCCTGTACTGCTGAAGTTCCTGGTTCATCGCCTTCTCCCCTTCTGTTGCACTGGCGCGACAATTGATACTTCAATTATCGCATCCGCTTAGGGGATCTAAAAGCAGTTTCCATAGGGAACTACAGGGATTTCTCAACTTCCGGTGCTCGCTGACAGGGCGCGTTGACGCGACGCAAGGTATGGGTGCGGTCAGTACTGACGCGCTCGCTCGAGTCTGCTGCGTGGTCCCGTTGCAGTCTCAGGAGAGAGGCGTTAGTCTGAAGATGGGCGTTTGACCGCGTCCGTTCTCACCCACAAGGACCCCCGGGAGCGCGATCATTTCCGGGGGTCCTGCTTTACGCCTACTCTTGCCCCTGTGGAACTAGTCCTCGCGGTGTCACCACGAGCACACGCGCCTTTTCCTGCTGTACCTTGCGCCGTTCCAGTCCGGTCGGTGTCACCACGACCACACCTCCACCTTCGTGCTCGCGTTCGGGCGGACTGACGGGGACCTCAGGCGCGTGCGCGACCCTTCGAGCGACCGCCTCCATCCCCTCGACCTCGCGGACTAGCGCGTCGTCGGACCAGTTGTCCCGCATCCATCGCTCGCGCTGGGACTGAGTACTGCCTCCTCTTGCCTCCCCCCACCGTCGTATGAGGTCCTGACGTTCCTGTTTGGTCAGTGCCATCGTCCTACCTCCTTGTGGTAACGAGCGCGCCATCCGGGCGCACCTCGACTGCCTCCGCGGACTCAAGGGTG
>JADDPT010000060.1:0-10722 GCA_016781735.1 Rubrobacter sp.
AGTCCAGGGTTTGACCACTTCATTTTGAATCTTCCTTCTATGTATGTACGACCGATCTGCTGAGTGAGCCTTGGTTACTCCCACTTGAGACCGAAGCTTGACCACTTCATTCGCTGTTGCCTCCTTTCATATCTGCTTCTTCGACTACCTGCTGCACGGGTTTACTCCCACTTAAGACCGAAGCTCGACCACTTCACGTTTTCTTCCCCCTTCCTTCACGCAGATCATACATTCCGGTTGCTGAGCCTACTCCCACTTGAGACCGAAGCTTGACCACTTCATCTGCTGCTCTCCTTTCTCTGAAATACATCCGCGTTCCCTTCGCCGTTCTACTCCCACTTAAGGCCGAAGCTCGACCACTTCATCCGACTGCACTCCTTTCTTAGCTGCGACATACGTTGTCAGGCATCGGTAGCACTAGAGACTCGGGCTTGACCACTTCATGAAATGCCTCCTTTCTGATACAAATAGTGTCCCATCATTGCGATGATGCTACAAACTATTGGACCGGATGTCAATGGCACGCCCTGATATCAATTGGCACGCCATGACACGGGATCACCATCCGGAAGTTGAAGAGGGTTGTGGTGAGGTGAAGGTGCGACATCCGGACCTACGGTCGCAGGAAGTGTACCCTATTTTTCTATCCAGCGTAGTAGCCGGCGACGAATCGGTGTACGCTTGCTAGAGAAAAATCGCATGGTTGCATCGCAAGCGCCTGGCTCCTTAGCGCCGAGCCTCGGCACTTGTTGGCCTTGTCCCAGTTCCTGAACTAGAGGGTGCGTCACCTAGAAAAGGTCCTGGAGTCCGGTTTGGCGCAGAGTCAGCGGTTGCCCTGCCGTCAGCAAGGTGGCGCGCGCGGCCTCCCCAACAACGAGCACGAAGTCTTTTCCGGTGTCAACGGTGGCCTGGTATGAGCACTCGAGTGTGGCGAGCGAGGCCTTCAGGAAGGGCACCCCTCCGTCCGTGAAGTCGTGCTCGTGTCCTCGTAGCGGGTCACTTGTCTCTTCCTTTGTAAGGAAGTCTTCCGCGAGAGTCTTCTGTCCTGCTCGGAGCACGTTCACGACGAAAGAGCTGCCGCTGGAGAGCATCTGGCTAACGCGGCTATCCCTCGGTGCCGAGAAGGCTACGACTGCCGGCTTCACCGAGACCTGTGTCAGCCAGGGTGTCAGGATTGCGGCGTACTGGTCATCCTTCGCTGTGGTCACGATGTATACCCCGTACGTGAGCAGGCCAAGAACCTGCTCTAGCTCCTTGTCTGCCAAACGCTTCCTCCTTCGACCTGGGCCAAATCTGGAGTGGAACTCCAGTCGGCGTGTTCGGATACGCCGCTCGGACTCGCCCGACGGCTAGCGATCGACATAGTCTTGTACGTTTCGGTTGTGCTCTTCGAGCGTCGCCGCAAAGGCGTGGCTCCCGTCGCCTTTGGCCACGAAGTAAAGATACTGAGTCCGTGCCGGGCTTGCGACGGCCTTTATCGCGGCGATGCCAGGGTTGGCTATGGGGGATGGGGGTAGTCCCGGATTCACGTACGTATTGTACGGCGATGCCACGCGAAGGTCCGTTCTGCTGAGCCGCCGCTTCCACCACTCGCCCGGCGTGCCGACCCCATACTGCACGGTTGGATCCGCTTGAAGCCTTCGCTGTGTCTCGTCGGTGGCCAGCCGATTCAGGAAGACTGATGCGATGATTGGGCGCTCCTGCGGCGCCTGGGCTTCGCGCTCGACGATGCTTGCGAGGGTGAGCCCCTCGTGTAGCGTCAGTCCCTGCGAACGAATACCGGCCCGTAGGTCCGGGGTAAGTCGTTCCTCAAGGTTGCGTACCCCCTCACGAACCAACTGTTCCGCCGCATTTGCTTCCGTGAAGCGGTAGTTGTCTGGATAGATGTAACCTTCCAGGCCAGCCGAGTCGGGCCTGGCCGCAAGCAGGGGCGACTCTGGAGGCGTACGGAGCGCACTCTCCCACTCCTGACGGGTTGCGAGCCCTTGCTCGACGAGCTTCTCTCCGATCTGCTCGAGCCGGTAGCCCTCCGGGATGGTGATCGAGGACTGGGCCTCGGACCCGGTCAGCGCCGCGATGATATCGCGGCTGCTTGTGCCGGGGCGAAGGCTATACCTGCCCGGCATGAGCCGGGCGCGAGCGCCTGATAGGAGCACTATCGCCTTGAACGAGAGTGGCCGCCGGACCAGCCCCTTCTGCTCGAGCTGCTCGGTCGCCTCGTTCCACCCGTCGCCTTCGCGCACTACGACCGTCGCCGCGCTGGTGTCGCTCGGTGGGGTCGGGTCGAAGTACAGATATAGGAAGGGAGCCGCTGCCAGGACCGCCATGACTGCCCAGAAGACGGGCCAGTTCCCCGTGCTCCGCTGGCGCGTGCGGGCCGGTTGGCGATACAGGTTTCGAGACATGTACCGAATTGTAACAAGCCACGTGGATTGGTGGCTAACAGTAGGATCGGCCGTGATAGCATGACCACATGGCAACCCCCGCTATCCGGACCCCCGTGCTGGTGCTGTTAGGACCCACGGCTTCGGGCAAGACTGAGTACGCGCTGGAACTAGCAGAGCGTTTCAACGGCGAGGTGATCAGCCAGGACAGCCGCCAGGTGTATCGATACATGGACGTGGGGACTGCTAAGCCGACCTACGTCCAGCGGGCTAGGGTGCCCCATCATGGGCTGGACCTCGTTTCCCCAGACCAGACGTGGACGCTAGCGCAGCAGCAGGCACTCACGTATGACGCCGTCGCCAGTGTGTCGGCGCGAGGCAGTCTGCCAATGCTTGTTGGAGGAACCGGCCAGTACCTGCGGGCGGTGATTGAGGGATGGACCATTCCCGTCGTTCCCCCGGACGCCGAGCTTCGAGCGCGACTTAAGCGCGATGCGGGAACGGCCGGGGGCGAGGCATTATGGGAGAGACTGCGACTTGTCGATCCCGAGGCAGCCGCGAGAATCATGCGCACGGACGTGCGTCGAATAGTGCGAGCCCTTGAAGTGTGGGAAATCACGGGCAGGAAACTGTCTGAGCAGCAGCGGGCGCAGCCTCCCCCATACGATTTCCTGATCATAGGCCTCACCATGCCTCGTGAGGCGCTGTATGCCCGTACGGACGAGCGAGCCGACCGGATGCTCTCCGACGGGCTTCTCGGGGAGATAGACATGCTCCTGAGCAGAGGATACGACTGGTCGTTGCCGTCCATGAGGACGATAGGCTATGGAGAGTTCCAACCGTTGTTCGAAGGGCGTGCGAGCAGGGAGTCCTGCGTAGAGCGGCTCAGGTACAACACGCATAAGTTCGTTCGGCACCAGTACGTGTGGTTTCGGCGCTTCGAGAACGTAATCTGGCTGGACCCTCGGCAGGCTGTCAGTCTGAACGAAGGAACGCGTGCGGTCGAGGATTGGTTGCGGGGACATGCCAGGTTGACCGGGTTGCATGCGTTATAATAACTGCTCATGACAAATGATGCTCAAACCAGACGGGACGGTAATCACCAGGACGGCCACAAGCTACAGCAGGGCCGTCAGTCGAGCGTGCCCACGGCGTCTCCACGGGAGCGCGCCGTGCTCGTCGGCGTGGACATGCCGGGCACCCCATGGAGACTTGCGGACTCGCTGGATGAGCTTGAGCAGCTCAGCGAGACGGCTGATGTTGAAGCCGTCGGCCGCATAACTCAGAAGCTCGATCACCCGGCCCCTCGCACATACATTGGCAAGGGCAAGCTGGAGGAGTTGGCGGAGCTGCGGGCCTCGACGGATGCATCCGTGGTGCTTTTCGATGAGGAGCTGAGCCCGAGCCAGGAGCGCAACCTCGAGGACCGGCTCAACTGCATGGTCGTGGATCGCACTGGACTTATCCTTGACATCTTTGCTCGCCGGGCGCGAACCCACGAAGGGCGCCTACAGGTTGAGCTCGCACAGCTGGAGTACCGCCTGCCACGACTCACCCGGATGTGGACTCACCTTTCCCGGCAGGGAGTGGGAGGGGTGGGCCTCCGCGGTCCAGGCGAGACTCAGCTCGAGGTGGACCGGCGTCAGGCGCGAGAGCGGATCACTCACATCAAGCGCGAGATAGAGCAGGTGCGACGCCAGCGCGGGCTGTCGCGCGAGCGGCGCAGGCGGGAGGGCTTTCCAGTGATTGCGCTGGTGGGCTATACCAACGCAGGCAAGAGCACGCTCCTCAATAGGCTGGCAGGAGCTACGGTTCTTGCAGAGGACAAGCTGTTTGCGACGCTGGATCCGACTACCCGACAGGTCAAGCTACCGGCCGGCTCGATGTCGCTCTGGACCGACACCGTCGGCTTCATTCAGAAGCTGCCCACGAGCCTTGTGGCTGCCTTCCGAGCCACGCTAGAAGAGATAACAGAGGCGGACGTACTCGTACACGTGGTGGACATCACGCACCAGAATGCGCAAGAGCAGGCCGCCACGGTGCTTGAGACGCTCAGTTCGTTGGGTGCGAGTGACAAGCCTATATTGACCGCGCTAAACAAGGTTGACCGTCTTGCTCCAGACGGCGTGGAGGAGCTGCCGGATCTCGGTTCCGAGGTGCCGGAGAACCACGTGCTGGTTTCCGCGGATAAGGGTTGGGGCCTAGACGAGCTGTTGACCCGCGCTGAGGAGATGCTTAGCGGTGACCTCCATGAAGTGAACGTGACACTCCCGTACAGCGAGAGTGCGCTTCTGGATTTCCTGCACCAGCAGGGGCAGGTTCTCGAAGAAGAGTATGTCGAAGGCGGGACACGGGTGCGTGGCCGTCTCTCGGAGCGGCACCTTGCCCGTTTCGCTCCGTACCAGCAGGATGGCTCCGAGAGTTGAGCCGCCGGTGCCGGAGAGTCTCCGAATGTGCCTTTCGCTGCTCTGGAGCATCTTTCTAGGCCCTCGCCGCAGGCATCGACCGCGTAATGAGGGTATTTGGCTCGACGGTTACAGCATGGCGTGGGAGTAGTGCGTGCCGCCAACAAGTGAGGCCTACAAGCGCTCCGGCGTGGACATCGAGGGCGGCAACCGCGCCGTAGAGCTGATGCGCTCGGCAGTCCAGTCAACGCATGGTCCACAAGTGCTCGCCGGCACGGGCGCCTTCGGTGGCGCGTATGCGCTCGACGGCGACACGGTGCTCGTTGCCAGCACGGACAGCGTGGGAACAAAGGTGCGGCTCGCGTCGCGACTCGGGCGGCATCGGGGCATAGGTCTCGACCTCGTGAACCACTGCGTGAACGACGTACTAGCAATGGGTGCCCGGCCGTTATTCTTTCTCGATTACTTTGCGTCGAGCAAGGTGCTTCCCGAGGCAGTCGCCGAGGTAGTGCAGGGCATCGCTGACGCCTGCCGCGGGGCTGGCGCCGCACTACTCGGTGGCGAGACAGCCGAGCTGCCGGGAATGTACATGCCGGGGGAGTATGACATCGCCGGCTTCATCGTAGGCATGGTGGCCCGTGATCGGCTCCTGCCGAACTCCGTTCGCTCGGGAGACGTCCTGATCGGGCTGCCATCATCCGGACTGCACACCAACGGGTTCAGCCTCGTACACCATACCCTCTCGCAGGAAGGTCTGGAGGCGCCCGCGGCTCTACTGTCTCCACGAGAGGATCTTCCCCAACCTCTCGCTGACCTACTCCTGGAGCCTCACAAGTCGTACTTCCCGGAGGTCTGGCCGCTGCTCGAGGCTCGTTTGGTGCGCGGTATCGCCCACATCACGGGTGGAGGCTTGATCGAGAACCTACCGCGCATCCTGCCGGTGGGTCTGCAGGCGCGGGTGGAC
This sequence comes from Rubrobacter sp., assembly GCA_016781735.1. GTDB lineage: Bacteria > Chloroflexota > Chloroflexia > Thermobaculales > Thermobaculaceae > LC3-1. Next base: position 5,754 of record JADDPT010000060.1, read on the forward strand.
GTCTCGACCTGGCGCCGCCTGGACATCTTCGGATGGATACAGGAGCGTGGAGCGGTAACTTCCGACGAGATGTACCGCGTGTTCAACATGGGCGTGGGCATGGTGCTGATCGTGCGCCCAGGAGACCGTGACGTGGTGTTGGATAGCGTCGGCGGCTCGTCGTTGATCGGCGAGGTGACGGAGGGCACAGACCCCTTCGTTCTCTCAGGCGTGCTCAGTGCTTAAGGTTGCCGTACTTGCCTCGGGCAGGGGTTCTAACCTTGTGTCCCTGCTTGAGAGCGAGAAGGCGGGCTCGCTCGATGCGAAGGTCGTGGTCGTAGTCAGCAACCATCCTCAGGCGAGAGCACTCAGTGTGGCGAGGGAGCACGGAGTTGAGAGTCTCATCTGCCCTCAGCCCTGGCGACAAGAGGATCGGGAAGCGGCGCAGACCGCCATGTCTGACGCGCTGCAGGAACGTGAGGTGGGTCTGGTCGTGTGCGCCGGGTTTGACCGGGTGCTAGTTGGCTCGTTCGTGCGCCGGTGGGAAGGTAAAATCATCAACGTGCATCCGTCGCTGCTACCGGCCTTCGCCAACACGCTACACGCACAGGAGGAGGCGTTGTCGCACGGGGTGAAGGTGTCGGGCTGCACCGTACACCTGGTGACGGAGGACGTGGACGGCGGCCCGATCATTTCTCAGGCGGCGGTACCGGTTCTGTCAGGTGACGATGTAGCCTCCTTGAGTGCTCGTATCCTGGAGCAGGAGCATCGACTGCTGCCTGCGGCGGTAAGTCTATACGCTAGAGGACATCTGAGGGTGGAAGGTAGGACCGTGGTGGTGGGAGAGGGGTGAGATGAGGGGAGTCGTTAGCGTCTCAGATAAGTCCGGCCTGGAAGATCTCGCGAGGCAGTTGCTCGAGCGAGAGGTCGAAATCTACTCAACTGGTGGAACCCTCGCGACGCTGCAAACGGCGGGCCTGTCGGCGCGCTCCGTGAGCGACCTGACAGGGTTCCCTGAAATACTCAGCGGTCGCGTGAAGACGCTGCATCCTCATGTTCACGGCGGCATCCTCGCTCGCACCCGAGTTCAGTCCGACATGGACGAGCTCGCAAGGCATGGTGTCGAGCCAATTGGCGTGGTAGTCGTCAACCTGTATCCCTTCGCCGAGAGCATAGCCCACCCCGGTGCTACGCTGGAGACTGCGCTGGAGAACATCGACATCGGCGGACCTACCCTCATCCGCGCGGCAGCGAAGAACTTCACTGACGTCGTGGTTCTGACCGACCCCGCCGACTATGGGCCGGTGATGGAGGAATGGCAGTCACACGGTGCCGTCAGCCTGGAGACGCGACAGTGGCTGTCCGCGAAGGCGTTCGCACACGTATCCGCCTACGACTCGCTGATTGCCGGTTACCTCCGCGGAAGCGACGACCTTTTTCCGCAAACCATGACCCTTCCGCTGGAAAAGATCGAGGATCTACGGTACGGCGAGAATCCGCACCAACGTGGGGCGCTTTACCGCCAGATAACGGCAGACGGCAGTGGCTTTGTGGAGCGGCTGCGGCAGGTGGGAGGAGCGGATCTCTCGTATAACAACGTGCTCGACGCCGATCTCGCCACCCGGTGCGTGAGTGATTTTCAGGGACCAACGATAGCGATAATCAAACATGGCAACCCTTGTGGCCTGGCTACGAACACTGACCTGTCACTTGCGTTCGAGCACGCACTTATGGGTGACCCGGTGTCGGCGTACGGTGGCGTCGTGGGGGTAAATCGGGAAGTGGACGTGGCGGTAGCGGAGGGGATGTCGAAGACGTTCTTCCAGTTGATCGTGGCGCCGTCGTTTACTCCGGAGGCGCGTGCGATTCTACAGCGCAAGAAGAAGCTTCGGCTGCTGGAGGTAGGCGAGATGGACAGCAGTTGGGAGCAGCCTGTCACGCCGTCCAAGCTCGACCTGAAGCGTGTCGGTGGTGGCCTGCTACTGCAGACGCCGGACGCTGTACCTCCCGACGAGGTGCAGACCCAGGTGGTCACACGACGACAGCCCACGCTGGAGGAGGCTACGGACCTGCTGTTCGCGTGGCGCGCTGTCAAGCACATACACTCCAACGCGGTAGCGCTGGCGAAGGACCTGATGCTCGTGAGCATGGGCGCCGGCCAGCCTAGCCGCGTAGACTCGGTGCGCATCGCGGTGCGGAAAGCAGACACTCGCGCTCCCGGCTCAGTGCTGGCGAGTGACGCCTTCTTCCCGTTCGGTGACGGCGTGGAGGAGGCGGGCAAGGCCGGAGTCTCCGCGATCATACAGCCGGGTGGTTCGGTCCGCGACGATGAGGTGATCCGGGTCGCTGACCGATACGGGATGGCGATGGTCTTCACCGGCAGCCGGCATTTCCGGCACTAGGTTACAATACGGGCCACGGCCGGGTAGGCAGCTAAGCGATCGTGGATTGCGTCGAACCTCGTGTTGAGACTTGACTCGCAACATTACGGCGCTTGAAGCTGGGCTGACCACCGTGACGAGACCGGATCAGCAGGCAAGGGGGTGTGGGATGGACGTAGAGTCGTTGTTACGGGAGTCCAGGCTGTTTGGTTCGCTCGATAATGAGGGGTTGTCTCTCGTGGCTTCCCTTGCCTCCGAAATAAGCTTCGAGCGCGGTCAGGTGCTCTGTGAGCAGGGGACTTCCGCCGATGTGGGCTATGTACTGCGCGAGGGCGCGGTAGGCATACGGACGCATGTCGGAGAGGGCGGCGACGTGCTGGTAGAGACGGTGACACGCCCCGGCCAGGCGTTCGGGTGGTCGGCCCTCCTGGAGCCGTATCTGTACAGCTTCTCCGCCAGGGCACACGAGGCCGGCACGGCCCTGGCGCTCGACCGGCGACCGCTGCTTCAGTTGCTTGAGGATCGACCGGACATAGGGTTGACGGTGTACCGCTGCCTGGCGAATATAGTCGCGGGAACGCTCGACCAGACGCGCTCCTCGCTGCTTACGGTGTTGAGCCAGGGAACCATCAGCCAGGGCTAGTGCGACCTAGCATCGGCCAAAGCTGCCAGCAAGATCGAGAATGCCGTCAGTCGGCGGGAGGTAGGATATGCAGCCTGTGGTCGGGGTGATCATGGGGTCGCGCTCTGACTGGGACACGATGTCGCATGCAGCCGACACGCTGGAGTCGCTTGGAGTTCCGTATGAGGTGAGGGTCGTGTCGGCTCACCGCACGCCTGACCTGTTGTTCGAGTATGCAGGGTCGGCACAGGAGCGTGGCCTGGAGGTAATCATCGCGGCCGCAGGAGGAGCGGCTCACCTGCCGGGTATGGCGGCGAGCAAGACCGTGCTGCCGGTGTTGGGCGTTCCCGTCGAGTCGAAGGCACTCTCTGGACTTGACTCGCTGCTTTCTATCGTGCAGATGCCGGCGGGGGTGCCTGTGGGCACGCTGGCGATCGGAAGAGCGGGGGCCACGAATGCGGCCGTGCTGGCCGCCTCGATGCTGGGCAGCAAGTATCCCGAGTTCCGGGATGCGGTCGCGCGCTACCGGCAGGCACAGACGCAGGCGGTGTTGGAGCGGCCCGACCCGCGCGAGGACTCATGATCGTAGGAGTGCTGGGCGCTGGCCAGCTAGGGCGCATGCTGGCACTGGCCGGCTACCCGCTTGGCCTGCGCTTCCGCTTCCTTGACCCCACGCCTGAGTCTCCCGCTTCCCATGTCGCCGAGCAGGTCGTCGGTGACTACGGTGATCCGGCTGCCCTCGACCGTTTCGCCGACGGGCTGGACGTGGTGACGTATGAGTTCGAGAACTTCCCCGTGGAGGCAGTGCGCCGGCTGGCTCTTCGGGTGCCTGTGTATCCGCCTCCCATTGCGCTGGAGGTGGCTCAGGACAGGCTGCAGGAGAAGAGCACCCTGAACCGCCTGGGCATACCTACAGCACCGTGGGAGCCGGTTGACTCGCGGGATGATCTGCAGCAGGCGTTAACTGTGCTGGGTGTGCCGGCCGTGCTCAAGACGAGACGGCTGGGATACGACGGGAAGGGACAGCATGTGATTCGCACGCCAGACGAGGCGGATGCGGCTTGGCAAACGCTCGGCGGTGTGCCACTCATCCTGGAGGGGTATGTGCCTTTCCGGCGCGAGCTCTCGGTGCTGGGCGTGCGCTCTCAGGATGGCGAGATGCCGTGTTACCCGGTGGTCGAGAATGAGCACCGGCACGGAGTGCTGCGTCGCTCGGTAGCGCCTGCCCCGTCCGTTACAGAGGCGCTGCAACGAGAATCCGAGTCGTATGTTTCGCGCGTCATGGACGAGCTCGACTATGTGGGCGTGCTAGCAGTCGAGCTCTTTGATGCAGGTGGCAGGCTGCTGGCGAACGAGATTGCGCCGAGGGTGCACAACTCCGGCCACTGGACTATCGAGGGCGCGACTACAAGCCAATTCGAGAACCACGTTCGGGCTGTCGCAGGGCTTCCTCTTGGTGTCACCGCGGCCCGTGGGTGCAGCGGGATGCTCAACCTCCTCGGAACTCAGCCCGATGTAGCCGCCGTGCTGCGAGTACCGGGAGTGCACCTGCACCTCTACGGCAAGTCGGCCCGACCCGGACGTAAGCTGGGCCACGTGACAGTCCTCGCGGCCGACCGGCCGGACTTGGCGTCGCGCCTGACTCAGCTCGAGACCGTTCTCGGGTGACGCTACTCTGAGGTTTCGTGCGGCTTGAGGAGAGATCGGGCCGTTTGCAGCGCGGCGTCGTATACCGTGCGCAGGGGAACCGCCTGCTCCTGAGCGAGCCTGGCGCAATCCTGGTACTCCGGCGCCGCATCCGTCACCCGGCCCTCCAGGAGTTTGAGCTTTACGCGTACCTCTCCGTAAGGTGTCGCGACCCGCTCCTGTCGCCTTGGCGCCTTCATGCGTCCGTAGGACGTGTGGCGCACGCCGAGCGTTGTGGTCTCGCGAAGCAGTATCGCGACCAGGTGCTCTTCCTGGCCGGAGGCCGCGAGCGTGGACAGTA
>JADDPT010000060.1:10739-24590 GCA_016781735.1 Rubrobacter sp.
TTCTTCATGTGCACCGGCGTCGCCCAGGAGTCCAGCGCCCCCGCCTCCAGCAAGCGCTCGATGACGTACGGGACAACCTCGCCGCTCATGTCATCGATGTTGCACTCAATCAGCGACACGGTGTCGCGGTCGAGTCCGGAGTCGCCATCCTGGCCGGCTAGTAGCAACGCCCTGAGCGCGTTGGGCCAAGGCAGGTCACGCGTTCCGAAGCCGTAGCCCACGCGCAGGGGGGTTACCGCCTCCAGCGGTTCGAACGTCGCGAAATGCGCGACGAGCGCTGCACCCGTCGGAGTAACCATCTCGCCCTGCCCGGCACCGGACAGGACCGGGGCGCCGCACGATGTCAACAGCTCCAGGGTCGCCGGAGCCGGGACAGGCAGCATGCCGTGAGCGGCGCGAACGAAACAGGTGCCCAGGGGCAGGGGCGAGCAGGTGAGCGTGGCGCAGCCCAGGTCGTGCAGGGCGGCGCAGCAACCCACAATATCCACGATGGCATCCACCGCGCCGACCTCGTGGAAGTGTACTTCCGAGACCACCGTGCCGTGAACCTTCGCCTCGGCCGCTGCGAGCCTCTCGAACACGCCGGCTGTGTTCTCGCGGACCCGATCCGGTAGGGCTGACTCACTCAGGATCTTCTCAATATCCGAAAGTGTTCGCCGGGGTTGGGGCGCCTCCGACAACGCGACGCGCGCTTGCTTGCCCGAGATGCCGTGTCGTGTCACGGTCTGGAGCTCGAGGTTCCAACCTGATACCGGCAGTGTGGCCAGCGCGGCTTGAACGTTGGGGAGAGATGCGCCGACGTCAAGCAGAGCCCCCAGCAGCATGTCGCCACTGACGACCGAGTAGGCGTCGAGGTGAATCCTGCTCACGTGGCGAGTGCGTGCTCGATTCGCAACTGCCCGCAGGCAGCAAGGATGTCCGCTCCTCGCTCCAGCCTGACCGTGCAAGGGATGCCGGCCGCTTCCAGCTCGCGCTGGAAGGCGCGGGTCTCCTCCGCGGTCGGCGGCCGCAGCGGACTACCGGGCACCTTGTTGAGCCGGATGAGATTGACGTGACAGAGCATCCCGCGGAGCAGCGCGGCCAGCGCTCGCGCCTGAGCAACAGAGCTGTTCGAGTCGGCGATGAGCGCGTATTCGAAGGAGATCCTTCTCCGCGTGCGCTCGGTGTACTCCTTCGCGGCGGCGACCAACTCCGAGACTGGCCACCTGTTGTTGACGGGCATCATGCTACTCCGCAACTCATCGTCGGCGGCATGGAGTGAGATGGCGAGGTTTACCGGGAGGGGGTACTCGGCGAACTTTCGTATCTGAGGCACGAGTCCCACCGTGGAGACGGTGATGCGGCGGGGACTGAAGTTCATGCCCTTGGGCTCATGCAGGTTCTCAATTGAGCGCCACACAGCACGGAGATTGGCAAGTGGCTCCCCCATGCCCATATACACTATGTTCGTTAGCTTCCTACCCTCGGCGTGTAGCTCTCGCGCGAAGTAGAGGATCTGCCCGACGATCTCGCCGGCGGAAAGGTTTCGGTCGAAGCCGCCCATGCCGGTAGCGCAGAAGACACAACCCATCGCGCAGCCTGCCTGGGAGCTGACGCATACGGTCGCCCGACCGTCCTCGTACCGCATCAGGACGCTCTCGACGGCCCGGCCATCGTACAGCTTGAAGAGGATCTTGTGGGTGGCCCCGTCATCTGCCCGAGTGGAGCTAATCGGAGCCAGGACCGGCATTGGCAGCTCCTCGTTGAGGAGAGACTTTATCGGGGCCGGCAAGGTTGTTACCGCGTCCGTGCCAGCAGCAAGCGATCCGTACAAGCCTTTCCAGACCTGCTCGGCGCGGTACGTCGGCTGCCCGTGCGTAGCCAGATTCAATCGCAGTTCCTCGAGGCTGAGGTCGAGCACCGAGACAGGAGGCTTGAGGCGAGCCGGGGCGGCGGAAGGGCGTAAACTAATGGGTCGGGTTTCTATCGTTTCCATACTGCAATTATACTAAAGAAGTGACTGTCCCCATGGTTGACGCGTTATCATTTCAGCGCTCGCTGCAGGTTTGTCGAGAGAGGTCGCACGCCCCAGCAGGCGGGCAACCTGCTTTACGTGGCTGCCGTACGTCGAATCCGCGTAGGGCCGCGGCCGGTCGTGGCTCCTCGTGTGCTATATCGTCCTGGTCGTGCACCTCTGGAGGGTGGACCTTGGGACTTGAGCTCCGGAAGCCAAGCGGTCGGTGAACGCTTCTTGACCCGATCTTTTCGGTTCGCTGTCATGCTGTTGGTGCTGGCCGCTGCGTCCGCCTGCTCCGGCGGCAACCGGACGGGTAGGACCAGTTCTGATAGCCAGCCCTATGAGCTTACTCCTGGCGTTTCAGTTGTCGCAGTAATCGAGGCCACCAAGTACACCCAGCCTACGCCGACGAGTACACCTACTCTCTCGCCGACGAGGACGGCTGCTCCCGCCGCCACTACTCCTTCCACACCCCAGCCAACCAGCACTCCCAGTCCTGTGCGGACGGCCAGCACTGCGAAAAAGCTTGCGCCCCGACCCGCGCTGAAGCCCGACCGAACACGAGATGTGGATCCGAAGCAGGGAATACAGGCGGTGGTGAATCGGTACTATCGGGCCCTCAACAATGGTGACCTCCCCTTGTATGAGTCGACCATAGATCCGACGAACGAATACTGGTTGACCATTCAGCAGGAGCAGTACCGTATCTGGTCCAAGAACTACGGTGATACCACGGCCCGTGCACAGGTGCAGACCGCCGTGCCGGTGACCGGTCCATACTATCGAGCGAGGATGCTGCTCTCACTGCGCACAAGGGACGGTCGGTACGGGCACGTGCTTCAGAGCTGGATATTCCGACGCGTCGGGAATAGCTGGAAGGTGACGGAGCCCACAGCTAAGCAGCTTGGTGCACTGCGCAGTAAGCGCGGCGCCGGTGTCACGATCGAGTACTACGATTGGGACCGGGCGAGCGTAGATCGCGTTCTGGCTCTATCAGAGCGGGCACTGGCCAAGAGTGCCAGGCATATGAACGTCCGACCCAAGCGCAACGTGTACGTGCGCCTACTACCCGCGTACGAGGTGTCGCCAGGGCTTGCCGCCGGGCTGACAGTGGGATACTACCGGACCTCGACTCCAAACCTCCTTTTCCTCCGCAGCCCCGGCTCGTACGGGTTTGGCGTGTACAGTCCGTACGACTCTCCGTACGCGGAGTTAGAGATGACCGCCGCTCACGAGTTGACCCACCTGCTCTCTGACCGCAGGGTACGGCTGACCGAGATCACGTTCTGGATGAGCGAGGGGCTGGCTGAGTGGGTGGCAGACCGGGGTTCGTCGTACGAGCTCGAGCGCGCGCTCCGCGAGGGAGAGTTGTTCGAGCTTTCCGAAATGACGGAGTATTCGGCTGTCTCCTCGAACCTGGGGTTGGCGTACGGCCAGTCGAAGGAGCTGGTTACGTACCTGATCGAGCGGTACGGTATCGAGGGTTATTGGAGACTGGTTGAAGCGTACGAGAGCAGCGGCCAGTTGGATTCATCTTTCCGGAAGGCGCTGAAGGTCAGCGCGGATCGGTTCGAGCAGGACTGGAAGAATTGGGTGCGCACCAAATACCGCGTTGAAGGAGGACCGTAGATGCTCAACCGGGAGAATGCGCGCGAGCTATTGCAGGAAGTGCTCAACCTCGTGCCTGCGGACGAGTGCGAGGCTGTGCTGCTGACGAGCCGCATGCAGCGTACTCCGTTTGCTGGTAACGAGGTGGGAGAGCATACGAGCGATGTTGGCGAGACGCTCTACCTGCGTGCGATCGTTGAGGGCCGTCAGGCAAGGGGCGCGACGACTGTTCTCGACCCTGCGGCCCTGCGCGGTTTCGTTGCGCGCGTCGTGAGCGTGGCGAGGGAGCCGGCGATGCCCGTGCCCCAACCGCAGGAGTACGAGCAGGCGAACGCTCTCGCACCGATGACTGCCTTGTATACGCCGGAGCAGAGGGCCGAAACCGTTCGGATCGTCATCGAGAACGCCGCCTCGCAGGGGCTGCAGGCATCCGGCTGCTACTACGCAGGTGTGAGGCAGATGTCCGTAGCTAACTCGAGGGGCCTGAGCGCGTGCCATGCGAGCACCAGCGCGGGTCTCTATGCGGTGGCGGAGGGTGAGACAAGTTCCGGGTACGGTGATGGCTACGCGAGGGACGTGACGCAGATAAATCCGTTTGAGGTTGGGGAGATCGCGGCGTCCAAGGCGCTACTGGGGGCATACCCGCGGAAGCTTGACCCTGGCGAGTATGAAGTGGTGCTCGAGCAGAACGCTGTTGCCGACCTCCTCGTCCACATGGCACGGAATGGTCTTGGGGGAGATGCGGTCGCCTCGGGCCAGAGTTTCATGTCGGGAAGGCTCGGCGAGCGAGTCACCGGCCCGCTCTTCACACTGCATGACGACCCACTCTCCGCGGACGGCTTGCTGTCGCCGTTCGACGCTCAGGGCGTTGCACGACAAAAGGTTGAGCTCGTCAGGGAAGGCGTAGCTGTTGGCCCCGTGCACGACACGTGTACGGCGATCGCAGCCGGTACGCGGAGTACGGGCCATGCCTCCTTGCCGACGACGTCAGGCGCATACACTGGTCCGCTGCCTTGTAGCCTCTTCCTCCAGCATGACGACGGCGAGATGGAGCAGTTGATCGGCTCAGTGCGGCGCGGCGTGCTCATCAGCCGACTTGCCGGCCTCAACACCCTCGACCATGCAGGACTCCTTGTGGAAGGCGCGACTCAGCACGGCACGTTTCTGATCGAGGATGGCGAGATCGCGCACTCCGTACAAGACCTTCGCTTTCAGCAGAGCCTGCTCTCTGCGTTCGAGGGTATCGAGCGCCGCTCGCGCGAGCGGAAGCTGGTGATGAGCGGGCAGGACCTGGCGGTGGTGGCGCCTGCGCTGAAGCTCGCCAGGTTCACCTTCGTCGAGTAGCTTACCGAGCTGCCGACGGGAACGGCAATCCGTACCGAGGAACGGGTATGTAAGCTGCCCCGACACGCGGGGGAGACCCGACTGATGCGGCATGACCAGTTCTAAAGTTGTTCTGTCGCGCGGCTAGATTATGAAGCGGCCGCCCTCGTAGCAGAGCTCCCCGTCGGCATACGCCTTGCCCTCTCTAAGGTCGGAGATCAGGTCCCAATGCAGTGACGACTCGTTCTTGCCACCGGTGTCGGGATACGACCTGCCGAGCGCCATGTGCATGGTGCCGCCGATCTTCTCATCGAAGAGGATATTTCGGGTGAACTGCTTTATGCCGTAGTTGAGGCCGAAGGCCACCTCTCCGAGAAACCGCGCGCCTGGGTCTTGGTCGAACATCGAGAGGAGGAAGTCCTGACCGCGCCCCGCCGTGGCCTCCACCACCTTACCTGCCTCGAACCGAAGCCGCACGTCCTCGACCTCGTTGCCGGCGTACACTGCCGGGTACGAGAAGCGCACGGTGCCGCTCGCCGAATCTTCGATCGGCCCAGTGAAGACCTCCCCATCCGGAAAGTTACGCGTGCCGCTTGCGTTGATCCACTTGCGACCTCCCACGCTGTAGGTGAGGTCCGTGCCCGGCGCCACTATGTGTATCTCGTCGTGGCTCGACAGAAAATCCGCGATACGTTGCTGCTCGTCGTGGACTCCCCGCCATGCCGCAGGAGGGTCGTCGTTATCGAGCAACCCGGCACCGAAGACGAAGTCCTCGTAATCGGAAAGGGACATGCCGGCGTCCTGCGCGTGGGCTTGGGTGGGAAAGAGCGTGAGGTTCCAGTTGAGCTCCCGCGCTGCGCTACGCTCCATGAAGCGCTCCATCAGGGGGCCACGAGTCTTCTGCGCAAGCACCATCCGTTGCGGATCCACACCCGAGAGCTCTTTCGTGTTCGCGTCCGCGAGGATGTTGAGTTGGGCGTCGTAGTACTCTATCTCCTGCCTGTCCATTTCGGAGACGTGTGAGATCTGATCCTCGCTACCCTCCCGCAACGCAATCTCCCTCAGTCCTGAGAGCCGGACGCGCGTGGCTGGATAAGCACCGGCGCGAATCGCCTCGCGATACGCTTCACGCACCAGCGGTGCGCCAAGCTCCGAGGAGGCGATCAGTATCTTGTCTCCCGGTTTGACGTCGAGCGAGTAGTGGATGAGCACCTGAGCAAGCTTCTGGTGCCTGGGGTCGGCCATGTGTATCTCCTTCTCGTCGGCGTGGGGAATCGGTGCAGTCCCGCCTGAGTGTCGGTTGGGGATTAGGCGACGGCTACCACCATGTGGGCGTGCCGTATCGCTCCTCTTTCCACGGGTCGCCGTTCATGTGGTACCCCGCGTCCTCCCAGAAGCCGGGCTTGTCGGCGGGCATGAACTCAAGACCGCGCAGCCACTTCGCGCTCTTCCAGAAGTACCGCTTTGGGACCAGCAGCCGGAGCGGATATCCGTGGTCCGGTGTCAACGGCTGTCCATCGTACGTGTGTGCGAGCATCACGTCATCATCGAGCAGCACGTCGAGGGGGATGTTCGTGGTGAAGTTGTTCTCGGCGTGTGCCATCACGTACTTCGCTTCGGGGTTTGGTCGAACCATCTCCACGACCTCGCGGAACGGCACGCCCGTCCATGCGGTGTCCAGCTTGCTCCACCTGGTGACGCAGTGTATGTCCGTGACGATGGTCTTGCGTGGCAGCGACTCCAACTGCTCCCACGTGAGGGTGATGGGCTTCTCGACGAGGCCCCACACGCGGAAGTCCCAGTTGGTCAGGTCTACTCTCGGAACAGAGCCATAGTGCAACACCGGGAACTTCTTCGTCTCAACCTGTCCCGGCGGGATGCGAGAGGAGGTGTCTCCCGCTCTCTTTTCCCGGTTGAAAAAGTCGAATGCCATGCGGGATGTACCTCCAGACGGTGGGGTTGGGTGTCGCGATGACGGCGTACTCCCAGTAGACGACCGAACGCCGAATCGGCGATGGCGGCTGTGGTTCGGGCGATCTCGCCTTTGGTCCGACAGGTAAGTATAGCACCGCGCGAACGCACGGCAGCCTAAGCAGGAACCGGTTTGGCTCCCTGCTGGCCGTACATAGTGATGACCTCAGCCACGGTCGTGCTGTCTTCGGGACGCTTGTCGGCGTCGCGGAAGGAGACCAGGCGCGGGAATCGCAGTGCGTAGCCTTGCTTGCCCTCTCCCTTTCCTGCGGTGTGGACGGGTGAGCGCGTGATCTCGTCAGCGAGGACCTCTATGACCACGGCAGGCTCGACCCACACGCTCGGCTGTAGTAGGCTCTCCACCCTCGCAGGCTTCTCTTCCGAGACGAACGGTGCGCACCGCTCTCTGACCTCGCGCCACTCGGCGTCGGTCAGCCCGGTGCCTATCTTTGTGATGGAAGGGAAAACGTCGCGTTCCGGATCGTATACCCCCACGAGCAGCGCTCCCACACCGAGACTGCTCCTCCTTCCACGACCGTAGATGTAGCCGATGATGACGCAGTCAACAGTGTCCTGTAGCTCGCCCGCCTGCGCCCGCTTGAGCTTCACCCAGTTGTAGTTGCGTGCCCCTGCCTGGTAGGGAGCGTCCAGCTTCTTCGCCATGATGCCCTCGAGCCCTCCCTGCAGGGCGTCGTCGAACACCTCCAGCAGTTCCGCCGGCTCGTGCGCCACCCTCTCTTCCGAGAGCAGGAGCGTATCGCCAGGCCGAATGAGCCTGCCGAGCCTCTCCCTGCGCTCGGTGTACGGCAGCGGGGTGATGTTCTCCCCGTCGACGTAAAGCATGTCGAACGTGAAAAGGCGGAGTGGCAGCTCCTGGGCCGTGTCGGCGATGTTGTGCTTTCGCCTGCGCTTCGTCGTTTCCTGGAACGGCAGGTACTCGTCGGAGAGAGGGTTGTACGCGAGCGCCTCACCCTCGAAGATTGCGGTGTCTGCCGCTACCTGGTGCAGTGCCCCTTCCGCCAGCTCGGGAAACATCCCGGTCATGTCCTCCAGGTTACGAGAGTACACTCTTACCTCGTCGCCGAGCTTGTGTATCTGACAACGGAAGCCGTCGAATTTCTTCTCAACGCCGCACGTGCCGAGCTTTGCCAGGATCGCCTCGGCGGAGGGCAGCCGCTCGGCGAGCGCGGGGCGTACGGGGTTGCCCACACTGATCGAGAGTGCGTCCACAGCCTCGATGCCGTGGTTCCAGAGCGTGGCACCAATCAACCCGAGGTCGCTCGTCTCGTTATACGCTCTCTCTAGCCGCTTCCGCAGGCTCTTGTCACCGACCTTCGCAAAGGAGTATCCGTCCAGGATAGTTGGGTCTCCCACGCCGAGGCGCAGCTTGCCGACGGGAATGCGACACAGGTAGAGGGCGGAGAGGGGATCGAGCTGTGTGAGCAGGCCGGACAGCGCCTGGACCTTCTGTTCGATGCTGCCCGCGCCGGAGATCCCCGCTATCTCCAACAGGCAGTTGAATACGCTCGACACCTCCAACGACCGCTCCGGTGGAGGCGCCACACCGGACTCTTCGGCGAGTTCCTTCGCGGCCGCACCGATATCACCCAGCCTGTCAAACCGCCGTAGCACTCCAGCGCGGTCGGTGTTGTATGCGCGGGCAATGGAGTCGGCAACGTAGTTATTGCCCATGCCAATCTCCACAGGCTTGAAGAAAGGTGCGAGCCGTCCCTGCAGCAGGTACGTCGTTGAGGCTACCTCATCGGGAGGGGTCTTGCCGAACAGCTCGGCGAGAATCTCCACGAGGGCGTTGCGGCTGGTCGTTTCTTCGAGGCGGCTGAAAAATGACGCGAGTTCGGAGAAAAGCAACTGAGTGGATCCTCCTTGGTGCTTGTGGTGCGACTCGATTATAACCCTCGCCAGGTTCCTTTACTCTCCGGGGCGCTAGACGATGTTGCGCCCGAGGAACCAGAGTGCCGTCACGGCGTATAGCGATAGGGTTATGCGGTGCCTGTGTGGCCAGGCGGCTGCAAGGAGAGCCAGGCCCGGCACCGTATACCACGGGTAGGCACGGACGAACACGAGCGCAAGGAGGACGGCGACGGCGCCCCACAGCCAGGCTTCACGAGCGGGTGCAGCATGTCTGTCCGACCCAGACATGGACAGCAGCTGTCTAAGCGTCCAGAGTCCGAGCAAGATCAGCGCTAGGAACGAGACGGTCCGCGCGACGAGAGCGGTCGAGTCGGTGGAGGTGACGATCTTCGCCAGCCCGTACGCGGCCGCCGGGATCACGCCTTGCACCGTCTCGAGCGGCTGCGACCGAAGACCCTGCAACGTAGCCGGACCGCCCCAATATCGTGCGTACGCCACGACGATCAGGAGCACGGACAGCGCGACATAACGCACGGCAAGGAGCAACCTGGCCGTGACAGTGGTACCAGCGAGCCGGCGAAGTGCATAAAGGCCGACGATGGGCAGGGTTGTTGGTTTGACTAGCGACGATGCGGCGAGCAAGAGGAAGGAGTGAATGTGGCCGTGAACCAGTAACAGCGCGAGACTGCCCAGCAGCAGCACGGCGACGAGCGCATCGTTGTGCGCGTTGCCTGCGCTCTCCAACAGGACGAGAGGGTTCCAAGACCATAGCGCCGTTGCCTGGCTCGTGCGTTCCGGCGCGAGGCGGCGCACCACGTGGTGGATCAGCACCGCGCCGACCAGAACGCAGAGACCGCCGAGCCCCTTGAAAAGGAGAGTAGTGCGCAATACCGAGTTGCCGCCCCAGGTTCCCAGTATTTCCGACACTGTGGTCCACAACGGACCGTAGGGCGAGGTGAACTCGACCCAATAGTTGTACGGGAGTAGCGCGCTATCTGGGAACTGTGAAGGCGGGACGAGGTATGGGTTGCTCCCGTACGGCCCTGCTATCTGCCCGGTGATCCCATAGTAGAACACATCGGTCGAGAGCAGGGGAGGTAACGCGACGGACAGCAGGAGCAGCAGTAGCGTGCAGCTCCAGAAGGCCGTACTCTTGGTCCTCTGGACGAGGCGCCGCACTGACAGTACGTAGGCTCCCCAGAGACCCGCGATCAGGAGCCCATGCAGCGCGCGGAAGCCTAGCGGTGATAGACTCAGGAGCGGGAAGCCGTATGCCTCGCGATACAGCGCGGATACGCGCGACGCCTGGCGCGGCATTCGGAGCACACCGGCCCACTTGTCCGCGAAGCCTTCGGGCACGCAGAGCTCGACCAAGAGTAGTGCCGCCAGGAGCGTGATGTAGAGCGTTACGGGAACGTAAGGGAACGAAGCTGCCCTGCTCATGGTCGTCTCGTGCGCTACCGTCGAGCGAGGCACTGGAGTGCGGAGTTTGCGCTCAGAGACCGGCTTTCTCACCAGGACATCTTACCGCACTTCGCTGTGCCCGCCCGCAGCCGGGACCGAACCTGCCAGTGAACGCCCCAAACCGGGGGAGTCCAGCACCCTTTGACGTTAGAGGCTTCCCGTGAACCGTGTGTACCACTCCCGGTGCTAACAGTCGAGCGAACGGACCTGGTCCTCCACTCACCACCCGTCCTTGTGGTTCGCCTGAGCCTCAGCGGTTAGACGGACAGTGGTACACGAGTCTTGCTGCGATCCGATTGATACCGCGAGGAGGTGGTCTCTTCGAGCCTACTCTATCCCCCCAGCGTCACACCGTACTTCTCCATCAACCTCGGCACGCTCCCGAAATCCATGTCCATGCCGTACCTGTCGGCGAACTGCTCGATCTGGGTCGGGTCCGGTCGGCCGCCAGCCGAGCCCAATAGTTGATCCAGCTCCTCAAGGTAGCGCTCGAATCCGGCCGGTGAGATAACCTCCAGCAGCTTGGCCGGAGTGGCGCCTGAGTTCCAGAAGGTGTGCGGAACGCCTCTCGGTTTGAGGACGAGTGTGCCGGGTCCGGCGTAAACCTCACGGTCACCGATCAGCGCACCAATCTCCCCCTCAAGGACGTATGACACCTCATCCACATCGCGGTGCGTATGCATAGGGGCGGCTAGGGCGCGCGGCTGAAGATTGTGCTCTACTATCGAGTAAGCGCCGCCAGTGGCTTCACCCGACAGCTTGTAGATTGCAAACCTGCCGAGCACCGACTTACCTTCAGTGGGGCCGACCGCTTGGACGTGATGGCTGTTTTCTTCGTCTGACATAGGTCTTTCTCTCCATTTGGCGGGGATGTAAGCAAGGTTGGGTCGGAGCATACGAGCTACCTCGGGCTCCCAGGATAGAGTAGCCCTGGGAGCCGATTTGCTCAGTCACACCACGAGAGCACTAAGCCACTTACGCCTTAGCGCCCAAGCCGCGCCGGCAAGCAGCACGAGCGCTGTGGCGGCCGGTGCGTGGTAACCACCGTCCCCTGCCATGCCGCCTGCCCCAGCCTGCGGCATACCTGCCGGGCACGTAACGTCAGGATCGAACGGCGGGTCCTGGCCAATCATGCGTACCTTGCCGTCGGGCTTGAAGTAGACGTGGAGCATGTAGTGAGGGTCTGGCACACCCGGATGTCCCTGCTGCAGCTTTATGGGCACTCCAAACATCTCCATATTGCCCTGGCCTATGTCTTTAGCCTCCCACTCGAGCCCGATCACCTTCTGCTGGGTAGCATCGAGGAGCACCACCGACGGGTTCTCCGGGTCCATTCTGCCCGTGGGGAATTGAGATCCCATCAGCGCCCCGTTGACCGCGTGGATACCCATGCCGCCTATCCCGGGTGCCGAGATACACATTGGCGGATTGGCGACGTAGCCGGCGGCTCTGACCTGGTCGGGAGTCATGTTCTCGAAGCGTGCGCGCAGCTCGGCTACCTCGGCGGGAGGGTCTACGGGCTCGGGAATGGGAGGACCTGCCTGTGCGAGGGCTAGCGTGGGGAGCAGGGTCAGCAGCAGCGCGCATACCAGCGCGCGTCGCGCAAGACCGTTGATGCAGCTCAATGTGTTTCTCCTAAGTCGCCTGGGGTGGTATGTGACTTACTGTGGGTTACGTCCGAATGTGCCAGCTCACTGATAGCACCTGTTTTGCGAGAGTTGCACCTCCTTCTCCATCCAGGGCCGAACGCGATGACGTGTGATACTACATCAATGCAAACCTGTGTTGCTTCTAGGCGCTACGCGTTGGCTTCCGCAAGTAGTGACGTATCTGGAACGGGCGGGGTGCTGACTGTCTGCGGTCCGATGGGCATTAACGTGTGGTCGAACGTGGACTCCACTGTCGCCGCGGAAAAGAACCCGACGCAGCGGGCGGTCTCATCGCCTATGTTCTGCACGCCATGCGGTGCCATCGCTGGGATCAGCGCCGCTTGCCCGGCTGACAGCTGCCCCTTCTCATCGCCTAGGGTGGCTTCGACGTTGCCAGACAGCACGAGGACGATCTCCTCCGCGCTGTCAGTGTGCGTGCCAAGGTAGCGTCCCGGCTCAATTTCGAAGTAGACCACTGAAGAGCTCTTGTTGCCGGTTGCGGCGTAAAATGGAATATTCACCGTGATGCGCATCGCTGGGTCGTTCCCCTACCAAGCATCGAGCATCTCCAAGTTGTTCAGGTCGGCGGTCTGCATGTCCCGTCTCCTGGGTCTCGTGGGCATACATACGGTCGTTCTAGCTGCTGGGTGGGGCGAACATCTCGAGTTGGATGTTGTCAGGATCGCGGAACACGAGGACAGAGCCATAGGGCCGGTCCACGATCGGAGACTGGGTGCAGGGCCGATTGGCCACGGAGGATCGCTCCACGCCCATCTCCTCAAGGTGAGCCTGCCATGCTTCCAGGTCGGCCCTGGTTGATACGGCCAGCCCCACGTGGTCTAGACCGGTCCGTGTCTCGGCGAACTTCTCAGCCCCATTCGCGTCATGCCGGTGCAATACAATCATCAACTGCCAGGCATCGTCCGCCAGCACCTTTCCAGTGCCACCGCGGTGACCTTCCTCCATCTGATACCTGATGTTGAATACCTTTTCGTACCACGGGATGCCGGCCTCCAGGTCTGTCACCGTGAGCGCAATGTGATGGATGCTGGGGCGACTAGGGCCGGACATGTTCTCCTCTTGTTGCGTGGTGTGCCTCCCGTCGTGTTCTGTTGGTGCGCCGCTCTCCGGCTGCTTGACCTCCTACATTCCCACCTCCCGTCCCGGTGGTCCGACGGGCCCGCCGCGATCGCCCTGATCCGTCTCGGTCGGCTGTCTCGGCTCCCAGGCGCCTCGGAAAAGGGCGACGGCAGCGGGGATGAGTGCGCCGTAGCGACCTGAGCCAACTGGTAGATCGGGCTCGTTGGCCATGTGCTGCGATGTAAGGCCGTGGATCATCGCAATGATTAGATCACGCGCCTGATTAGTTGGAATATCGATGGAAAGCTCGCCACCAGCGATAGCTTGGGCTAGCAGGTCCTCGCTCCCGGCAAGCAGCCTGTGGCTTTCCTCCATGCTCCGTTCCGAAGGGACCAACTGCGGGACCGGGCGCTCAAAACACAGCTGGTACAGCTCGGGGTGCTCGCGGGCAAAACCCATATAAACCTCGCTCCACTCCCGAAGTGTGTCCCAAAAAGAGGGATGCTCTTTCATAGCGTTCTGACGGTACTCGGCGTAAGTACGGATGCCCTCGAGAAATAGGGCGTCGTAGAGGGCCATCTTGCTGGGATAGTAGGTGTACAGCGACGGGGCTTGCATCTTTACCCTTCGCGCGACCTCGCGCAGGCTGAGAGCAGCTACACCGTGCTCACGCATCACCTGGCGTGCTGCGTTCAGGATGGCTCGCTGTACTTCCTCCCGGTTCCGTTGCCGTCGCTCTTTGGGCGATAGCATCACTGCCGGGTCCTCAGCCGTTCCTCCTCGCACTGAATCAGCCTTTCATAGTTCTACAAACCTATGATTGTTATATTGCCCTTACAGCGTAAGGTAATTAGCTTATACTAATACGTCCGGCTTGTGGTGTCAATA
>JADDPT010000124.1 GCA_016781735.1 Rubrobacter sp.
CTACATCGGCAGCACCACGCAAGCTGGCCCGCTGCTGTTTGACTGTGCCGCCTACCTGCGCACCCGGCTCGCTAATCTTGGCGTTTCGACCGGCCAGCTCGACGCCGTGGTGCTGTCGCATCTGCATGAGGATCATCTCGCAGGCCTGCCAGAACTGGCACTTCGAGGTGAGCATCGCGTCCGGCTGATCACGTCCGACATTGTCTATGACGGTTTGCTGCGCGTCATGGGTGCGATGCTGGCGGTGCCCGAATCACATGTGGCCTCGTTGTTCGACTACCACCCGCTCAATCCCGGGCACCCGCTCGAGCTCGACGGCCGCACCTTCGAGGCGATCTATGCCGTCCATGCCGTTCCCACACTTGCCGTCTCGGTAGGTGGTCTTTGCTACTCCGGGGATATGCGCTACGATGAGACCTGGTTTTCCGAGCTCGAGTCCCAGGGCATCCTCAGCTCGGCTCGACGTGCTGAGTTGCTGCGTTTTGCGGAAGGAGCCGAGATCCTCGTGCAAGACGTTGGCGGCGGCAACGTTCACAGCACGCTGACACCCGAGTTGATCGAGCGGCTGGCCGCGAAGGGCCAGCGTATTGTCCTCGCACACACCAGCGACCATCGCCTCCCGCCAACACTGGGCAGCCAGGCGCATTAGGTTGAATTTGCGGGCAGCGGCCATGTCGTCGCGATGGGCGAGGCGGTGGTGGATGCCCACGATATGGAGCGAGAAGAGCGCGTTGCGACGGTCTCAGCCTGCCCCCTCTATGGTCGCTTGCCGATCGCTGAGCGCTTCGCGCTGGCGCGGCAGGCGGTGTTGACAGACTGGACGGATGGCCAGGTGGTTATGCATGAAGGTGATCCGTCGGATAGCTATGCCTACATTGTGCATTCCGGCCTGGTCGAAATCTGGGAGCAGGGCAAGCGGATCCAGGTCCTTGGCCGCGGGAGCTCGATCGGGGAGCGGGGCGTTCTGACGGGCGAGCCGCGCACAACCACGGTGGTCGCACGTGGCGCGATGCAATTGTTGCGGCTCGACCGGGAGCTTTTTGGGCTGGTCGCCGAGCGTCTCAAGCTGGCGCAAGCTTTTGCGCGCGCCGAGTGGCTCTGGCGCCACCCAGTGTTTGGCCATCTGCCCTGGGCCACGCTGCTGGATCTGGCGCTTGACTTTCAGCCACAGACGGTAGCACCCGAGCACCAGCTCTACTCGGCGGGCGACCTGGCGCATGAGGGCTATCTGCTGGTCGCGGGCGCCGTCGAGGTGCTGGATACGGACAGGACACCACTGCGACGGGTAGCGCGACCAGGCGAGTTCTTCGGCATCCGCGCGGCGCTCTACGGGACGCTGCGGGACACCGCTGCATGGGTGACCGAGGCGGGCGAGGTATGGATGATACTGGTGGCAGGCGTGGAACGACTCGTGATGGTCAATCCCAGCATGATCCTCCACCTCGGTCTGACAACGCACATGCACCAAAGCCGGTCTCCCGGTGGCGGAGGCGAGGATCAAGGTGAGTAGGCGGAGATGGTCATACCTGCCTCCCAGGATGGTCGTATGAACGGACAAGATCAGCTCGACACCTACCTTCCCGAAAGCATCAGGTCGCAGCTCGAACAGCGCTACTATTCCCGGGTGAATGAGCAAGCCCGGTTCGAGCGTTTCATCGACGATCCGGAATTCGTGCGCGATCCCCTCCGCCACATTGCTCTGTTCGCGGATCACGGGGTGGTGCATGTGCGCGATGTCGCTCACCAGATTCTGCGGGTACTCGACGTCATCAATGGGCTCCTCATTCCCCGCCGCAGTCGCCGCCAGCTGGATCTCTTCATGAAGGCCTACGGCGTGATGGTAGCGTACCTTCACGACATTGGCATGGTGGACGGTTCGAAGTTTGGACGTGCTATGCACCCCGAATTCGCAACCCAAGCAGTCTTCGACACAGAGTTTGACGAAATCGTCGAAACAATCTGGGACGAGAACTGGGGAAACATTGGGTGGCGGCTGGTTAACCTTGTCACGAACGGGGCACTCAGGCAAGACCCTAAGCTTGTCCTGCGCGAAATGCTGTCCATGGCTGTTTGCCATAGCAAAAGCAAAGTACCCATTGCCGTCCTAAATGATCCGGTGTTGCTTCGAAAGACGATGCAGCAAACAGCCGCGACCGATCTTCACGTTTTGTACTGGCAGCAGAATGTAGCGAAAGCTCAGGCAAGACTCATCGCATCCCGGCACGCGCAGGAACCTCCAGTTGAAATCGAACAACTCGCTCGAGCGCTGGAGGAGGCAAAGACAGCGCTGGCAGAGGCGATCGACGCTACCGATGGCACGGAGCATCCAGAGGCAATGCTGCGGCGTCACTACCACGACTTCGAGCACGATTCGTTTCAGTGGCTGGTCTCGGAAGAGGTGGAGATACGCCACCTGGTAGACGATGTCATCGATACATTACGTGCCTTACGGACTGCGGATGCCCTGCGCCAGCGGGGAACAGTGTTGCGAACTTCCGGAAACTACCAGATTTTTGTTGACCAGGTGACCGCACATGCCATTTATGCGCTGCAGGAGCGCAACGATCGGCTCTTTCTCCTGATGGGCGCGAATCCGCTTAACGCCGGCGAGGCCAACCTTGCCAGCAGCGAGCTCGGCCGGGACGGGAACCTCCACGTCTCCTTCTATCATGGCGCCTTCGTCGACCGGGAGACGACGGAGCGCGCGGCGTACAATGCGGCGATCGTCGTCGACGACGTTCAATCGGATGTGCTCGAAAGCTTCCAGCGCCCACCCGCTGAAGACAACGACGGTGAGTGCTTGAAGACGTGTCGAGACATGCAGATCCTGATCGAAGGCGTCGACGACAACCTGGAGTTTGCCGAGCTTGTTCGGCGGCAGCTACTGCGCCTCAATCCGCAATTACAGGAGCAGGTGCGAACTATTCCATCGCTACAGCACGTGGCGGAACAGGAACGCATGCGATACATCGAAGCGGACGAGCTGAATTGGGACGTACCACGCAGGCGCGAGCTCCTCCGCCACGTTGAGCAGACTGGCCACCAAATAGAGGGGATCGACCCGATCGAGGGGTTCAAGGATGTGAAATTAATCGCGCTGAAGGCCGGTGAAACGCTGATTGAAGCTGGAACGCGTGCGAGTTTTGTCTATATCCCGCTGGAGGAAGGGCTTAAGGCGATGCCGCTGGGTGGCTACCAGATGATACCGACGCGGGCCTGGATACCGTTAGGAAATACGAGTGTCATCCGGGGCGCTACGCGAAATGCAACGGTTCTTACAGATCAGGACGTGGAGCTCCTCATGATCCCGAAGGAGGTCTACCTGCGCTATTGGCACAAGCTCTACACCCCGGAAGAATTGCTTCAGAAAATTGCAGGCACCCGCGCAAACGACGCCGACTGTTAAGCACTGCGAAGCTGGGATATTGGGCAGACCCGTCCTCAAGCTTCCGTTAGCCAAGGACACGAGGCTCTTCGAGGTATTGCAAGGCGTATCGAATAGCTTGCTCGAGGGACATGTCGCGGCCTTCTGCCCATGCTACTACAGCCACCGCTTCCCCAAGCACTTTCCGTGCGGGCTCCAGTCGGCGCTCGAGCTTGGCCTGTTCGGCAGGTGAGAGCGGGCCGTGGATGACCTCCCGCAGGACAGTCGCGGCGCCACCCAATCGTAGTGCGCGCTCCGGCTCAGCCTGTGCCGCAGCGAGGGCGGCCGCATATTCCAGCACAAAGGCAATTGCGCGCTTGTCGCCCAACTCCCGGTTGATCACCAGGCTCTCGTGCAGAATCCCAAGGGCCGTTGCGTAGTCGCCTTCGTCAAGCACGACATCGCTCAGGCTACTCAGCGAGTTCGCAAGGCTCCAACTGTCACCAATCTCCCGCCACAGCGCCAGGCTGTTCTCGAGAAGTGACCGTGCCATTGCATACTTGCCCTCGTACCGCGCGATAAGGCCCAGATTGTTGAGCGAGTTGGCGATGGCCCACCGGTCGCCCGAGGCGCGGCGGATCCCCAGGCTCTCCTCATACAGAGACCGAGCCATGGGATAATCACCGCGAAAGGTAGCCAGAATCCCGAGGTTGCTGAGCAAGCTGGCGGTGGCTCGCTCGTCGCCGAGAGCGCGCCGGATCGCCAGACTCTCCTCATAGAGTGCTTGTGCGGATTCGTACGCGCCTTGCTCGGCTGCTACGGTCCCGGCAAAGTGCAGAACCTGTCCGGCCCCGGCCCGATCGCCCACCTCTGCGAAGCCGGAGCGCGCCCGCTCCAGCCAGGCGGCAGCCTCGCCATAATCACCGCGCTTCCGCAGCAGATCACCGATCACCGTTTGGGAGCGCGCCCGTGCGCGTCGATCATTCATTTGTTCGGCGAGTTCGAGCGCCTGCCGATAGAAGTCACCTGCCTCGTTCCACTTACCTACCAGTTCCACCACCTGGCCGAGCTTGAGCATGACCGCGCCCTGCTCTGATTCCGGCAGCAGCGGCAACAGGCGGCGGTAATAGTCAATCGCCGCTGTGTTGGCAAAGACGGCCTGTGCCGCTTCCCCGGCTTTGCGCAGATACTCGCGCTTCTTCGCCTCGTTCTCGCTGTGCCAGTAGTGGTGCGCCAGCAGGTCCACCTGCTGTTCCAGTGGGTCGCCGTACCACTGCTCGATGTACTCCCCCAGCTGCCCGTGCAGCACCGCCCGCGTTGCGAACGGCAGGCTCTCGTACGCCACCTCGCGCGTTACGATGTGTTTGAAGAGATAGGTCAGCTCCGGCTCGGGCTGATCCATTGGCGCCAGCTCCAGACGGCCCAATACTTCAAGATCGGCCTTCACCCGTGCCGCCGCGCCCAGCCCTGGATGAGACCCCACAGCCACGCAAACGGGAACAGGCGACCGATGATACTCGCCACCTTGATCGTGATCTTCTGGCTGTCGGTCAGCCGGTCGATCCGGCTGAGGATCAGACTGTGCAGACTACTTGGTAGCTCCTGCTGCTCCAGCGCAGCTGGGTTGAGCGGGTCAAGTTGCAGGTCGCGCAGATAATTGAGCAACTCCTCGATGTAGAAGGGATTGCCTTCGGCGTGCTCCATGATGCGCTCGACAAGCACCGGCGACAGCTCCGTCCCTCCGTCATCGGCCTGGGCCAGCTTGAGCCGCATCAGGTGCAGCGCCTCCTCCCGGGTGAAACTGCTGAGCGGAACCACGGTACAGTGTGGGAGCAGCGTGACACGCGGCGCCTGCAGGTGCTCGAGCTCTGGTGGCCGGTACGCCACGACCACCAGGACCGGGAGATTTGCGCTCGCACGGCCGATCGCTTCGAGCAGATCATGCGAGAGTGGGTCGAGCCAATGGCAGTCCTCCAGCACCAGCAGCAGCGGCGTGGTCTGCGCCCGCCAGCGGATGCAGTCGACTAACAGCGCTTCAAGCGAGGCCTTGCGCAGCTTGGCGTCGAGCGAGGCAGTCAGGTCGTTGTCCGGGATCGGCAGGTTGACCACCGGGCCAAGCAGGGGCACGCGAGGCAGCAGCGCGGGATCGATGTCGACGAGCCGGCGTTCCAACAGCTCGATCTGGTCGTCGACCGGCAATGACGGATCGAGGTCGAAGAAATCCTGCCAGATGGTCTGCCAGACCAGGTAGCTCTGGTAGGTAGCGTACGACTGGCACTCGCCCGCGTAGACTGCACATCCCCGCGCGCTAGCCAGGCGGATGATCTCGGCAACCAGGCGCGACTTGCCCATGCCCGCCTCGGCAGTGAGAGCGACGATCTGCCCGTCGCCTGCGACTGTTTGCGCAAGCTTCTGCTCAACCAGGGCCAGTTCGGCCTGCCGGCCGACGAGCGGCACCGCATAGCGTGGCGCTTGCAGATGTATCGCGCGGTGCTCATTCAGCCCTGCCGCCCGAAACACGGTTACCGGCTCCGACTTGCCCTTGACCGCAAGCGCAGGCAGGTGCTCCCAGATACACGTATCAGCCACCGTCCGCTGTATGCCCTCGCTGACCAACACATGACCGGCTGGAGCATGTTGCATCAGCCGCGCCGCCAGGTTGACATGGTCTCCCTGGATGCCGTAGTTGCGCCGGGTCGTGCCGCCATACGCGCCTGTCCGCATCTGTCCCCCGCTGATACCGATCTGCACGTTCCGAATATAGGCAAGCTCGGGAGGGGCCGAGCTCAGGGCCAGCGCGGCCACAACCGCCCGGCTCGCATCATCATCATGGGCGATGGGCGCGCCAAACGCCGCGAATAGAAGCTGCCCTTATCCCCCATGCTCAGCTCGATTAGGAAGCCCTCGTAGCGCGTGAGCACTGCCTGCACCCACCGGATGTATGCGTCGAGTTTCGCCTCGGCGTCCACATCTGCGTCGTAGTCGATGCCCTCGAAACGCAGAAACAGGGCAACGGCGGGACGGAGCTCTGCGAGGAATTCTCCCTGCCCGCTCCGTAAGCGTTCAGCAACCGGCAGCAGGAGCCAGGGACGCGTCTTAGCGTCAGTAAGCGCATCGGATAGGAGTGGCGGCCACGGTACGGCCTCTACCGACATTTCCATGTGCTCCACCACGGCGTACGGTAGGTCGGCACGGTGAGCGACAACGGCATGGTCATCGAGCGCAGGTACGACCTCCGCGCAAACGACAACCTCGCCTTTCTGTGCCTCATGTTCAGCAGCGGCCAGACGGTCCAGTGTCACACCTGCCATCACGTCGATGATCTGGATCGCCGGGTCACCGACAACGAAGCGACGGACCGGACCAGCCGCTACCGCGACCTTCAACGTGAGGCCGACGGTATCACCGGATGGGAGTGCGAGGTGCGCGAATTGGACCATGGCTTGCTGCAATTCGAGGGCGCACGCCGTTGCCCGTCGGCCGGAGTCACCATCGAACCAACAGGTGATCGCGTCGCCTGCAAAGGTGACCACACTCCCGCGAAAGCGATCGGCCACAGCAATCAGCGCGTCATAGACTAGATTTAGGTGGCGGGTTAGTTCCTCGGCGCCACGATGGGGACCGAGGGCGCGGACGAGGGATTCCGCCAGGGGTGTAAAGCCCGAGATGTCGGCAAAGAGGGCTGCACCATGCATCCGGTCGGGCAGCGCCATATCCAAGGCGAGTGCATGCCGCCGATCGGTGGGGATATAGACGCTGAGGACGTCTTGCGATAGCGTCATAGATAGTACGCGCTCGTTCGCGGGTGCAGATGAAACTAGGATACAAGAGACGGCTGGCGGCAATGGGAAGGAGACCTTGCAGCACATTACCACTCAGGAAACCCTATGTCAACCTAAACTTCCTGAGATCCGGTCATAATTCCGAGGGATCGCTTTGCGATGCGAAACGTACGAACACGCGGCTGTTCAGAATAGGCCTGCTCAAAGCCTAACTTCTCGAACGTCTCGAGTTATGATTGGACCTCAGAAACTTGGCAGTTGCCAGGGCTCCGTCGTCGAGGGCAAGTACGCCAGCAACGGGCGAGGAGTGATCCACACCGGCTTTGCGCCTTTGGGTGCCTTCGTCTCTACGTCGTCGCATCGCCCTCGCACGATCCCGTACGCGACACCTCTGCATCGATCAGCTGATCGGGTGTTGCAAACGTGCGTAGGGATGGAGGCTGCCACCGTCGGAGCGCAGCAAGAGCAGCACGCTGTCATTCTGCACACCCGGCGTCGTGTCGATGTCCGACAGCAGCTTTTCGAGCGCTGGCAGATCGACCTGCGGCGGCGCGACCTCTGAGACGAGGCGGCCGGCCACGAAGATGCGGTGGCCGGTGC
>JADDPT010000012.1 GCA_016781735.1 Rubrobacter sp.
CCCGCCTCCGCGAGCGTGGCGCCGAGGTTGATCGTAGTGGTCGTCTTGCCGACGCCGCCCTTCTGGTTCGCTATGGCCACAACCCTGCCCATCAGGCCACCCCCGGGGCGACGTCGACGCCCCTCGCCCGCAACTCCGCGCGGCACCTGAGTGGCGGCAGGGACTCGAGCATCTCGCCCAGCTCCGACAGCGGCACCGCCCGGAACATAGCCCGCACCTCTGGTAGCCCGAAGCCCGCGAGCCTGGCCTTCTTGAGCACGGCAATTCGCGCCACGCTGTCGGGACCGAAGAGACGGTAGCCCTGCCCCCCGACCCGCGCGGGTTCCAGGAGCCCCAGGTTTAGGTAGTGCTTGATCGCCGGCTTGCCAGTGCCGGTGCGCTGGGCAAGCTCGCCGATCCTCAATTGGGTGCCGTCGCTGACTGATTCTCGTGCCATGTCCGATCCCGCCTCCTCGTCCCTGTAAGACTGACCTGCGGACAGGCTACTAGCCGGTTTGGGCAGTCACAACGGCTTGGGTGTGAACAGGCCGTAAATGCGTTTCTGCGGGATACGAGTACGCGAGAGTAGAGGTGATCCGGCGAGTAGGTGATGGAGTGTGTCGCAAGGTGAAGTCAAGCGATCAGCGTGATCGACGCGAAAGCTAGGCAGGAAGCGAAGGGCCCCGAGCCGCTGGCGGGCGGCTGCAATTTGCTCGTGGTGCCGATGACACCTGACGCGCTATGGCTCACGGTCAAGGCGCTCCAGCAGCTCGGGTCACCGAGCTATCGGATCCTGATCACGATGGTGCCACCGTGCCCCTTGTATGTTGTATGCAGTGGGTACCCCCACTGTGGGTGCGGCAGGCCGTCCGCCCCTTGGTCCTAAGAGACCGTCCGAGAGTCTTGGCCGCCGCGCCCGCCTTCTCCCAGAGCCCGAACGGTTGCCGGGGCATGAGAGCCCGCATTTGCAAGGAAGGGACGAGAGGGAGGCACATGGAACAGCAAGGAAGGAACCGATGATGGAACTGTACGTGGGCGTAGACGTGTCGAAGGCCCGGCTGGATATAGCCGCGCGACCGAGCGGGGAAACGTGGAGGGTGGTCAACGATGAGGAGGGGATCGAGGCGCTGCTCGACCGCCTCCGGGAGATGCGCCCCGCGCTGGTGGTGTTGGAGGCAAGCGGGGGATACGAGCGCCCAGTGGTCGCCGCGCTGGCCGCGGCGGGGCTACCGGTAGCGGTCGTCAATCCGAGGCAGGCCCGTGACTTCGCCAAGGCCACGGGTAAGCTGGCCAAGACCGACGAACTGGACGCGCAAGCCCTGGCGCACTTCGCGGAGGCGGTGCGTCCCGAAGTGCGGCCGGTACCCGACAAGCAGGCGCAGGAGTTTGCAGCGATACTGGCGCGTCGGCGGCAGGTGGTGGGGATGCTGGTCGCTGAGGGGAACCGGCTGGAGACATCGGTATCGCCCGTCCGCGAGCGCATCGAGGCACACATCGGGTTCCTGCGGGAGGAGCTGGACGAGCTCGACGGGGACCTCGACCTGGCGATCCGGGAGAGCTCAGTGTGGCGAGAGAAGGACGAGCTGCTGCGGAGCGTACCGGGTGTGGGACCGAAGGTATCCGCCACCCTGCTAGCCGATCTGCCCGAGCTCGGCACACTCGACAACAAGAAGCTGGCGGCGCTGGTGGGTATCGCGCCCTTGAATCGTGATAGTGGGGTGTTCCGGGGCAAGCGCCACGTCTGGGGCGGGAGGGCGGCGGTGCGGCAGATGCTGTACATGGCCGCGGTGACGGCCGCCAGGTGCAACCCGGTCTTCAGGAAGTTCTACGTTCGGCTCCTCGCCGCCGGCAAGCCGAAGAAGGTGGCGCTGGTGGCCTGCATGCGCAAGCTGCTCGTCACCCTCAACTCGATGCTCAGGCACGGGACCCTCTGGGGCCAGCCCAACCCGCTGCTCGTCTAGATCGTGGCGGCCCCTCTTGGGTTTCTCGCGCCGGGTAGTGCCGAGCTGTCGGAAGGATATTTGGGTTCGGGGGTGTCGTATGGAGGATCAAAGCACGAGTTCAGGATGTAGTTTTGGCGTTCGGGCGGTCGGGGTGGAGGATCCCTCGGAGGACGGCGTAGTGATCGTCGGGCTCGCGGAGTATCCAGACGGTGACGGGCAGAATCTGATCTTCCAGCTGGGCCTTGAGTTCGACGAGCAGGACGTAGCCCTCGGCATGGATACCTACTGCCTCTCCGTCGAGACCGGCGCCACGTTCTACGGGGGAGTTACGAGCTGTGTCCTCGATGGCGACCTACTGACGATCGGACTCGATGCCGAGGCTGCGGCAACGCTTAGGACCGGCGAGGAGTGCCGACTGCGTCTTATGGTCCCACCCGAATCCATTGCGCTCGTGGCGGAGGTGTTGAGGAAGGTGCTGACCGGAGGCGGAGCCACACCCACCCGACTCATCTTGTAAGATCGCGCAAGGTTGACAGGAGACACGGTTGCTCTCGGGACGGTCAGGAGGCGCTCGACTCGCTCTCGGGTGCGGGGTTGCCGGTATTCCGCACCGGGGTCCGCCGGCTCGTGGCGTTTCAAAAGGCGGCGCTCGCGGGGGTACCGGTATACGAGGTCTCGGATCCGCTTACCCAACGTCTCTCTCCCTCGCGCCCATCCTTGATTCCCACTGGCGTGGAATTCCCGCCGCTGCCCGCTCCTCGCGCTGGCTCAACCAAGGTGATCGTGATGGTTCGGCCACCCGCCAACGATGGCCAGCGTGAGAGCCTTCATCACCGCTCTCGATGGCAGTATCCGCCTCGCCGCAGGGGTCCGAGCATGATCTAGAAATCCCCATGGACTTCCTGCCGCTGAGCGCCCCAATACAGAAGCGAACCCCCTCTCTATCTCTTCTTCTCCAGCACGAAATCGAGCACGGCTATCTCATTGTTGAGTATGCGCACGTTCTTGCTGGTTGGCTTATAACCAGGAGCGCTTGCAGTTATCTCCCACCAGCCGAGCTCGGTGATGCCTGTCTGGACGTAGCGCCCGCTCTCGCCGGTTTCGAACATGTAGTCGAGGCCAGGGGATGGTAATCCCGGATCAAGCGGCTTGGCCACCGTCTTCGCTCCGGAGATGCCCTTCCCGCTCCTATCCTTGATGCAGCCCATCAACTCTATCGTAAATCCGAGCGTGTCGTCTGCCCACGTTTGCACCCCTTGATGTCCCGATACATCCGTGAGGTAGGTGGCATCGCTGTCCGGGACCGTGAAGCCCTTGCTCTCCGACTGGCAAGGGAAGGAAGCAGGGGTGGGTAGCACGACGGGACCTGGTTTAGGGGGATTGAGGGCGACGTATTCCGCAGTAGCCTCGGTGGGCGGCAAAGGCTCCAGCTCGAAGTCCAGCACCGCCGAGTGACCGCCCTTGACCAGCACCCGCTTTGTCTGGGGCTCATACCCGGCGGCCACAGCCTTGATGGCATACCAGCCCGGCTCGATGATATTCAGCTCAGTGTACTGCCCATCCTTCTCGGTATGGAAACCGACCGCGGTCATCCTTCGCATAAGGCCGAGCGGGCGCGTGTCTGTGTAGGCTCCTGGGAGCGGTTCGCCGGCGATGTTCCTGATGCAACCCCTTACTACCCCTTCCTTGTACTCGGGATCGCGGACGTATGTCGCATCACTTCCTTGTTCTCTCGCGCCTTTCGTATCAGACTGGCAAGTAACCGGGACGCGTGTTGTCTGCATAGCTGTCATGTCGGGAGTAGTGCCGACGTAGCCGGGTCTATTGAGTACGTCGCTCGTGCTGCAGGCGGTAAGGAGCAGCACTGCGAGCACGGCGAACAGGCACAGCCACCTCACGGTACGTTGTTCCAGTAAATTATGGCGTTGTACACCGCCTGAGTGATTAAGACTCCCTCATTCGGGTAGTAGTTTATCGAGTTGATCGCGATCACGCAGTCAGTCGAACAGTATTCATTCTTATGCTCCCATACTGGTGCGCCGCTGTCGCCGGGCACCATGTCATTCCAGTAGAACAAGTTGTACACGCCTTGGCTCTGGATGCTGCTGATTGACTTATACTGGTACTTGCCCCTTAAGGATCCCGAACCTTTGTCGCCAGGATAGCCACTAAGCCGCGACTGCCTGTATTGTCTATTCTCAATAACCGGCTTGTACCTCCACCAGCCGACGGTGTTACCGATCGTGCAGTTCAGCTTGATAGCGCCGTAGTCGTATCTGTAGTCTACAGCCTTCCACCAGCCATTCGAAACCCACATTGCCCTCCATCCGCACTTAGGGTACGGGGCGAAACTGCCGTTTAGCCCGGCATGGACCGCAATCGGATCTCTCCACCGACGCGTAGAGTTGGGTGACCATAGGCAGTGGCCGGCCGTTATCACAGTGTTCTTGTTCGACAGCCAACCCGTGCAGTGGCCAGTCGCTCCCGTTCCGCGCTCTCTCCATGCAATATGGACTATCCTTCTGTACGGAGGTGCCGTTGTGTCCGAAACCCAGACCCTATTGTCTGAGCCGATGATGGCTTGGGTCTCGAGCATGGTCTCCTCTTCTGGAGGCGGGGGCGCATCAGCAAGAGAAGCCTCTGGGGGCGTGTAAGAGCTTCCATCCTCACCAACTACGACCGCTGGGTCAGCGGTAACTATCTGACTGCCATAGCGGTCGTAGGCGTACCCTATATTTTGTAAAGCGCCTGCCTCGTCAACGTTTGACTCCGTAGTCATCCTTACTGCCCAGTCATAGCTCATGCTGGTCTTGCTTGCCGGGTTGGTGATTCCGTTCGTTACTGAGGCCATGACCCCCTTGAGCAGCACGTGGTCTACCCACACAGAGCCGGTGTAGTTGGGAGCGCCCGAGGGAGTGACGAACTGCACGCTCACCTTCGTTACCTGGTAGCCCAGATCGACATGCGCATCCGGGAGCCGTATCTGCGTCCACACTCCCCCGCTCGCCGGTAGCCAGGGACCATACACCACGTTATTGCGGCTGTCCCGCAGCATCAGCCTTGCGTTCAGCGAGTACCCACTCGGCACGTACACGTGCGCCAGCAAGCCCTGCTGCGTGCTGTTCCACTCTACCGGCGTCGAGTAGATCCTGGCGGCGCTGCTCACCGTCGTGCTCGTTACGTCGCTAAGGTCCACCCGCAGCGAGCCGGCGCCCCGGAAGGCGCGCTCAGTGCTCTGGCTCACGGCCGTAGCCCTGCCCTCGGGGCGATAGCCGTCACTTGCCCCCGCCGCGTCCCACGAGTGCTCGATCTTATAGTAGATATCGCTCTTCTGGCCGCTCGGGTTGGTTACGCTGATGAGGTGGTGCGCTATGCCGTAGCCTAATCCCGTCGTGCTTTCCTGCGTAGTTCCAACGTCGTGCGTGATCCTCGTCAGGTCTCCATCAGCATCGTAGCCATAGGTAGACACGCGGCCGCTGGGCTCGGTGATTTGAGAGAGCCTGCCCGGGGTGCCAGGGCCCTCGTACCTCAGGCTTATCGCGGCGCCGTTCATGTCTGTGATGCTGCTGAGCCGGCCGCTCGTGTCGTAGGCGTACGTCAGGTAGTCGAGGTTGTGGTCGTCCCTCCTGGTCAGCTTGCCCCCGGAATCGAAGTAGAGCGTGTCCCCGCCACCGTCGAGCGTGAGGGTGTACTCTCCTGAGGCCGTATCCTTCTTGAGGATGTAATTGTAGTGAGACGGCGTAAAGTAGCTGCCAGAGCTGCCGTTGGCGGCATACACCCAGGTGACGCCCTGCTCATCCTTGAGCACCATGGCGCCGTCGCCTGTCGCGTACAGCCGTATGTTCTGGGTGAACGTCCAGCCCTCGCCGTAGACAGCCCCTGTCTTGTCGTAATAGCTGGTCTGGCCGTAGGGATCCTGGCTGTTATAGATGTGGCCGAGCTTTACCAGGAAGCCTTTCATATCAACGAATCCGTCCTCGTGCTGGAAGACCAGGTTGCCCGTCGAGATGTTCGTGGCGCTGGTGTTGCCACCGCCGTAGGTGCCTTCGGTGTCGGTGGTGTTGGCGGTCCCATAGTCGTGCTCGGTGTACGTCCACAGCTGGTGGATGCCGTAGCGCGTAGCGGGCACGTAGTTGACCTGGAGCTGCGGCCGAGTGGCGGCATCAGTGTTGTCACCAGAGCGGAACGCTACTGACTGGTTCTCGGTACCGTTGCTGAAGATCCGGAAGCCATGGTTGGGAAGAGTGCCTCTCACCCAGTACCTTACCAGCCCGGTCACCCACATGTTGTTCCAGCCTGGCACACTCGAGCTCGGCGAGCCATATATAGACTTGCCCATGGTGGTGTCGAGCGGCATGCTGCCCCAGGTGGCGTCCGTCTCGGTCCAGTCCTTGTTGGTGACGGCGTGTATCTCCATCGGCAGGTTGTCGGTGCCTGTGTCCGCGTACATCTTGAGGTATGCCGTGGTAACCACGGTGTCTTGGGGAAGTGTGGTGAGCTCGGGGAACTGTATCAGGGTGTCGCGCCTCTGCCCGCTGGAGTTCTTGCCCACGTGCACGACCGCGCTGCCCGCCGTGTTCTGGGTAGGGCAGCACTCATACAGGTGCACGTCCTGCCCGCCTGCGGCAGTGTAAGTCACCTGCTCCACAGTCGGATCGAGCACCACCGGGTATACCCTCGATGCGTCCCGCAGCCAGGTAAGAGAAGGGGCGTACTCCAGCCTGTGCTTGCCTTCCGAGAGCTGGGTGAGCGTTACCTGTATGTCGTCGGAGTAAGCTTTCTCGGGGTCACGGCTGCTGTCCAGCATGAACGGTCTTGGTATGCGGTAGATAACCTTGCCTGAGGAGTCGTTGAAGACGATGGAGTTGTCCGCCTTCTTCGTTGCCGTAACCCCAGAGAGTTCCAGGTCGTACTTGTATATCGCCGCCTGCTCCGTGGCAGGAGCCTTCTTGAGGACCACCTCCTCCTTGATGCGCTCGTTGTCCACCGTGTAGCGAATGTCGGTATCGGGGTAAGCCTCGGTGTAGAGGAGGCGTGAGCCGCTGGCCTGGCTGGCGGAGGGTTTTGCTCCCACTGCCTCCAGCACCAGGCTCGCCCCTTCAGACTCCAGCCGGAGCACGGGTCTTCCTACCGCCACATCAGTGGGCTTGCCGAAGGAGGCGCGGTAGCCGTTGGAGGTATTCTGGTGTGAGTAGCCGGGCTGTGTGGAGGGCTTGAGCTCGTTTACGAACTCCCGCCACTCTCCCCTCTCGTCCTGCCAGTGAAGGGGCCGCTGGGAGAAGGTGGCGGTGTACGTGCCGTCTGGGTTGCGCTCCGTCCTGCTGTAGCGGCTGCGCCCCGACACTTCGTTCTTGGCCGGGACATCGGGCACTACCGCCTCGGGTCCGGTGTCCTCGGATGCAACTGCCTGGGCGAGCGGTGCCGCCGTCGTGGCGGTGGGAGGAGCGGCTGCCTGTGCCTTTGGAGGGACGAGAGCCCCCGCACCGAGGAGGGTTATTATCAGCAGGAGGGTCCACGCGTTGTAGAAGCCCGACCGCTGGAGCTTACGTACGCTGTGGTGCTTGCCGAACATGTCCCCTACCCCCTCAACTTTGCTCACTGGGGATACAAGCCGGCCTATCCATGCCGGTATACGGAGCTTAGAGGAGGGCTTGGAGCAGGACAAGTTAGGTTTCTACTGTTTCATACAGTAGCTTTCTACTGTGCGGCACAGT
>JADDPT010000093.1 GCA_016781735.1 Rubrobacter sp.
TATACCTATTACATAACAGGTATAACACGAGATGACCAGGGCGTCAAGGGAGGAGCACGATGGTGAGCATTGGAACTAGCATCCTGAGGCTGCGACTGAGCTGGCCACACGGCGAGCGGCGCACAAGGTCTCAGAAGTCGGTAACGCCTACAACGGTGGAGGAGGCAGCGCAGCTAGCGCCAGAGTGGGGGAGGATCGAGACAGCCCACCTTCGAGGGCACAGTCTCCACACCGCGAGGCCGGGCCGAATGAACAGGCTGGTGTGATCGACCTTATCTCAGCCGCTCGTCGGGCCGGCGAAGGGATACCGGGAGGTATATCATGGAACTATTGTTATTCGTGCTGATTATGACTCTGGTAGGCGCCTCAGCCCTGCGATGGGGAACCAACAGCACCTCAACTATTGCCGACGGGCATCACGGCGATCAGATGAGCTAACGCCACAAGCAGCTCACCTGACCAGATAATACAGGCCCTGGGGGTAAGGTTCCCGCAGGGCCTGTCATCTTGAGACCCGCTCGACGACGAGCTCTCGCGCCTACGCCAGAAACGCTCGCAATGCCTCCGACCGTCCCGGCTGGCGCAGTTTCCAGAGCGCCGCTTTCTCGATCTGCCGGATGCGCTCTCGCGTGACGCCGAGCACGTTGCCGACCTCCTCCAGCGTGTGCAGGTGGTCACCGACAAGGCCGTAGCGCAACGCGAGCACGCGCTGCTCCCGATCCGTGAGCCCCTCCAGCGCCGAGTTCACGGTCTCGCGAAGCATCTCACGCGCCACCTGCTCCGCGGGCTGCTCGGCTGCCTTGTCCTCGATCATCTCCCCTACGGCGCCCTCACCGCCCTCGCCGTACGGCTGCTCCAGGCTGATGGGCTGCTGGCTCGCCTTGACGATCTCGCGCACGCGCTCCGGGCTCAGGTGCACCTCCGCGGCTAGCTCCTCGCTCGTCGGCTCTCGCCCGAGCTCTTGCGAGAGCCTGTGCGAGACCTTCGATACCTGTCCTATCATCTCCGAAACGTGCACCGGCAGCCGCACGACCCGGCTCTGGCTCGCAAGCGCCCGTGTAACTGCCTGGCGG
Organism: Rubrobacter sp.; assembly: GCA_016781735.1. Classification (GTDB taxonomy): domain Bacteria; phylum Chloroflexota; class Chloroflexia; order Thermobaculales; family Thermobaculaceae; genus LC3-1. The sequence goes on from JADDPT010000093.1 coordinate 1,074, forward strand.
ATCCACCAGGTGGCGTAGGTGCTGAACCGAAAGCCCTTGCGGTAGTCGAACTTTTCGGTGGCTCGCATGAGCCCTAGGTTGCCTTCTTCGATAAGGTCGGAGAGCGGCATACCTCGTCCAGAATAACGGCGAGCTATCGAGACGACAAGCCGGAGGTTGCTCTCGATCATCTTGCGTCGTGCTGCCTCGCCCTGCTCCTTCCGAAGGATGGCCGCCCTGCGCTCCAGGTCACCGAGCTGCCCTTCAAGCTCCGCTCGCGCGCGCTTACCGCTCTCTATGCTCTTCGCGAGCTCGACCTCCTCCGGAGCAGTGAGCAACGGTATCGCACCGATGTCGCGCAGGTACACTGCGACCGAGTCCTCCGCAGCGGCGCCGGCGCTGCCACGCGGACTCTCCCCCAACTCCTGAGACTCTACCTGATCTTCCAGATCTCTAACCTGTGCTGCCATCTATAGCTCCCAATACGTATAACCCTGTGCCTCGCTTATGCGCCCTGTGAGTCCTGTCCCACGCACACTTCGTGGGGATCGGCCCAGACCCAACCTGCGTTGTCTCAGCCCGTCATCTCGGTGGTCCCAATGCCACCTATCAAGGGCTGGATACCACCCACGCTGAGCTGCTCCAACTCCTGCCTACCCCTTTCCCCACCTGCCGGAGCAGCCGGCTTCTGTGGCCCTCTCATTAGTTAATACGTACGTGCGGTGCGCATGGTTTTACGCCTTGCAAAGCATTTGCACAGCCAGCGGTCAAGTGGCGTGCACTCGGTCGGATGCAGTGGGTTCCTACATATACAACAGATCTCGGAGCACGGCTGTGCCACCCCCGTGCCCCGCTGCCAGCGGCAACTGGGTCGCCTGGGTGTGATGCAGCTGGTTTGGGCGAGGTACTTGAACTCAGGTCCAGGCGCCGTGAACGGCGGGCCCGCCAGTGGCGCGGTGCAGGGGTAGTCGCGGCTCAGCGTTCCACGGCTTGAGCAGGTCGCATCAGGATCTCATGCGGGAGTCCGGGTGGGCAGTAACGCGCCTCCTGAACTCCTTCGATGACGACCCGCAAGGGGAGCAGTTGCGCGGCCGTGTTGGTAGGAAACCAGTGCCTTCCCTCGCGCACCACGATCAGCAGGCCTCGCTGGTCCCCCATTGGCGTGAACGTATCAGAGCCTTCCTTGTACACGGACAGACCGAGAGCGCGTTCGATCTCGGCTACTGTCGCTCCAACGTCCGGCGTCGCCACACCTATCTCACTCACGCACAGTAGGTCCGAGGGCGAGAACGGCCCATCCGAAATGTCGGGCAGCTCATGCCGTGCGATGAATTCGATAATGTTACCGGCGGGATCGCGGAAGTAGAGGTTATCGGCGTTCCATCCCTCCGAATGGAACTGGTCCTTGCCGTCCAGCTCGAGCAGGCTGATGCCGCGGCTCACGAGCCACTGCTTGGAGTCCACAAACTTGCGCGGCGCAATGTTGAACGCGAAGTGATACACGGCAGGGCTATCCGCAGGGGAAAAGGCTAACCTCGTAGCGCCCGCGCGCAAAGCGACGGATGCCCCATTGTCCTCCAGCACCTGCATCCCGAGCACGCCTGCATAGAACTCCAACTGCTCCTGCAGGCGTGGGGCTGAGAGATAAAGCTCCGAGATGATCATCAGCCGCTCCTTTCCGATGACGGACTGGGACCACCGCACCCTGCTGAGTACAACGCGGCGGCCAGGCCGGATATGCCGTCCGCTTGCACGTCACGGGCAGAGTCCTATCTCCAACAGACACACCAACTCAGTGGCGTCTACGACGGGTGCTGCGCAATCGAACACGGGCGGGCGAACCGTTTCGCTGCGACCTCTACTCGGGGTGTGCCAACCCTTGCCCCTGTTGTGGCCGGGAACTCCCCGAGTCTCAGGCACGCCAGTCCTCCATTACCGGCAAGCGTGAGTTCAGTCCACTTCCTGAACGGCGAGGACCTCGCCGCCGCGGAGCTCCTTGCGGTACTGGTCGAACTGCCGATCAACGCGCATGCCTGCCCGCTCGTACAGCCGCGTTGCACCCGTGAGGCTCTGAGAGTCCACGCCGAGCCCTACCTTCCGACGCCCGCGTGCGTAGAACTCAGCGAACGCTACGCGCAGGAGCGTCAGCCCCAAGCCCCTCTGGCGCCACGGACGGCGCACTCCCAGACTCCGCACCCAGCCCATCTCCTGCCTGTAGGTGCACAGCGCGAAGCCCGCGATCTGCTCGCCGTCCATAGCCAGCCACCACAGCCCCGAGTCGAAGCCCTCTCGCTCGATCATCTGCCGCTTCCACTGCTCGAACGAGGGTGGCAGGTAGCCCCACATGTCTCCGAACGCCTCCGTGACCGCCTCGTACACGGCGCGCTCGTCCCGTTCGGGAACGAACGTACGGATGGTGATTCCCTCGGGCGCCTCCGCTGTCGCTGGTGGCTCGGTCAGCTCAATCACCATGCGCCAGTGGCGTCGTGAGAGCGTGTAACCCTGCTCTCGAAGGAGCGAGCCGGCTGCCTCGTTGTAGCTGTTGATGTAGTTGTCGAGCGTGACCCGCGCACCCTCGGGGGCAAGGGGGACGTGCTCCTCCGCGCGGCTCTCGATGAGCTGCACCAGCCGTGTTCCAATGCCTTGCCCCCAGTAATCAGGGTGAACGTAACCCTCCGAGGTCACCTGCACGTGCGCCCGATCGAAGACCAGGCCATACCCGACAAGCTTGCCGCCGGGCTCGGCTATTACCCAGGCATCCTTCGAGAGGTCGAGCTCCTCCCACTCCTCGCGAAGCTCTTGCAGCGAGTAGTCAGGCTCCCCGAACTCGGCGATATCTGAGGCTGTCATCAGCTCGAAAACGGACTCGAGGTCCTCCATCGAGGGACGGCGGACGTGGAATGTAGGTGGTAGGGTGTCTGAGGGCATGTATCTCTCCTGAGTCAACTGCTAGTTGCGGCCGCCCAGGCGAACCGTCCTTCTCTGAAAGGACGCGGACGCATCGGACGGCGACTGGGCTCCTGCGAGCCCGGTCGGAATATTACATAGCCATCGGCAAGAGAGTTACATCAACACTGATCCGTACCTCAGGGTTAGCATGCGAGAGACCGCGTCATTCTAGCACGGGCCCACAGGGGGCGACTCATGGCTCCCTATGGTATAACGGCTCGGTCGTCGAGAGGTTACGACCTTCTGATTCGGAGGTGCGCCAGTGACCACGGTCGCGCTGATAACGCTCGCGGTGGAGGACTGGTACGAGACCGTGGATTTCTACCATGAGCTGCTCGGGCTGCCGCTCATCCACAACGACGAGCAGAAGAGCCGCGCGCGGCTGCAGGCCGGCCCCGACCTCGTGCTCGAGATCCTCTCCGGAGGATGGGGCAGCGAGGGTCCTAAAGGACCGAAGCAGAACCCGGTCTCGCTCTGCCTGAAGGTAGAGGACGTCGCGCGAGCAGCGCACGAGCTGGAGGCGTGCGGCGCGTGCTTCCTCTCCGAACCCGACGGCGGCCTCGTGGCGCTGATGGACCCAGAAGGAAACCGGGTGTACCTGTACGACACCGAGGAGCTGCCCATCGTGCCCGACGGCTGGGAGATGTAGCTGGTCTCTACACGCCGCACTCCGGTGGCTTCGCGCAGATACAGCCGACAGGAGACCTCTAGTGGGATTACAGCCGGACACGACATCGAGATACATAGCCTTTCTCCGCGCCATCAATGTCGGCGGCCATACCGTCAAGATGGATCACCTGCGACGGCTGTTCGAGGAGCTAGGCCACTCGAGCGTCGAGACGTTCATTGCTAGTGGAAACGTCATCTTTGAGGCCCCGATGGAGGACACACGTGCTCTCGAGAGTCGGATCGAGGGACACCTTCGGAACGCTCTCGGATACGACGTGGCGACGTTCATCAGAAGTCCATCCGAGCTGGCGGACATCGCAAGCTACCAGCCTCTTGCAGCCTCGGAGCCCGATGCAGCCGGTCACCCGCTGTACATCGCTTTCGCGGCGGCTCCACCAAGCCACGAGGCACAGCAACGGCTGATGGCCCACCGAAACGAGATCGACGACTTTCACATCCACGGGCGCGCGATCTACTGGTCATGCCGCAAGAAGATCAGCGAATCGGCGTTCTCCGGCGCCCTCCTTGAGAAGATTATCAAGATGCCGGCAACTATGCGGAACTCGACCACGGTGAGGAAACTGGCCGCCAAGTATCCAGCTGTGCAGGGGGCGCCGGAACGGAGCTGACCGTACCGATCTACCGCTAGCGACGAGCCCAGGCGCCACTGCCGTCAGGCCGCACGTTCGGTCAGCATTATTTCAGCCGCACTTCGGGAACCAATTGCTAGTACATGTCCGGCATCCAGGGGGTAGGACCGGCGAATATCAGCGCCGCGGAGGCCAGGTCACGTGGGTCTCCGGCTTCGAGGAGCCCGGTGGCCTGCAGTTCGTACGGCGAGAGGTGGCCCGTGTACAAGGAGGCCAGGCCCCGCACGTCAAGCTGCAGCCCGCCGTCGCCACCCTCGCGGACGCGTCCCTCCCCGCCGGACACCTCGAGCACCCAGCGACCGGTGTTCCACGGCAGCACATCGTCGCGCACCTCCAGGCGTACCTCGGCCTCGACTCCCGGCGTGTACCCACGGCCCTCCAGCGCGCTTCGCACGTCCACGACTCGCAGCATCCACTTCCAGTACTCCTCGACCTTGTGGCTTTGGTTCGCTACGAGGTAGAAGAGTGGCTCCGCGGGCGCGCCGTTCCAAATGACGTTCTCCACGACGGAGCGATGATCCGCCAGGAAGGTGAGGATTCGCCTGCCCGCATCCGCCGACAGGGCAACCACGTCGAGCAGGTACATGTCGGCGTTGAAGGTATTCGGCACCCGCTCCTGGACGTATACAACGTATCCCTCCGCCTCGTCTCCGCGCGTCACCAGGTACGCGTACGCGGTGCCCCGCTGCGGTCTGAGCACACGATTCCACAGGAATTGCTCCCGGTCGAGATTGCCGGAGGTCTGCCGAGCCCGTCGGGTGTATAGCTCGCGTATCAGTTCGTGATCCTCCTCCGTAGCCCGGCGCATTCCCAGCGTTCGATCCCGAACGTCTATTGCGGCGAGGGGCATCTTGTACCGCGTCTTGTTGCCTCCTTGCTCGTATCCGGCCCTGCGGTACACGGGCTGGGTGGTGGGGTAAAGACCTGATAGGGGGAAGCCGTCCTGGTGAAACTCCTTCAGTGCCTCGCGCAGCAACACCGTCGCCGCCCCGCTCGACCGGTACTCGGGCGCGACGCCCACGGGTCGAACGCCCGCCATCGGCACGCTCTTTCCGCCGAACCACTGGCCCATCCGCACGAAGCCGAGCCCGCCGGCGACCTCGCCTCCCTGACGCACGAGCCTAATATTCTCAGCGCCCTGGGCCGCGATCCAGTCGAATTCTTCCAGCGGAGGGAAGAAGAGGGACTGGGTGAGAATCCTGCCGAACTCCTCGACCTCCCTCCGGTCTACGGGCGCGCTCACCTCCAGGGACTCGCGTGTGGTCATCTCTCTTCCTCTCTCAGTGGCTTGAACGCTGCTGCCGGTCCAGCGTAACCGATGCGCAGCCCCACCTCAAGGAAGCGGAAGTCAGATCAAACCTCGCGTGCGTAGAGCGTCAGGAGTAGCTCGCGTGCCTCCTCCAGCCTTGCGCAGCCGAAGACGTGGCCACGCGACTTCGCGAGCCCGATGAGTTCCTCCAGCGAGGCAAGCGCGAGGGAGCGGACCTCCTGGGAGTAACCCATCTCCCGCGCGTTCTGCTCGAACTGGTCCCGATCCTCTATCTCGTACGTGCCATCAGGCAGAACCGACAGGTCGAGGTCCAGGTCCACATACGAGAGGGTATCGCCCTCCAACGCCTGTCCCGTCAGCACATTGCAGAAGTGGCGCTTGATGGCGCCATCCAGCGAGCAGAAGGAGACGATGTTGTACGGCTTGTCGAGCGGGAGATATTCTAGCGACCACATCGTGCTGCGGCTCTCCCCGTCGGAGCGTCGCAGCCTGCGCCCCGGCCTGCCCAGCGCGAGCAGTACGGTCGGCGAACGGTGCAGCACGTCGACCTCGGTGGAGAACCGGAAGGCGCCATCCAGCTTGCGGGAGATGATAGTCAGGGGACGCTCGTGCACGCCCGGATTATAGCAGCGCCTCGTGGCGCCACCTGCGTGTGATATAGTTTTGCGGCACACGCACACGGCGATGGAGACCCGCCGGGCGGCCCTAAACGGCTCGCCAAACCGCACTGCTGCTGATGGCTCCTGATCCGCTGATGGCGGGCCAGGAGCTTTTTTCTTTGCTGCCGGTAATAGGGCAGCCTGTTGCAGCACGCCCGACGATTTTCGGGAATAGGTAGGGATTGAGTTACTATGCCACGCTATCGATCACCCAACCTTCGGCTAACTCCGATCGAGCGAGAACTGCTCTGGATGCTCGAGGAGGCTGGCGAGGAGAATCTCCTATCAGTCTTCAACGCGTTACGTTCGAAATTTCCCGAGACGACGGATGACACGCTCATCCGTGAAACCATCGAGGCAATACAACACCTGCTTGCTGTAGGGTTCATCTCAATCGAGTCTCCCAATGGATTCCTCAGGATTGGGATCGAGGAAAGGGCAGTGCGAGAGGTGCTAGCAAAGTACGAGGAGA
>JADDPT010000078.1 GCA_016781735.1 Rubrobacter sp.
ACGCCGCCAAAGGCTTAACTTGTGACCTATGTCCTTAGACGACAACCAAAGTCACGAAGAATGGAGTAGTACAGTTCGTTCTGGACCAAGCCCATATGACCGACACGACCGAATTAGCCGCCCAAATACACCTCAGGGGCCGGCCATATCTTGTCTACTTTGGCTGCTAGCATCTCCCCCCGCTCATGGATGGTTTGAGCGGTCCACATGGAGCAATTGGTGAAGTACCGGTTGAGCTCTAGGTGACTTCGGCCATATTCCTCCCGCTTCTCCTCGAAGGGACTATTCGAGAGTGAGGGGTTGTAACCTGTAAGGGTGAGGTTACCGAGAGTATGCAACCACTCGGCATGAACAGATTGCCAATCTGGTCCCAGCATCTCCTTCCAGGCATCCCCATCGGGATCGTCCTTGATCGTCTGTGGCATTACATGCTCCAGCTGCAGCTTGTTCTGATCCAGTAGGTTGCTGATATCGACCGGTTCTTTGTGCCCTGACTCCTGCTCGACGGCCATCAGTAGGAGGCGCGCTAGTTGGGATTCATGCCAATAGATGGGGAAGGAGACAAGAGCATTCTCGAACTCTGCATCGCCCGGCCAACCCCTATCAGCGAGCAGCCGGACTAGGGAACCAAGAACATTCTCGGTGTTGATCTCCTTGATAGCCGTGGGGAAGAACCTGCTGTAGAGCCGAGTCGACATGCGTGTGATAGAACGTCTTATCACAAAGCTCTGGATCGCCCGTAGTGCTTGAACCAAGGTTCCAGTGCTTATCCGTTGCTGACTATGCGCGTCAAGCAAAAACAGGATCAGTGGATACGCGGTGGAAACCCCTAGCCACTTAAGCCTGGATAACTCGAGTTGAATAGTCATGTCCGGCATGGTTTCCGGGCGATGAATGTATCGATAATACTGGGCATACCTCCCCAAAGTTCTCACAGTATCCCTGGGGGTAGCCGAAGTCCGCTGTACCTCCTCCCGAAAGGCTACGTAAACTCCGTTCCTGGCAACATACCTCCCGTTACGCATCAGGAAATCACGGTAGAACTCCGTGAGCGGGATGGCCGGAGCGTCACCATTCTCGCCGAGACTTTCCTCGAAAGGGCTCCAGCATTCGTCATCGAATGTATCCTGCTCGCTGATCGGCACTTGCATGAATTCATAGTTGCGAATAAGATCGGCCTCCTCGAGCCTCTGGCCCGTCGAGTTCAGTGTTTCGAAGATGGCGAATGGATTCTCTTCCTTCAGGGTGATCATCACCAGCGAGAGGCGGGAAACAGTTACGATCAATAGCTTGTCTAGATGCTCAGCGCCATTGATGTCTACTGTCGACCTGAGCTTCTTGCGGAAGAAATCGTAAGCTTGGCCCACGCGCGTTTCCTTGTCGACCGGCTTCCTATCTACCAGATCGAACACCGCCTGCCGATCACGAAGTCTAGGCACCACCTTATAGTGGGCCATCCCCTTCTTGTACTTATGCGTGAGGTAATTGTCTTGGATCTCGCCAGCTACTTCATCCCGCTCCTGCTCGGTAGCTTCATCACGTAGGGCGCATAGGAGAATTACGAAAGTAGTCAGTCGCTGCTGCCCATCTATCACAAGATACTGAGGTACCTTGCCCGGTGCATTGTCGCCCTGCATACAGACAAGCGATCCCATGAAGTGTTCCGTCGGGGCATCAGGTTCTAATAGCTCCGTAATATCATCCCACAGCCGCTGCCAGTTGTTGCGATCCCAGACATAATACCGCTGGAATAGCGGGATCACGAACTGGTCACTCCCGTGGAGGACACCCTGGAGTCCACTCGCATCTACCTTCACTGGCAAAACCTCCTATCTGATTTTGGTCCAATATGCACACCTCAGATCGGCATGATTCGCGAGAGATTAGCATCGTTTCCTTCAGTAAGGGTGATGAAGTACCTCCACAGCCTTCCTCCTCTCCGTCTCCGGCCTCCTGCCATAGCGTACCGTCGTGTCAACGCTCGCGCAGCCCGCTATCCCCCTCAACGTTGGGAGATCGGATGTGCGGATCCGGTGCATGGGGACGGGCAAGCCCCACTACCTCTGCGCGTCCTTACCTGCCAGGAAGGAAATAACCTCCCGTTCGTTTTCGGGCCACTCCAAGATAGCCGGCTCACCCACCTCGGCGACGGCATCGAAGAACTTGTCCGTTCGCCTGTGTAGGCCGAGGGGATCTTCGATAGTATCCCTGGCAGCAAGTATGACGATCCGGGCCCGCGCCTTGTCGCTGGTGGGGCGAAGCACTCGGCCTATACGTTGTATCTTCTGTCGACCCGACCCTGAGGACGCGAGCAGGATTGCTACCGAGGCGTCGGCTACATCGAGCCCTTCGTCGAGCGTATGCGCGGTTAGCATCAGCGCACCGAGCTCTGCACGGAACCGGCTCAACGCGTTGGCCCGGGCGCTTTCCGTCAGATGCGAGTGGTGGGTGAACACTGCACGGAGTCGCGGCGCAAGCTTCGCGAATATATCTCTGACCTCTTCTACATAGCGGACTTGCTCGTGGAAGACGATCGTCTTGTCGGACGCGGGAAGATAGCTAGCAAGTCGGTCTATAAAATCAATCTTGGTGTGGGCGAGGTGTAGGACCCGCATCCGTTGACGCATAGCCTTCAGCATCCGCTCGATATCACTGTCATCGGGGTGAATGAGCCTCAGCCTGTTCAACTCGGCTATGTATTTCCCACCTGGCGGCCGCCGTAGAGAGTAGTATCGCTGCTCCAGTACCATCCTTAGCGTGCTGATTGTGTCTGAAAGGCATATGTACATACCCTGCTCGTCGGCGCTAAGACGTACGAGCACTGTTAGACGACAATAGAAAGGTTCGGTCATATTGCCTCACCGAAGAATCGGTTCTTCCGACATTCAGGTGGTACCCGCTATATGTAGTTACCGCGCCTAAGCCGGTTGTGAGGTAGATGCTCGGAATCCGTCGATAAGGCCCACACTATATCTAGTACCCACCACCCAAAGCTCGGAAGAACCCTTCTTCCGTGAGGCAATGCGAACACGAGCACGTAGGATATGGAGAACGGATGGATGGTGCCATCGCGCAGTGCCCTAGCGTAGCCGTAGCGGAATACCACTGGACCCAACCGGGGCTGAAGTATCCGCTCGAAGCCGAAATCCCCCTCGCGCTCTGGGGTGGCGGATATACCCAAGGTCCAGGTCGCGCCGCCCCGCAAGGCCCTGGCGTTCTCAGGGCTCCCGAGCCTGTGACATTCGTCCGAGATCAGGAGTATCGGCAGCTTGGGTCGGCTCAAGCGCAGATCGACGGCATGTAGAGGGAGCTGATTGCGAGCGCTGTTGACTACATAGATCAGCACACGCCGGTTCATAGGGTCATCGGCGCAGCCTCTCCCACAAAGTCCGATCTCCCTATCCCACAGGCCCAAATGCTGCTGGAGCGCGGAGTACCACTGCTCCAGCAGCACACCCGTCGGCACGACGATCTGCACTACTGTGTCTGGATCCTGCGCTAGGCAGCGCTCGATAGCCCCCAGTGCGAGCATCGTCTTGCCGGCGCCGGTTACCGCTTGCACGATGCCGCGCTTACCTCGCGCCTCCCACTCGTGCAGTGCCTCATGCTGCCAGGGACGTAGGGGCTGTCTAAGTCTAATGCCGCCTACGTCCTGACGTGACTGCACTGAGAGCCATCCTGCGGCCGACTGTGTGGTAGTCCTTCGAAGAGTAGGCCGCGGAGGCCGACTAGCAGACATCGAGCTTCGGAACTGCGACGAACCCAGGAGCAGCCAGTATGTTGCCGACTCGGTTGCCTGGGCCCACTTCGCTTCGTTCCCACTAACGACGCTCTCTTCACTCACGAGAAGTAAGGTTCGCTTCGGCCGCTCGTGAGGGAACGCGAGGATCTCGGCGAAGTCCGGGGCGAAGAAGGTGCTCCGAGCACAGATGTGGAGAAGCTTTCGTCGGCTAAGGTACAACGGCTGAGAAGTTCGCCTGATGTCAATCTCGTGCCACAGAGGTCCGTGCAGCGACTGATCGACGGCGCGCCTCCACCTGACCAATTCATCATCATCTCGGACCACCAGCACGGTGCGCAGATCTGGGTGACGCTCACGGAGTTCGACTATCGCCGCGAAGGCGGTCGTGAGCGTGTCTGTCGTCGTGGGCACGTTAACCCGTCCGCGGTGCTCCTGCTCTCGCCGCCACCTAGCGAGGGCATCGCCCACACATGTATGTGGTTCAACCTTCAACGACCAAGGCTGCAGCTGTCCTCTCCTTCTATTGGTTGCTGTATATTACCAACATTGATATTGGTGGCGAATTCCCTAAACTGCGTAGCCCGGCCTAGTCAGGAGTGCTCATTGGTGCTTGCCGCGATCTCTATGGCTCGATTGCGGGACGAAGACGGTCGATCGGAGACTGGCATCCGAGCCGTCGCTGAATTCGCCACCAATATCAACATTGGCGCATTCATGGAGCTACACTCACACCCACCCCTCTGGACATCGCGGCTGGATTCGGATACCTCTCCTACTATCACATCCTTATGACAGCTAGATTGTCACGGTCACCCTGCTCACGCCCATCCTGGCCTCCTTCGGGATCGTCCCCGAGCCCCTGCCCTTCCCAGGAAGGGGTTCGGTACAAGACGCTGTCTCGATCTAGTGGCACTCCTGGTGCGACCGCTGATCGGAGCACTCCACGCTGAGAGCCGCAACCACGTCCATGTGTACCTGCTCAAGCTCCGGCACTGGCTGGCAACGGAGCACCCATATTTGGAGTCGCCCGAGCTTTGGACGTGGGAGTTCGTGGGGGAACATATGGCGATGGTGGACTGGATGCGGGAGGGGGAGATACCGGCAGCTATCAGCTCCTTCAACTCGTCGTGTTAAAGTTTCGGTAAGGGTAACGGTATACTTCTTTGTTACTGAGTACAACCATATCCACCAGCCAAGCCAATGACATCGATTCTCACGAAGCCGTAGGTATTGCCTGAGCATCAGAACTCAAGTAACATCGGTGATCGAGTTGCACGGCTTCCTGCAGTCCCTCATCCGTACAGCCCTGCCATGATCAGCAGCGTGCGTGAAAGGATAAAACTCAGCAACCCTGAGCAGCCACAGAAAACCAGCCCGCCCCCTACCGCGAGGTGTCACGCCACTTCCAGTTCTCGCACAAGGGCACCAAGCAACGTACTATGGGCTTTGATTCCCAGTAGTAGGACTTTTATACGTCAGTGAAAGGGCGTAGCGAATGGATGGCACCTGGGATTACCAGTACTGGTTTGACTCGGCACCTGAAGAACGCGAAGAGCTCGCTGCACGATTCGATCACGTATCGATAAGGAATCTATGCCTTGGAAGTCTGGGGCAACCCCTCTTGCGTCGGAACAAGAGTATGTCAATTGGAGACCTACTTAGAGCAGACGCTAGCATAAGGGAGACTCCGGGGCTGGACGAGGCTGGTCTCGCAGGGCTTGACCTTACCATGTCGCGGCTGATTGAGCATACCGATGAGGTTGTAGAGCAGTTCAATTTGCCTGTTGCTAGTAATCAAGCCCAACCTGTCTCTGAGAACACGGTAGGGGAAAGCGAGGCGAACTCTCCTTCTCATAATCCACCGTCTACGCCCTCCGGCACTGAGCTACTACCTGACTACTGGTTCCACTCCGGGCGAGCAGGACGCGAGACGCTTGCCACTCAATTCGATCACATGCGGCTACGTCACTTGGGCCTCTCCGTGCGCACCTTGAACGCGTTGTTGCGATCCGGCCAAGTAAGGTCCGTTGGAGATCTGGTGCGGGCAGATATCAGCATCATGCACGTCCGAAACCTCGGGCCGCGAGGTCTGGATGAACTGGACCAGAAGGTAAAGTGGCTGATCGGCCAGTCCTCATCCCCCGAGCCATCTAACTCTTCCACCTCAGATCAAACACTACAATCGAATCTCCTGTCACATGCTGTTATCTCACTCGACCACATCTCTCTCGATGTGCGAGCGATCCCCATTGCACGCTTGCACTTAAAGAACCTGACTTATCAGACCCTATTAGGAGCAGGAATCACTACTCTCGGCTCACTACTCGATGCCACCAGATCCAGCTCTCGGCAACTACTTAATCTCGGGCGAAACATAGCCACAGATGTAGATACGCATCTTGATGCGGTTGCTTCGTCCTTGAGGCAGGAGGGCGAACTAGATTGGTCGATGTACCTCCGACTCGTCGGAATACAGATTATTCCCAATGGCCTACCGTACTCGGCAACCGTGCCCGAGGCCGTCGCCAAGCTTCCGGCTGCATTGCGAGATCTGGTCGTTCTGAAGTACGACGACAGATGCTGGTTGATAGTACAACGGCGCTTCGGGCTGGACGGCGTTCGAAAGTTAACTTTCGAGGATATAGGCCAGGGACTAGGCGGCGTATCACGTGAGCGAGTGCGCCAACTCGAGAGTAAGACGCTACGGCACCTTTCCGACACCTTATTTGGAGGCAACTATACCGGTCATGCCTTCCATCTGCATCCGGCCATAGAATCGTTCGTCGCCACACTTGATACCATCTGGGAGAAGCGCGGTTTCATCCGCGAGGACGAAGTTCTGAGGACACTATCAGGCATGTTGAATGCCGACCTAGAACTATCGAAACCTTATCTGACCCTACTGCTCGAATTGTCGGAGGCTTGCCCGCTGGATCTAGAAGATGAGGAGTTTGTCCCGATCTGGACAAGAATCGAGGGGAGCAAGCGAAAGGCCTTCACGCAGCATTATCGACGTCTACACGCATTGCTTACCAGAGAACACGCACTAGACCTACCCGAGTTCGAGGTCCTAGTGGCCCTTAATAGCGATGTTCAGAGAGGGGATAAGCTGACACTCGAGGACCTTCGGAAGCTTGCTGCCGCTGCGAACACAATCGAATATACGGGAGAAAGACACCTTCGTGGTCGGTTTGAATACCTCGAAGGTCGTGCTCACCAGGCCGAGCGGATACTGCGAGAGTCGGGCGAGCCGCTCACCGCGGCTCACATATCGCAGGAAATCAATCATAGACTAGCACCGCACGGTAAGCGCTTACTGCGAACAGAGAATCTCTCAAACCAGCTTGCCAATGATGATCGATTCGTTCCGATAGGCCGAAGCGGTAGCTGGGGACTAAAAGCCTGGAATCTAGAAACGCGCAGTATCCTTGACCTAATGGAGAAGTGTCTCACTATCCATAACCGCCCTATGTCGGCCAATGAGATCTTCACCTATGTTCAGGAGAGCCGACCTGTTAATCCGAACTCCATCGCAATGTATCTGACAACAAATCAGCGTTTCCGTAAGGTAGGCCATACCCACTGGGGGCTGGCTTCCTGGCCCCGCTCGAATGAGCAGCCTGTATGGGACCGTGAGGGCGTTGCGAAGTTCATCGAGACATTCTTTAAGCAGGCAAGGGTCGCAGAGGTAGAATACGGCCTTCTGACAGGAGCCCTAATGGAGGTCGCGGGCATCAGCGCTCGGCAGGCCAGAGGATTGCTCATTTCGCACCCTGCCATCAAGACAAGGAAAGCTAAGTAGGTGCAGGTAAGTTGTTGCGTGAG
>JADDPT010000049.1 GCA_016781735.1 Rubrobacter sp.
GCTCGACACCGGCGCCGTGCGAACCGTCGCGGGCACGGGGGAGCAGGCACGCTCTTACGCTCCCCGGGGCGCCCGCGGACGGGAGGCCGCGCTCTCCTCGCCGTGGGACCTATCTATTGTTAACGACGTGCTGTACATCGCGATGGCCGGCACCCACCAGATATGGGCGCTCGAGCTCTCCGGCATGCTCGTGCGGCCCTTCGCTGGGAGTGGGCGCGAGGGTATACAGGACGGCCCGGCCTCGCAGGCGTGGCTTGCCCAGCCCAGCGGTCTCGCCACCGACGGCAACCTGCTCTACTTCGCGGACTCCGAGACGAGCGCGATCCGAGTCGCCAACCCTTCGAGCGGCAAGGTGGATACGCTGGTGGGCATCGGCCTCTTCGAGTTCGGCGACGAGGACGGCACGGGTGGCCAGGCACGCCTCCAGCACCCGCTCGCGGTGAGCTGGCACGACGGGCTGCTCCTCGTCGGCGACACGTACAACCACAAGGTCAAGAAGCTCGACCCGAGTACGCGAACCGTCTCCTCCTGGCTCGGCTCCGGCGAGCCGGATATGCAGGACGGCACGGGCCCGACGGCGAGCTTCCACGAGCCGAGCGGCCTCTCGGTCGGCAGCGGTAGGCTGTACATAGCAGACACGAACAACCATGCGATCCGGGTCGCCGACCTCGCCAGCGGGGAGGTCACGACGCTCAAGCTGCGCGGGCTGTAGGCACTCGCACCTGACATTCACCTTCCATAGTATGTGGTTGTCACTGGGCGGAACATTATGGACATCGAGCAGGAGGGTTTGTGGGAATCCTTGATGAACTGGACGCGGCGCGGGATCTTCTGGGCAGCAGGCGGGCGAGCTCGACAGCGAACACGAACGAGGCGTTCCGGCGTGCGGTGATCGCGCTAGAGCGGCGCGTGGAGGAACTCGCCCGGGAAGCGGGCGCGAAGGCGAAGGCCGACTTCAGCGCTAACCTCAACTACCTCAGGCAGAAGGGCATCGTCACGGGGGAGCACCTGCGCCGCCTCGACCGCATCCGCGAGACCCGAAACTGCGTCTTCCACAGCGAGCTGGACGTGCCGCCCATGCTTGCCGCGGAGATGATCTCGGAGATCGAGTCGTTCGTGCGCGCCACGAGTGCGGACATCTCAGGACTGATGACGCGCAAGCTGTTCACGGTGGACATCGACGCGCCGCTGGAGCAGGCAGAGGAGTTGATCTACCGGGAGGGCGTCTCGCACCTGCCGGTCACGGACGGCGGCAGGGTAGTGGGTGTCGTCTCCAGCCTCGGGATCATCCGCTCCCACCGGCACGGCGACGCTGCGCGCCTCACGGTGGCGGGCAGTATGGAGCCTCCCCTGCCGGAGGTCGCGCCCGACGCAGGGCTGGACGTGGTGCTCGACCTGCTCGAAGAGCACCCCGCCATGCTCGTTGCTTCCGGTGGGGTGCCGCTCGGCATCCTCACCCGCTGGGACCTCGTTCAGCGCTACTGGCACTCTTCCCCGCGCGAGGAATAGCCCTCGCCACGCTAGCCGGCCGGCGTTCCGCAGCTGCCCTGCAGGCCAGATTACTGCCTTGAACCGTGCCGGATGAAGGCTCCCCATTCACACCCTCCACGGTGGTACGGTCCCTGCGTTATATGGGCGCACAGGGACTGCAAATGGGGGGACGGGATGACCAGGCGAGTACTACTAGTCGAGGATGATGCCGATACCGCGAGGCTCGCCTCTCGGCTCTTGCGGGACGAGCCGTACAGGTTGCTGTGGGCGACGAGCGCCGCGGACGCCGTCTCGCTCGCGCGCCTGCATGAGCCCGACCTGATAGTGCTCTCCTGGGCGCTTCCGGAGATGACGGGCGACCAGCTTGCCGACATCCTCTCCCTTTACTCCGAGACGAAGGACATCCCCCTCGTGCTCTTCGGCCTTGAGCCGTGGCTCTTCGCTCCCCGCTGCCGGGAGAAGGCCGTACAGGTGGTGGACAAAACTCACATGGCATCCGACCTCGCTCCCCGCCTCAGAGACGCACTGGGCTTGCAGCCCTCGCCTCTGACAGCCCCAGCGGAGCTGGAGCGGATACGTGACCGCTCGCTCTGGTGGGCGGGCGAGGAGGAGATGGACTGGCGCCCCGCCAAGCGCAGCGTTGCAAGCTTTCTCTCCGCTCTCCGCTAGCCCGTCGCCAGCATCCCCCGATCTGCTCACTTCATGAGCGCCCGCGGACCCCTTATTTACCGCTATATTCACCTTTTCATAATATTTACGTTATCGTTACGTATGTAACCTTGACGTAAACGTTAAGTCGCGGTACCATGGTGTTGGAGGTAAGGACGTAGATGCCCAAGACGCTGGAGCCTGTTGAAAGCAGGCAAGATTTTATAAGCATAGGGGAGGCCGCGGAGCGCGCCGGTATTACGCAGCGCACGTTACGCTACTGGGAGGACCTGGGGCTGCTCAAACCGCCCGCGCGCGTCTCCGGTGGACAGCGCCTCTACAGCCGCGACGACCTGGCCCGCATCGACCAGATACTGCGGATGAAGAAGCTGCTCGGCTTCTCGCTCTCGGAGATCAAGCTCGCCGTCGAGTCCGAGGAGGCCAAGCAGGTCATCTGCAAGGACCTCAAACACGAGCGGAGCCGGGCGCGCAGACTCAAGCAGTTGGAGGAGTCCGCGGGGATCACCGAGCGCCAGCTCCGGATGGTCGAAGAGAAGATAAAGCAGATGCAGGTGATGAAGAAGGAGCTCACGTGCGACCTCTCCTCCCTCAACGAGAGGATCGCGGAGCTACGGGAAGGTGTTCAAGGCACGGTATGACGATTCGCGAGGCGAGGATAGGGCAGGCGCAGCAACTAAGTAAGGCGCGGGCGGTGGAGCCCGATACACAGCAAGTGGAAGAGGGCGAGGCGAGCGGGCTCGCCGCGCTGCACAACCCCGGGTACCGCCTATTCTTCGGCGGCTCGATGATTAGCAACATAGGCATGTGGATGCAGCAGGTGGCTCAGGGCTGGCTCGTGGTCACACTGACCAGCTCGGAGTTCCTTGTCGGTCTGGTGGCCTTCTGCGCGATGGCGCCCAGCCTCTTCCTCGCGCTCTTTGGCGGCGTGCTCGCCGACAGGTTCGACAAGCGGCGGCTGCTGATCGCCGCGCAGGTGGTTCCCACGGTGCTCGTTACCATGCTCGCCACGCTGGTGTACACCGAGAAGGTGCAGCTTTGGCACGTGATGGTTATCTCCGCGGGCCTGGGCACTACGATGGCGCTCTCCGCACCGTCCTGGCAGGCGATAATTCCTGAGATCGTGGGCAAGAAGAACCTGATGAACGCGATCGCACTCAACTCCGCTCAATTCAACCTCACGCGCATCATCGGCCCATCGCTCGGTGGCATACTCATCCGCTACATAGGCATAGCCGGCTGCTACTACCTGAACGCGCTCTCGTACGTATTCTTCCTGGTCGCGATGATCTTTATCCGTCCCAAGCACGCGGCGCGGCTGCGGCAGGCACCGGAGGTCGGCGTCTTCAGCAGCATGGGGGCGGCGCTGCGCTACGCGTGGGGCCACCCGGTGATACGGATCATGCTGATTCTGGCGGCGGTACAGACGATCTTCCTCTTCCCATACACCACGCTCCTGCCTGTGTTTGCCAAGGACATACTCAAGCTTGGGGCAACAGGTTACAGCGTGCTGCTCACTGCCGCGGGAGCGGGCGCCTTCGTCGGCGCGCTCATGCTCACCTTCAGGAGCCAGGTTGAGAGCAAGGGTCGGCTGATGCTCTTCTGTCAGGTGGTGTTTGCGATTGGGGTGATTGTGTTCGCGATCTCGCCTCGTATCGAGATCTCGATAGCGGCGCTATTCTTCGTCGGCTGGGCGCTGGTCACGTTCCTGGCGACGGGCAACACGCTCGTGCAGACGATCGTGCCGGACGAGCTGCGGGGTCGGGTAATGAGTATCTGGATGCTCGCGGGCTTCGGGCTCATGCCTATAGGCTCGCTGCAGGCCGGGGCGGTCGCGGCGCTCGTCTCGCCCTCATTCGCGCTAATTGCGGGGGCGGCAATCACGCTGATCGTAACGGCAACGGTCGCGGTCCTCCGATGGAACATGTTCCGCCCCGGCGTCGGCCTTCAGGCCAAGCCGCACGTGGCGTAAAGCCCACAGCACAAAGACGGGGACGTTCACTCGAACGTCCCCGTCTTTGTGTGTAGCGAGTGCTCCTTCGCCGAGCGGTGAGCCGTCGGGGGCTACAGCCGACGATACCTTCGCAGTCCCCAAACCACCAGCCTGCTCAAGCCCGTACCGATCGTCGCGCCTGATACCACGTCGAGCGGGTAGTGGTGACCGAGGTACACGCGGGAGAAGCCTACTAACGAGGCGAGGAAGTACAGCACGGGCCGCGGGCGCCTGTACCTTGAGGCAAGCGCGCTCGCGCATGCGAATGACGTGGCCGAGTGGCCGCTCGGGAAGCTCCAGCTTCCAGGTTTGCGACCGACGACGAGGGCCTGAACGAGCGTGATGAACGGCCTCCGCCGTCGGAAGTACGTCTTTATTACCCGTTCCACGAGCGTGTTAGTCACGAGCAGCGCCGGGATCATCTCCGCCGCCGCGCGACGCCCCCTGCGCCCGTCGAGCGCCGCGAGCAGCAGCGAGCCGGCCACCCAACCCGCTCCGTGCAGCGCGACGGTTGAGACGCCAGTCATCAACCGCGTTATGTAGGAGTTGCGTGGGAGCTTGTTCACGGAGATGAACAGGCTCGCGTCCCATGCCTGCAGCGGGGTCATTCGACTCAGGACGGCCTGCTGCAGGTACTTATGAGGCTTGAGCCGGTCGGTAGGCTTCCTGGCCAGCACCTCGTGCACGGCCTCGGCAAGCTGCTCGGAGCCTGGCCCCGTCGCGCCCGTGCTCTGCTCGACTACGGCGGCGAGCCCCTCCACAGGCCTGTCGATGCCATCGGCTTCCTCGACCGTTCGCTGTACGCACTCGGGCGCGGACTGTCCCGGCAATGTCGGAGCGGCCTCGGCGTCCGCTTCCGTCGCACCGGCCTTACGGCTCTCGAGCTCATCGAGCACGCGGGCAGCGCCCTCCTCAGAGCCGACCTCTTCGAGAGCCCGCTCGAGCGAGCCGGCTGCCTCGGTCGCCTTGACCTCTGTCTCGGTTTCTACCTTAGGTTCGGTTTTCCTGCGCGGCAGTGCCGGCTCCCCTTTCTATATATAAGGACAGAGCTTCGCCCTCTCTGATACCATGTGGATACGCGCAACGTCGAAACGCCCGCGGCTCCGCCGGCTTGCTCGCACCCTTGGTGCCACCGCTACGGAAGCGCGGCCGCGGAATAACCGGACGGGCGCAACTGTTTTACTATCGTGGCAGGCTTTCTGCACAACCATACGCCGTGGCGTGGCCACGATAACATTATATTGGAGGAATTGTTTTGGCTACACAGGTACGTCCCGTTGATATCACTGACTCGAACTTCGAAGAGGTCGTACTCAAGGCGGAGACGCCGGTGATCGTTGACTTCTGGGCACCGTGGTGTGGCCCGTGCCGCAGGATGGCGCCCGTCTTCGAGGAGGCCGCCGGGCAGTACGCCGGGCGTGTGCTCTTCGCTAAGGTGAACGTCGACGACAACGAGAAGGTTGCGGGGACACTGGGCATCTTCGGCATACCCACGCTCGTGGTGTTCAAGAACGGTGAAGAGATCGGCCGTATGAACATGGTGTCGAAGGAGCAGCTCTCGACTTCCCTGGACAGCATCCTCTAGGTAGAGTTCCATACCGGGGCGGCAAGGTCGCTTGCCGCCCCTACTTCGGAGGCTACACTGCAGATGAGCGCATCCGAGCCTTCCCGCTACGCGCGGGATGAAGACATCAGGAAGATCCTCGGATACAAGACCATCGCCGTGGTCGGCCTCTCTCCCGACCCTTTCCGCCCCAGCCATACGGTAGCCGCGTACATGCAGCGCAAGGGCTACCGGATAGTACCCGTGAACCCGTACTGCGAGATCGTGCTCAACGAGAAGGTGTACCCGAGCCTTGACCGCATCCCCTTCCCCGTTGACGTGGTAGACGTGTTTCGGCGCTCGGAGGACGTAGCGGAGGTCGTGGAGCAGGCTATCGCGAAGAAGGCGAAGGCCGTGTGGCTACAGGAAGGCGTGGTAGATGAGTTCGCGGCGGAGCGGGCGCGGCGCGCGGGTCTGACGGTCGTGATGGACCGGTGCATTCTCAAGGAGCACGCCTACCTCGCGCAGCACCCCGAGACGCCCCCCGCGGACGCAGCCTCCTAGCTACACCGCCGCTCCGTGCAGCGCTGGTTGCTGAAACAGAGCATTGGGAGGGTGGCTGCAACTCTTTGTCCCTTAGTGTTAAGTCGCTGATAGGGACTCCCGCCGTGCACCTGGGCGCGTACCCGATCACCACTCTCAAAACTCCACTTCAGTTGTCGACGCACGAGACAACTATCGGCGGCTGCTCACCTGAGACCTATTAGCCAACTCGGCGCCTGTGGCGGGGACTTTGCGGGAAGCAAGTGTAGTGGCTACAAGGTGACGCAGATCGAATGGGGAGCACGAGTTGCAGTGTAGCATCAGGCTGATGACCTTCAACATACGGGGTGCCATCCACAACGACGGTAAGAACGTATGGCCGAATCGCGCCCGGCTTAATGTCGATACGATCAAGCGGTACGATCCGGACGTGATAGGGTTCCAGGAGTTTCAGCAGCCGAACCTGGCGGTATACAGGCAAGAGTTGTCGGAATATCAATACTCCGTCGGCATCCACAGCGGGAATGCGGAGCCCTACGAGTACCAGGCAATCTTCTGGAAGCCGTCACGCTTCGAGCTCATCGACTCCGGCGGGTTCTGGCTCAGTACCACTCCGGACAGGTACTCGCGTTCGTGGAACACGGACTGTATCAGGTGCGCGAACTGGGTTCAGCTCCGATGCATGGTTACAGGGGCGGAGTTCCTGCACCTCAACACGCACCTGGACCACAGAAGCGAGGAGGCACGGGTACAGGGCAGCGCGCTCATCGTGCGAAAGCTGGAGGAGATCAGCCCGCAAGGGCAGCCTGTTGTCGTCACCGGTGACTTCAACTGCACCCCCGGCACGCCTGCGTATTGCACGTTCGTAGAGGCGGGCTTCACGGACACGTATCTTGCTACGGGCAATGAGGACACCGAGAACGCCGACACATTCCACGGTTTCCGAGGCGACGAGTTCTGGAAGATACGCATAGGGCCGGGACCACTGCGCATAGACTACGTTATGGCGAGGAATCTGGAGGCGGAGTCATGCGTGATAGTTCGGGATGGGCAACCGCCCCTGTATCCCAGTGACCACTACCCCGTACTCGCCGAGCTTACGGTCGCCGGTTGAGGGAATATCGGAGCAACTCACGCGGCGCCTTAACGCTCGCTAGGCTATGCTCTGGTGCCCCTTTAGGGAGCAGTATTGGATGGATGCAGTTGCTGGTCCCCCTGCAATTGACCTGTGGCAGATGGCTTTGATAGCTCTGCTATTCGTGCTGGCATTCGCGGTAACTGCCTGGGCTTTTTTTTTCTTTTTTTTACG
>JADDPT010000116.1 GCA_016781735.1 Rubrobacter sp.
ATACTGTCTGGGGCGACACTTTGGCAGTACACACGCGCACCTTCACTGGCAGCGTCTGGAGGTAGCGGGACGGCAGCTTCGGCCACTCGGGAGATCAGGTCACCCTGTGCCAATCGGAACGCATTGTCTCGCGATAGGCGGCGTGCAATTCGGTAAAGCAGCAACGTGACGCTAAACCACAGGTCCGCACATGGCTCGAGCGCCACCTGCCTCTTGATCGGCGCACTCTGCTCCGGCCCAGCGACGCAGCGATGTCGGAGGGTCAGACCCGGTCGTTTACCTGCGGCGCAACGAGCCGCCAGGAGTCTCGTACTCGGGCCGGAGCGGCTATTGCCGTGGGGGATTGCGGCAACGAAGTTGGAAAATCGTTATGGCTCGTCCGAGTCGATATCGGATAAGCAGTGTGTTGGAAAACAGGCACCGTACATTCGGTCCTGGTGTATTGGCCTATGGCTCAGGATGCGGTAGTATCTCCACACCGTACTTGGGTGCGACCGCCAGGAGTCTTTCGGTGTCCTCTTCTTCGAACGGTGGCGGCGAGGACAGATCCGCGCCCGGCTTGCCAACTTCCTCGAAGAACTTCTCCAAGCCAGCCGGGACCATCAACGTCAGGAATCTCGCGGGACCGGGGCCTACGTTCTGGTAGGAGTGGAGGATGCCCTTGGGCAGATGGACGAAGGATCCAGCGCGTGCCCTGAAGCTGTTCTCGCCCACCAGGATCTCTAGCTCCCCCTCCAGCACCCAGAACGCCTCATCCTCCCGGTGGTGGATGTGAGGCGGCGGACCACCTTGCGGTGGCACCGTCGAGTCGGTAAGCGAATACGCTCCACCCGTGTCTTCGCCGGACACCTTGAATGTGATCAGCTCGTCCGTCACCCAAAGCTTCTTGCCTCCGTCCGGAGGGACGTGGGTGGCGTCCTGCTCGTTCGTCTCCATAGTTGACCTCCTTATCCAGACGATCAGTCCTACTGCAGTCCGTGTCCGCGCTGGAGTCCAGGAAGGGGATCACCCTCGCAGTTGAACCGTGACGCACGGAGCCGCGCTGCCTACGACCGGTTGAACTGTCTGTGACCGCGGCACCCGTTTTGGCGGGCACGCCCGCTCGATGTCCCCGCACCCACGACGAGTGTTCTTCACCAGTTCCTCCCAGCAGGTCGGCAGCGCCCTCCGCAGATGTTATCAGGCTCCTGCACTCCGCCAGTCTCGAAGCCGCCGCGAGCACTTTACCGTGCTTGAGTAGCTTATCTCACTAGGCAGCAAGCCCAAGGCAACTAGCTCCCGAGGACTACGGCGACGCCGGAGACCGCCGCCAGGTTTGGTGTCCGATGTACGATGTCTGCTACCTCTCGTCTTGGAGGGGCGTGCGGGTACCGAGGCTCGGTCATACGCCATAGCGCGGCACGCACCAATCGCTCGGCATGGCGGCCAGTTGAGCTTCGCAGCAAATCTTCCAGACGCGCTTTGACAAATCAAGCGGTTCGTTGCCGAACAAGCGCGTCCATTAAGTGCTCCAGTGCCTCCTCCGGGTCGGCGCACAGGCCGCAGTGGACGGAGGAAGTCTGAACTACCGTGCTGCGCGGGCTGACCAGCCAGTCGAAGCGCTTTGCTGGCGCCAGACCTCTGAGTGGACCGTCGCCCTCAGTTACCCTGACGAGGGCATCCAGGTACCGGCGGATCGGTGCTGGATCCAGGTCGGGCGCAAGCGCAGCCAGGCGGCGCTCGTCGAGCTCTACCCGCGCGCCGAGAAAGCCGCGCTCAGCACAGTACACGAGCACCCCAACGTTTATGAACTCGCCACGCTCCACGCGCGGCACGACTCGGAGCACCGCATAGTCATACGAGCTGCGCGCGGGCATCCAGTATCTCCTTCACGAACGCGTTCGAGGAATCCAGGCGGCTGACGAGGTAGGAGACGTAAGCCTGACGTGCTTCCATAGGGTCCGCAAACTGAGTATCTGTGTCCAGCCAGCCGTCCGGGATGAGCGCGATAATCTCCGATATGAGATCGGGAGCGAGGCGGTCCCTAACCTCTATATCCGCACGCTCGATATCGGCGGCCAACGGCAGCAGGACGTGCTCCCTTATCTGCGGGAACCGGCTGCGGCTACGGGCTATGTAGTCCCCCCATGCGTGGTGGAAATACAGCGCCGCCCCGTGGTCTATCAGCCACAGACCTTTGTGCCACACAAGCAAGTTCGTGTTGCGCGCGGTACGGTCGACGTTAGTGACGTACGCGTCGAACCAGACAACTGCGGATGCCAGTGCCTTATCTGGCGGAGGAAGAAGGGCATCGTAGGTGAGTGAACCGGGGAGGTAGTCGAGCGCGAGGTTGAGTCCTTCGCTGGCTCGGATCAGCGACTGGATCTCGGGGTCCGGCTCTGAGCGGCCCAGCGCGGCGTCCAGCTCCACGAACACGATCTCGGGCACGGGCAGACCGATTGCCCTTCCCAACTCGCCCGCGACCAACTCAGCTATGAGCGCCTTCGGCCCCTGACCTGCGCCCCGGAACTTGAGAACGTACGTCCCGTCGTCATCCGCTTCGACTATCGCGGGCAGCGAACCACCCTCTCGTAGGGGCGTGACGTAGCGCGTGGCGTTGACTGTCCTGATCCTGCTCAGGGCTGGCTCCCTCGCTGACTATTCGCTGGCACGGAGGTAGTGTACCGGCCATGCGCGGGCTGCGCCAGCGGGGCCAGTGGTGGCCATATCCACTGCCGATGTCCGCATGGTGGAAACCAAAGGATGGGCGGATTCCGGGACACGCTCCGACATCGCGCGACGGCTCGTACAGACGAGCGTTAAGCGGTTGCAGGGGAGGTCCGACGTCCGGACCTCCCCTGCCGTGGAGATTTCGCTTGAGCTACTCGATAACGACTGGGACTTCCGCCTCTCGCAGCGCTGTGAACGTGAGTCCGTCCTCGGCGGTGTCCACCACTATGGTGTCGCCTTCGGTAAACTCGCCTTTCAGCAGTCTCTTTGAGAGCGTGTTCTCGACGTGACGCTGTATCGCCCTGCGCAGCGGCCTGGCCCCATACGCCGGGTCATAACCCTCCGACAGGAGCCACTCCTTAGCGGCGGGCGTTAGCTGCACCGATAGGCCCCGCTCGTGTAGCCGCCCGGTGAGGTCCGCGAGCATCAGGTCCACGATCTGCAGGATCTGCTCGTGCGACAGGCTGTGGAAGATGATTATCTCATCTATCCTGTTCAGGAACTCTGGCCTGAATGTGTCGCGCAGCGCCTGCTGCAGGGTGTCCTCCAGCTTGCGCTCCTCCGCTCGCTGGTCCACCGCCCGGCCGAAGCCTAGTGGCTGGTATTGCCTTATCCAGCCCGTGCCGACGTTGCTCGTCATGATCAGGACCGTGTTCTTGAAGTCCACCGTCCTGCCCTGCCCGTCTGTGAGCCTTCCGTCCTCGAGGATCTGCAGCATCACGTTGAACACTTCCGGGTGCGCCTTCTCGATCTCATCGAAGAGGATCACCTGGTATGGCCGCCTGCGTACCGCCTCGGTGAGCTGACCGCCCTCGTCGTGGCCGACGTAGCCGGGAGGCGAGCCTATCAGTCGGGAGACGGTGTGCCGCTCGCCGTACTCGCTCATGTCGACGCGCACCATCGCGTCGCGATCCTCGAACATGAAGTCCGCCAGCGCCCGGGCTAGCTCCGTCTTGCCGACGCCCGTGGGACCCAAAAAGATGAAGGAGCCGATGGGCCGCCTCGGATCCGAGAGGCCGAGCCGCGACCTGCGGATGGCGTCGGACACCGCCTCGATGGCGCGCTCCTGGCCGATAACCCGCTTGTGCAACTCTGTCTCCATCTCTGCCAGCTTGGCGGTCTCCTCCTGGACCATGCTACGGACGGGGATACCGGTCCACTGCGAGACTACCTCGGCGACGTCGCGCGCGCCGACGTTCTCGCTCACCGGATTCTCCGCACGCCACTCCTCGTAGCCGCGGTCGTACTGCGACTGCAAGGCAATCAGCTCCGCCTTTGTCCTTGCGGCCTGCTCGTAGTCCTGCGCCGACACCGCCTCATCGATCTGTGCGTTCAACGCCTCCATCCGGCGGGTCGTAGCCTTCAGATCTTCCGGCAGATCGAACTTGTCTATTCGTACCTTGCTGGCAGCCTCGTCCATCAGGTCTATAGCCTTGTCCGGTAGCTGCCGCTCCTTCAGGTAGCGGTCGGAGAGCGCCACCGCCGACTCCAGCGCCTCGTCGAGGATCTGCAGGTCGTGGTGCTTCTCGTAGCGCTCTCGCAGGCCGTGCAGAATCTGTAGTGCCTCGTCGGTGGAGGGCTCAGCCACGTAGACCGGTGCGAACCTTCGCTCCAGCGCGGCGTCCTTCTCGATGTGCTTCCGGTATTCGTCGAGTGTGGTCGCGCCTATGGCTTGTAGCTCGCCTCGAGCAAGTGCGGGCTTGAGCATATTGGAGGCGTCCATAGCGCCCTCCGCGGCGCCTGCTCCGACGATCGTGTGCAACTCGTCTATGAACAGGATGACGCTGCCCCGGCTCTCTCGTATCTCCGACACGATTGCCTTGAGACGCTCCTCAAACTCGCCACGGAACTTCGAGCCCGCCAGCATCGAGCCGAGGTCTAGCGCCATAACTCGCTTGCCTCGCAGCGGCTCTGGAACCTCGTCGCGGTAGATGGCACTTGCCAACCCCTCGACTATTGCTGTCTTGCCGACGCCCGGCTCCCCGATGAGCACAGGGTTGTTCTTTGTGCGGCGGGCGAGCACCTGCATAACGCGACGGATCTCGGTCTGCCGCCCGATGACCGGGTCAAGCTGGCCGCGCTCCGCTAGCTCCGTGAGATCTACAGCGTACTTTTCCAGGGCGTTGCCCTTCGGTCCGGTGTTCGGGTCCGTAATCTTCTCCTCACCACGTACTTGCTGGAGCGCCCACGCCGCTCGATCGCCGGTGACCCCCGCGGCGTGTAGCAGCCTCGCAGCCTGACCACTGGTCTCTTTTGCCATCGCCACCAGGATGTGCTCGGTGCTGATGTACTCGTCACCGTTGCGATCCGCCTCGGCGGCGGCACTCGAGCCGAGCTGCCGTATGCGGGCTGTTGTGTATACCGACATCTGGTTGCTCCTGACCGGACCGGTGGCCTGTGTCTGCTCGAGGGCAACCTGCAGGGAGCGCCTTAGGGCGTCCGTGTCCACTTCCAGCTTGTCGAGCACTTCGCGGGCCGTGCTCTCCGGTTGCTCCAGGAGCCCGGCGAGTATGTGCTCTGTATCAAGGTATGAGTGATTCAAGCGCAGCATCACCTCGTGAGCGTGCTGGAACGCCTGCTGCGCCTGTTCTGTGAACCTGTTGAGTGCCAAATCTAGTTTCCCTTTCCCTGACGAAAGGGGGAGGAGCACCGATCGGTAGCCCCTCCCCCATCGTAATTCATTATAGAAAACCTAATTATGACAGTCAAATTTGCTGACACTCCCCATTTGGGTAGGTCGGCTATCCCTCCGGCCACGGCGCGACGAGCGGCTCGTCATCGCGCACGGCCAGTGTTGCGAGTGAGGAGTGCGGATACACCAGCGAGCCGGTGGACAGGCCCGTCAGCCAGCCTTCGCGCTCGCTACGCACCACGCCGTCGCCGATCGGCCGTCCCCACACATCGTGGAGGGTGGCGATAGCGTCTCCCGGCCTCACACGCTGACCCGGCTCCGCGACGTAGCGGACGATGCCGCTCCTCGGTGCGCGGGGATGATCGATCGAGCGTACCGGGTACGGTATCTCCGGCGCTTTCAATATCTGACCGCCGTCCTCGAGCAGCCCCGCCCAACGGAGGACGGAAAGCGTCCCGCTCACACCCGAGTCGTAGCCTCGCTCGTCCACGAAGCGGCTCGCGCCCAGCTCAGCCGTGAATGCGGGTATGCGCGCCTCGTTCAGCGCGGCCCCGGCTGTGGACCGGTGCAACTCTTTTGAGACATACGCCCTGGGCAGGTCCTCATTTATTACCAACACGCCGAAGGCGTCAATCATTCCGGCAAGGCGTTGCGCTAGTTTTTCAGCCTCTCCCCGCTGCGCCTCCGAGCGGTAGAGCGCGCGGTCGCGGATGGTATACGGGACAGATCGCAACTGTGCGTTGTGCATATCTATCAGGTAATCCGCCGACTCGCGAATGTACCGGAAGACGGTCGCCGCTACCTGCTCGTACACCGACGGATAGTACTCTTCTCCGGTCTCTTTGCGCGCACCGGGAAAGGAGCGGTTGGGGTCCCGCTGATCGTAATACGCGGTGCGACTGCTGGTGCGCAGGGCCGCCGGGTTGAGCGTGGGCACGACGACGACTGTTCCGCGCAGCTGCCTGGGGTCGAGCTGCCCGAGCACCGAGTGAAGAACCGCGGTGCCGGTGATCTCGCTGCCGTGGATATTCGCGACTAGCCATACACACGGTCCGTCGCGCATACCTTGCACGATCGACACAGGCACGGTCTCCAGACCTCCCGTCGGCAGGTCGAGCACCTCGATCGCGCCATACGTAGTGGATCCTGTCCTGGGCACGGCGGTACCCACACTGGACGATAGAGGCATGGGTAGTCCCCTCTCTGATGCTCGCCACGGAAGCCCAGTTGTACGGCGTGCATCGTATTGTACTATTATGTATATGGCAGGTCGCGGGCGGATTTGCTTGCAGTCTCCGTGCCAGGAGGGCGCCAGAATCGATGTTCGATGAGCCGCGCACAGTCATAGTCGTTGACGACAGTGATGAGATACGAGACGTCCTCACCCTCATACTCGAGGATGAAGGCTACCGAGTCTTGCCGGTAGAAGATGGTGCGACTGCCCTCATGATGAGTAAGCGAATCCACCCAGCGCTCATCACGTTGGACCTTGGCCTGCCCAATGAGGATGGCACTCAGATCCTGAGGCAGCTGAAGAGCGACCCTCACACCTCCACCATCCCCGTACTCGTCGTCACCGGTCGCCCTAATGTAGGCGAGCAAGAGAGGGATCTCGGAGCTGATGCCGTGCTTCTCAAGCCGTTTGAGCTTACGGAGATCCAGGACCTGATCACTAAGCTTGTCAACTGCGGTCCGGAGCCAGCGGAGCGGTAGTGCGCCTGCGGCGATCGTAGGCATATAATGAACAAGAGCACTGCCACGCGGGCCATCTCCTACGAGCGCCCCGGAGTTGCTCCATACGCCTCTAACGTGGGCGGGAGCCCTCCCAGTGGTGTCAGGGAAACTCGAGCTCAGGCAGCGGACGGGACAGGAACTACATGAGCATGACGACGGACGAGATCAGGTGCGCCAGGCACCCGGACACTGTCACCAACCTGCGTTGCTCCCGGTGCGAGAAGCCAGTGTGCGTGCGCTGCATGGTGTACACGCCCGTCGGCATCCGGTGCCGCGAGTGCGCTGTGGAGCGACGGTCTGGTATCAACGCGCCGTCCACGCCCCACGTCGCCCGTGCAGCCCTGGCTGGTGCAGGGGCCGCGATCGTCATAGCACCGCTTTGGGGGCTCTTCCCGGAGTACGCGTTCTGGCTCGCGCTCCTCCTCGGTTTCGCCGGTGGAGACCTGGTGAACATGGCGTCCGGCCGCAAGAGGGGGCCGGAACTGCGAGTCGTCGGTGCTGGTATGGTCATAGCTACCTTCCTGCTCGCGGCATTCATCAGCGCTACACTGGAAACCGGAATGACCTCCCGCGTAGTGTTTCACACTCTGATGGCCGCGATTGCGCTGTATCTGTCCACCGCGCGCCAGGGCTGATGGTGCCTTTGCCCTCCTATCGTGAGTTGCTAGCGCGCTTCCGCCAGCTTTCCGTCGTCGTCGTTGGAGACGTATGCCTGGACCGCTACGTGCTGGGCAGCCCGACCCGACTCTCCCGCGAGGCACCCATAGCGGTGCTCGACTGGAAGGACGAATACTACCTCCCCGGCGAAGCGTCCAACCCTGCTCTCAACCTGGCTTTTCTGGGATGTACCACGCACCTGGTGGGTGTAACGGGCGCCGACGAGGCAGCGGGAGATCTACGGGACCTGCTCGAGCACAGGGGAACTTGCACCAATCACCTTGTCACCGATCCAGGACGCCGTACCACTGAGAAGACCCGGATCCTGGCTCAGGGGCACCTCTTCCTCCCGCAGCAGCTCGCGAGGATAGACCGGACCGACAGCTTACCTCTCTCTCGCGCTCAGGAGCAGCAGCTCTCTAATTCCGTGGGGGAACTGATGAGTGACGCTGACGCCGTCTTGCTCTCAGATTACAAGCGTGGAGTCGTCGGGCCGCTGCTGATCGAGCGGGTACGGGAGCTGGCGGGACAGAACGGCAAGCTGACGACTGTCGACTCCCAGGGCGACCTCTACAGGTTCTCGGGCTACGGCTGCGTTCGATGCAACCAGGCTGAGATGGAGGCGGTGCTGAGGCGCCGGCTGGTCCACGAGGAGGACTTCGAGCAGGGACTGCGTGAGCTTGCCGGCTCGGTAGGATGCGAACAGCTTGTGGTCACTCGTGGCGGAGACGGTATCTCGTACTACTCGCGAACCGAGGGCTACGGCCATGTTCCGGGTGTGCCGGTGCCGGTAGTGGACGCCGTAGGCGCGGGAGACACGGTTATCGCGGTCCTCACGCTAGCCCTCGCGGCGGGCGCGAAGCTGAATATCGCGGCTCACGTGGCGAACCAAGCAGCGGCGCTCGTCGTGCAGCACGTGGGCAATGCCTACCCTCGGGCAGAGGAACTCCTTGCGGTCCTCGAACCGCATGATGCTATGCGGGTCGGCTCTCAGTGAGCGGGAAGGTGCTTTCCGAGGACGCGCTGATCGACGAGCTGGAGGATTTGCGTGCGGCGGGCAAGACCGTGGGGTTCACCAACGGCTGCTTCGACCTGCTGCACGTCGGTCACGTGCGCTACCTGCGGGAGGCAAGGGACCAGGTCGACACCCTGATTGTGGGCGTGAATGGTGACGAGTCGGTTCGTGAGCTCAAGGGGCCCGAGCGACCGCTCGTGCCGGAGGAGGAGCGTGCGGAGGTCGTCGCCGCGCTCTCGGCGGTTGACTACGTTGTCCTGTTCCGGGAGCGTACGGCCGAGCGACTGGTGGGACTGCTCAGGCCCGACGTGTACTTCAAGGGCGCGGACTACTCGCTCGACCCGGGCCGCCTGCCGGAGGCGACTGTCGTGGTGGCGTACGGCGGCGAGGTGCGGCTGATGCCACTAAATCCCGGACGGTCCAGCTCCGCGCTCATCGAGCGCATCAGGTCTGCTGGGTGGCGGGGGGGGGGAGGGCTTGCTCTGTAGGGCCAGCACGGAGGCCAGATACTTGTAGGGATCGGTCCCACCCCTGGGAATACCCGTGCGAGTCTCGATGTGTGCGGCGAGCTCATTCCCGATGCCCTGGGCTGCCTCCCAGTTTAGGTCCGGATAGCGGAGCAGATACTCACGGGCGACCTCATAGTCACGTTCCGACAGGTAGCGATGGTCCGGCGGGGCGGCGGCCGCGACCTCCGGCGCAACAGTCAGCCGCAACTGGACGGGTGCTTCTGCCTCTCGCTCTCTCACGACGATCGTGCCTGCCGCCATGTCGCCGAGGCGCTTCCACCGCCTGTTCAGGAACATGGCGACCACACCGAATGCATACGTGCCCGGCAGAAAGTCGACGAAGCGTATCAGGTTGCGTATGACGCTTGCCGAGAAGCTAAGCGGCAGGCCGTCGTCTCGCATTACTCGGAGTCCTATGGCGCGCTTCCCCGGCGTCTGACCGTTCCAGATGTTCTCGAAGAGGATGTGGTAACCGAAGAAGATCGCGAAGACACCGAGGACTACGAGCGCGAGGATAAGCAGGCCCGCAGCATCCTCGAAATTGCCGGTCAGTCCAGCGAGGACCAAGCCGCCGATGGACAGGACCAAGGCCAGTAGGGCGATTATGATAGAGTCTATAAGGGTGGCGAGGAAGCGTGAGCCGAGTCCAGCCGGTATGTAGGTCAGCTCAACGTTCTCCGGCGTGCCCAGCCTGTATGTCTCGTCCAAAAGGGGATCCCTTCTCAGCGCTTCAGACCTCAGGTGGACCAATGATAGATTCTTTCATTGCTGCTCGTAAAGCCAGGTGGGATAGGCTCGACCTGCTCCTTGGGAGAATTCGGCGTGGTGAGCTGCGAAGGCTGAGCACCACGGAGATCGAGGAATTCGGCCGGTTGTACAGGGAGACTGCCTCGGACCTGGCGCTGTCGCGGCGTGATTTTCCCCACGCACCGGTAACCGCGTACCTCAACTCACTCGTCGGGCAGGCCCACCCCTACGTGTACGCCAGACGGGATGACCGGGTCCATGGTGTACTGCACTTCTTTATGCGGGACTTCCCGCAGGCGTTCCGGCGCTCGGGGCGGCTCGTTCTCATAAGCTTCCTAGCGTTCATCCTTCCGGCAGTGCTTGCCTATGGCCTCAGCGTGCGCGTCGGGACCGCCGCTGCCGTGCTGGCGCCGCCGGGCCTGGAGGATCGCCTCGAGCAGGTCCGGAAGAGCGGCCGCTGGGCCGATATCTCTGCTGCCGAGAGCTCGATTGCGGCCACCACGATCATGACCAACAACATCCGCGTGGCCATCCTCGCCTTCGGCGGAGGCATCCTCGTTGGACTGCCTACCCTGCTGGTACTCAGCATGAACGGCCTGATGCTGGGAAGCGTCGCGGCCCTTGCTCAGAAAGAGGGAGCAGCGCTGGAGTTGTGGAGCTTCGTGAGTCCCCACGGCTGGATAGAGTTATCCGTGATCTTCATTGCGGGCGGCGCTGGGCTTGGACTTGCCCGGGCGGTCCTGCTTCCTGGCCTCTCAAGCCGGACGGACGCGCTTGTCGCGGCGGCGCAGGAGGCTGTGCGCCTGTTGCTGGGCGGTGCCGCGCTACTGGTTGTCGCGGGCCTGATCGAGGGCATCGTCTCACCATCGTTGCTGCCTGCGCCGTTCAAGTTCGTGTTCGGCGTCCTGACGTGCGTGGCGCTGTACGCCTACCTTCTGCTCGCGGGTAGGGCGCATGCCCATACTGATAGGTCTCGAGGAAGCCGCGCCTCTTCCGTGCGCATGAATCAACCGGTCATCTCCGAGTAGGCATAGTAAAGAGATAGTTGAAGTAGGGCGTGCATCAGGTCGGCAGTGACGGCTAAAGAGCAGCGCGAGCCTTGATGCGCAGGTAGCTGTCTACCAAGGCGACGGAGAGGCTGGGCGCGGGCACGTCTATCACGACGACCCCTCTTGTCTCGAGCAAGCGAGCGAGAGTGGCCCGCTCCTGTAGGAGCCTCTGTGCCACGGCGGTGCGATACAGTCCATCCTCATCCTCAGGCTCCTGGTCGGCGTACTGGCGGAGCGTGGGGTCCATCAGGAGCACGACCACTGGCAGGTGCTTGGGCTGAAGGAGCGCGACACTTCTCAGCAGACTCCGCGCTGACGTGTTGTCGGCAACGTCTGTGAAGACGACGACGAGAGAGCGCCGGGAGGAGCGGAGTGCAGCGTACGCCAGCGCTGCCTCGTAGTCCGGCTCGACGAGCTCCGGCTGCGCCTTGTACAGCTCGTCAAGGACTCGCTTGAACTGAGGCATGCCTGCCCGAGGGGGCAGGTAGGCACGGATGGCGTCCGCAAAGGTCAACAACCCGATCTTCTCACCACGCTGGGCGCCGACGTAGGAGAGCACGACCCCACTGCTGATAGCGTAGTCTGCCTTCAGCAAGTCGCCGTACGGGCTGGTCATCTGTCTCCCGAGGTCGTAGACGAGCAGGATGTTCTGGTTTCGCTCGGTCTGGTACTGCCGCGCGATCGGCTTGTACGTGCGCGCGGTTGCCTTCCAGTCTATGTACCGAAATTCATCATCAGGGGTGTACTCCCGCAGTCGCTCGAAATCCGTTCCGCCGCGCACTCGCATCCTGTTGTACGTCTCCTCCTCCGTCCCTCGCGCGGTCAGCGTGTGCTTACGAAGCTCGAGGATGTCCGGGTATACAGGCACGGTATCGTTCGTCGGGTAACGTATCTGCCGCTCGAAGAGGCCGAGAGCGCTCGTGTAGCGCAGGTTGATAGCGCCGAAGGTGTATGCCCCGCGGCGGAACGGCACCACCGTGTACTCCAGCACGGCTCGACTGAGTGGTGATACGCTTCCCGACTGTGTGAGCGGAGAGGTGTTGAAGGCGTCGGGCGCCTCGTCCCTCAACACGAAGGAGAGGCGTTGATGGCTCCTGTTCTCCACCGCGACGGTAACCACGTTCGCCACTCCTATGGAGAGAAGCGGCTCGTGCGAGCGGCTCAGGTGGATTTGTCGCGGGCGAACGGAGAGCCGGATATCCAGTATGAGGACAACAGCGAGCAATAGCAGGGCGAGCAGCGCGAGCCAGACGAGTGCGCCTACGAACGAGGCGGCGAGCAGGATGAGGGCAGGGACGAGCGCGAGCCACAGCAGCCTTGGAGGGGGCACGAAGGGTATCAGCGCGGCACTTCCACCGTCGCCAGAAGCCGCCGCACGGCTTCCTCGCTGGTAAGCCCCTCTATCTGAGCCTCGGGTCGGATGATCAGCCGGTGAGTGAGCACCGGGGGCGCCATGCGCTTGACGTCGTCCGGGACAACGTACGGGCGTCCGTCAACCGCGGCAGCCGCGCGGGCCGCAAGGAGGAGCGCGACAGAAGCTCGGGGGCTCATGCCGAGTGCCAGGTCGGGGGAGCGCCGGGACACGTTCGCGATGGAGGTGATGTAGGTCGCTATGGGCTGCTCCAGAGTGACACCCGCCACCTCGCGGGCGCACTCGATAAGTACGCTCTCGTCCACCACGGGAACCAACCCCGCTGCTTCCAGGTCTCGCGCGTCGAAGCCCCGGTGATATCGCATCAGCAGCTCCTCTTCCTGCTCTCGGGGCATGTAGAGGATGCTTGCCCTGAACAGGAAGCGGTCTAGCTGAGCCTCCGGCAGGGGATACGTGCCCTCGTACTCGACAGGGTTCTGTGTAGCCAGGGTGATAAAGAGACGAGGTAGAGGGTGGGACGTCCCCTCGATCGTTATCTGCCTCTCCTCCATCGCCTCGAGCAGCGCCGACTGCGTCTTCGCCGGTGCCCGGTTGATCTCGTCCGCGAGTAGCACATTGGTGAACGCAGGGCCCTGGCGAAGGTGAAACCTCCCGCTCGCCATGTCGAAGACGGTCGTGCCTACTATGTCGGAGGGCATCAGGTCCGGCGTGAACTGCACGCGCTTGAACGTGCCCTGCGTGACGCAGGCGAGTGTCCTGGCCATCAGCGTCTTGGCTGTACCGGGAACGCCCTCGAGGAGCACGTGCCCCCCAACGAGCAGCGCGATGTACAGCAGCTCGAGCGCCTGCTCCTGCCCTACAAGCACCTTTCGCCACTCGGCTCCGAGGCGCTCATAAATCTCCTGCGTTCTCACCTGTTCCTCCGCTTCATCTTCTTCCGTTGTTGCTCAGCGGCTCTCACGAGCGCCAGGACTCGCTTTCGATCCGGCTCCCTCGTTTCCAGCGCCTTCATTGCCTCGGTAATCGGTGTTGCCGGGACTCCGGTGTTCTCCTCCGCGGCCCGGGCGAGGTCCCCTAGCGCCGTCTCGGAAGGCAGACCGGCTGCTTGCTGGATGCTGCGCCTCCACGAGTTGGTGTAGTGCTCTGTGATGTACTCCCTTCGGTCCGCGCTCCGGAGCAACGAAGCGAGGCTTCGGACGTACTCTCCGGCGTTACGGTTACGGGAGGTATCGGGCCGCAATGGGCGCCCGAGTCGCTTGCCCCTGAGTGCGGTGTAGAGCAGCAGCAGGGCGGCTGTGTACATCAGCGCGCAACCCCACGGCGTCGTGTAAATCAGTTCACGCAACGAGACAGCGCCCGGCTTGCCATGGTGGTACTCATCGAAGACTACCCCTCCTGGTCTCGATCGGCTCAACACGTTCACATACAGCTCTGAGTTGTCCGCTTCGGCGATCTGCTCATTCGACAGCGACCTCGGCATCGCCAGCACCCATGCCGTGCCTCTTCCCACATCTCGCCTGACCAGAACTGGCCCTTCGTTAGCGCCACTGGAGACGAGCACGGTAACGCCCTCGGCAGGTTTCAGCGCACCGCCTGATGGAGCCGTGACGGTTCTGACGGGCGGTTGAAGCTGCAGAGGTTGCGCCAACCGAGCTGAAGTGTACGGACGGTGGTTCTCGAGCGGGATGCCCAGCTCGTCGAGGAGCGCGGAGTCCATATCCGTCGCGAGGAGCAGCGTACCTCCACCTCTGAGCCAGCCGAGCAGAGTCTCGATCTCTGCCTTGCTGTACGGAGTGAACGGCTGGAGCGAGACGAAGAGGGAGTCCTCGGTGCCCAACTCGAAGCGCTCGTACTCGAGGTACTCGACCCCGCGACCAAGTCGCTGCGTCCACAGGAAGAGTGCGAGCGCCCCAGTCGGTCGCGGCGAGTGTGCGTCGAGGGGTGCGGTGATCAGTGGATCGCTCTCCTGCGTCGTCGCGGCTGTGATCGCGCCAATGAGGAGAAGCACTATCATCCCAAGCAGCACCAGGAGCCAGCGACCGCGACCCTTCACGATGTGCCTGCCCGGATTGCGTCCGTTTGCTGCTGGTACCGCTCGTACTCCGCCGCACCGACACGCTCGTTCCCGTACCAGACATCGTCGAAGGTGCGGACAACGGGTCGGAGAGAACCAGCGAGTGGCGTGTCCCGACCTATGCGGGAGAGATGCTCGCGATTCGTGAGGGAGCGGTCGTAGCGAAGCCTTCCTTGCTCGCTGAGGGCTAGCAGCAGGGCGACGAAGTTGGCTCGAACGGCGGCCCGGTAGTCTCCTGCTTGGGCGTGCTCTCGAGCTGCCGCCAGCATAGATGCGGAATCGGTAATCTCGGGCAATGGGTCGCCGGCCTGTCCGAAGCCGCCGTGAGCCAGCCTCTCGCGTCCAGCACGCAACAGCAGGTAGGCGGAACCACCAAGTAGGGCCAGACAAGCCACCACGATGAGCACCTTAGTGACCGTCAGCCCTCCGTCCGCCGCACCTCCCAGGTCGACCCCTCCAAAGATGCGGCGGAACCACTCAACGATGCGGTTCCATGCCCGTTGCAGCAGTGTTGGTGGAGCAGTCGGTGAGAATCGCGGGTCGTCCAGCACGTCCTGCAGCGCTCGATCCGCGTTGGGGTAAGGCACCGTTGGAGGCGCTTGATTTAGTTGGGCAAGCAGCGACGTTAGCTGCCGCTCGGCGAGCGTTACGTTGGGCGGCCTCTCGTCCAGGGCGCGCCGCACGTCTCCGAGATACGGCTCGACCTGCCCGAACAGCGTCTCAACCGCTCCTAACTTCTCGATGCGGGATACAGTTCCCAACGCCTTCTCGATCGCCCGCTGCCTGTCCGCGCCTCGCGACTCCTTCGCCTCCCGTAGCGCCGCCTCCAGCTCGACTAAGCCCTCCCGGTACTCATCAAGGCTGATGGCTTCAGCCGGTGGCGCACAGAAGAGCGCGAGTGCAAAAGCCAGGAACGCTATCAGACGAGGGTTCAAGGCTGGGATGGGGTTTCCCGCAGGTCCGACACTGCAAGCTGCAGGTCGAGCGCCTCACCACGCACTCGATAGTCGTAGTACAGCAGCGTGAGTATGATCTGGTTGACGGGGAACAGCAGCACCGCGACGATGGTCTGCACTGTGTTGGCCAGCATCAGGACAACCGGATTTGCGTCTTCCGGGTTGATCGTGGCAAGTTGAAGCGGCACCTGCAGGATCAGCTGAGGCGTCGCGGAGAGCGCGGAGGTGAAGAGGCCGAGCACGATTACGAAGCCGAGCGTGAACCACCACCTGCCTCGTACCACCTTCTGTGAGCGCCGAAGGGCGCTCACCGGTCCCTGCTCCTCCAGGTAGCTGGTCTGAGGGTGGAACTGCCACCTTATCGTCAGGTAGATCGCGGCGAGGACGGCCACGATGCCGCCGATGACCGTCACGAGAAGCATGATTATCCCAATCGCTGCCGAGCCGCCGTCTCCGGCCGCTATCAGGAGTATGCCGAACACGAAGAGAAGTGCAACAACAAAGATGAGACCGGAGGTGCCCAGTAAGTAGAGGAAGCGCGCAAGCAGCAGTGAAGGAACGCGCCGCAACGCAGCGGCGTATGACTGCAGTACTCCGGGCTTGCTCCCGTTCAGCCTGGCATGAAGCGAGTGCAGAAGTGCCGCGATGCTGAACGAGGTTGCCACGAACGAGATCACCACGAAGAGCAGCGCCCCTGACAGTGCCGCGGCAATCACCGCGGGGTCCGGCTGACGTACCTGGGAGATTGAGTTCAGTAAGGTCGGCGCCTGACCGCTAAAGAAGACGGCGGTGAGCACTGCTGTCACGAGGCCAAGCGGCAACTGGCTCAGGGCGGCGATGCCGACGAAGTGGAGGAAGCTGTTGCGGTAGATCGACATGCTGGCATCGAGCAGGTCGGGTAGGGAGCGTGGGCGAAGGTCCTGGCGGGCCTGTCTCATTGGCGCACTCTTTCCTGCTTGCGCGGGATTATATCATGGGCGGGAAGCGGTCTGCCTCTATGTTACAATTGCCCGGTTTGACCCTGTGCGGTCTCGCACTGGTTGCCTCCATCATATTCAACGACAGGTCGGAGTTGTCCGGACCTGTGGCGCAACCAACCTGAGCCAACCACAGCGGAAAACGGATTAGTACCGGCTGGCGCTCACATGGCTGGGGCGCCTGTGGGTCTGGCGACTTACGGATGCAGAGGGGTCTCTACTTGGAACAACATGACTTCGTACCCTCGGCGCTCGCTTTTACCCAGCGTCTGGTGCGTTGGCCCAGCGTCTCGCGCACTGACGGCGAGCGAGGGCTTGGGACGCTCATCTGCTCCATGCTCGAGGAGATTGGCAGAGGAGTTCTCACTACAGGCCTCTTCCCGATATCCGGCGACCCCTGGGGGCGCTGCGTACCATGGGCGCTGCTGCATGGAACGGGGCCGCGCACGGTCGTCCTCATCTCTCACTACGACACCGTGAGCACGCTCGACTACGGACTTCTGCAAGACGTGGCCACGGAGCCGGAGGAGCTACGTGCCCGGCTAGCAAGGATGGATTCGGGGCTTGGCGACCTTGCTCTCCAACACCTCCAATCTGATGAGTGGCTCTGGGGCCGTGGAACCGTGGATATGAAGGGTGGCATTGCCGCCCACCTGGCCGTGCTCGAGTACCTCTGCGCCCGCGCTCGGCAAGGAGAGGCTCTCAACGGCAGCGTCTTGTTTGTTTCCACGCCGGACGAGGAGGTAGAGAGCGCTGGTATCCTGGCCGCTACGGAGCTTCTGTTGACGCTTCGGGAGGAGCATGGCCTGGAGTACCAGGGAGCGATAAACACGGATTACATAACCGAGCGCGAACCGGGCGACGAGAGCAAGCCTGTCTATGCCGGCGTTGTCGGAAAGCTGCTGCCAAGCGTGTACATCAGAGGCGTGGAGACGCACGTCGGCGAGCCGTACGGTGGTGTTGACGCCAACTTGTTGTTGGCGGAGATGCTGATCTCTTTGAGTACCCGCGCGGAGCTTGCCGACGCGACTGGTGATGGGGCGGCCGTTCCGCCCGTCAGTCTGAAGGCAACCGACCTGAAGGGCAGCTACGACGTGCAGGTGCCGTTCGAGGCATATATGTACCTGAACTATCTTACCTACGCCGCGCAGCCGGCAGACGTCCTTGCCCGCATTCGCGGCACCGTGGAGGAGGCGCTACGCGTAGCTCTACATCGAGTCTTCCAAAGCCACCGGGAGTGGGCGCGAGCCGCGGGCAGGAGCGAGCCTGTGTGCCCCTATGAGGCAAGTGTTGTGACGTACTCCGAGCTACTTAGACTGGCGGAGGCGGCGCACGGAAGAGACGCAGTTCGCCAACGGCTCTCCGCCGCGGAGGACGCACATCCCCCGGAAAACGAGGACGCGAGACTGCGCTCTCTGCACCCGGTTAGAGAGCTGTGGAACCTCTCCGGGTTGCGTGGGCCAGGGGCTGTGGTGTATCTCTCGCCACCGTACTACCCGCACTCGAGCGGCGCCGAGAGCCCGCTCGTACGCGCCGCGGCTTGCGTGGCTGAGGAGCATGGCGCGGGCTTGCGACGCTACTACCCATACGTCTCTGATGCGAGCTACCTGCGGCTCGAAGATTCCTCCGCGCTGGACGCCGTCAGGAGTAACATGCCGCTTTGGAGCGACCGACCGACCGAGGGGATGTATAGCTTGCCGCTGGACCGCATAAGGGAACTCAATCTCGATGTCGTGAACATCGGCGTCTGGGGCTACGGTGCACACAAGCGGGAGGAGCGCCTGCATGTCCCGTACGGTTGTGGCACTGTTCCAAAGATGGTGCTCGAAACGGTCCGCAGGACATTGGATGAGGCATGATGGATAAGCTTTCTCACGTTGGCGCCGACGGAGATGCGCGCATGGTGGATGTCGGCGAGAAAGCTGCGACGCGACGCGTGGCGCTAGCGGCCGGTGAAGTGAGGATGCTGCGCGAGTCGCTGGAGCGGGTGAAGCGTGAGGACCTGCCGAAGGGCTCCGTGCTCGGCGCCGCGCGCATAGCGGGGATCATGGCGGCGAAGCGCACGAGCGATCTGATCCCCCTCTGCCATCCGCTTCCCCTAACGTCGATCGGCGTGGAGTTCGCCTTCGACGACGAGCTGCCGGGGATTCGAATAAAGGCCACGGCTCGCACGACGGCCCAAACCGGCGTCGAGATGGAAGCCCTCACGGCTGTGTGCGTCGCGGCGCTGACTCTCTATGACATGGTCAAGGCGATCGACCACACCATGAGCATTGAAGCCGTTAGGCTGGTGCACAAGAGCGGTGGTCGGAGTGGCGAGATAAACAACCCCTAGCCCCAGGGCGGTTTCAAAGTCGGTGTCGGTGGGAAGTGGACCTCCTGCACAGGTCATTTCAGGTGCCTTTGGAGGCTCATTTGCCAGCAAGACAGCCTCTCCAAGGCTTGTTTCGGCATCCAAAGTGGAGCGGTGACGGCACGAATACGGACTTTGAAACCACCCTGCCCTAGCCCCTCGTCCACTGGCATCCCGACCCGGCGTGTGACCCACGCCCCGTCAGTTCCCGCTTTCCAGTTATCTCTCGGCGCGCCGGTGCCGTATTGTGAGGAATGGCCGTGTCCCCTCTCTCTGCTGCCGGTACGTGTCCAACAGCAGAGCCGTTCCCGGGTCGCCGCATCGTTCCGAACTCCTTATTACGGGATGTTTACATACAGGCCGTGAATCATCCCGTGCTTTTAACGATGCCTCCATACACTTGGGCCATGCCCGAATACCTGTATACGAAGAAGCCAACCTAGATGTAGAGGTCCATGATGAGCACTGCCGCTATGCCGATCTATCCGCTGCTAACACTCAAGAAAACGGTCATCCTGCCGGGAACGGAAGCCAGGTTGACCATAGGCAGGAGGCGGTCGCTTGCAGCGGTCGACTCCGCGCTCGCGATGGCGGGGACACTCGTTGTCAGCACGCAGTTCAACGGCGAGGACGACGAGCCTTGCCCGGAGGGGCTGAACCGAATCGGCACGCTCGTCCGAATCCTGGATACCGGCAAGCAGGGAGGAACGAGGCACGTAGCCGCCATCGGAATCGCGCGAGTTGAACTGCTCCGAGTTGAGCTCTCCGCCTCGGGGTATACGGCCGAGGTGTGCGTCCTGGAGGAGCCCTCCACGTACTCCGCTATGGAGAGGACACTGGAGAGCCACGTCGTTGAGCTCTACGTGGAGCGAGAGGAAGGCAAGGGTCGCTCAGGCACGGAGGCACGTGAGGAGCTGGCTCGCTGCGCCGGCCCGAGTGAGGTGGCTGACTACCTCGGCAGCCAGCTGTTCACAGACTGGCAGGAGCGCCAGGCGTTCCTCGCGACACTACACCCGGCCGACCGACTGGAGCGTCTGGCTATCAGCATCGGTGGCGAGGCGGCGATCTCCGATCTCGACAGCCGAATCCGCAACCGGGTTCGTCAGCAGATAGATAAGAGCCAGCGTGAGTACTACCTGCGAGAGCAGCTCAAGGTCATCCACGACGAGTTGAGTGGCGAGGGCGGAAGCGAGGTCGAGGCACTGCGCGAGAAGGTGGAGGCCACAAACCTTCCGGAAGAGGTTGCCGAGCGTGCATTGCGCGAGATCAGCAGGCTGGAGCGGGTCCCGAGCACCTCGCCCGAGGGCGGAGTCATCCGGACATACATAGACTGGATCCTCGCGCTGCCGTGGAGTACGAGGAGCGCCGATAACTACGACCTCCGTCATGCGGAGGAGGTGCTCGACAATGACCACTACGGCATGGAGAAGGTGAAGGACCGGATCCTGGAGTTCCTCGCGGTGCGAGAACTCACGACCCGGTCGGGAGAGGAGCCGAAGGGCGCCATACTCTGCCTTGTCGGACCACCCGGAGTCGGTAAGACAAGCCTTGGTCAATCCATCGCTCGCTCACTGGGGCGCAGCTTCGTGCGGATCAGCCTGGGCGGTGTTCGTGACGAGGCGGAGATCCGAGGCCACCGCCGGACGTATGTGGGAGCCCTCCCCGGTCGCCTGATCCACGGGCTGCGGCAGGCTGGGACGAGCAACCCCGTGATGCTTCTCGACGAGTTGGACAAGATGAGCTCCGATTTTCGAGGTGATCCGGCCGCCGCGATGCTCGAAGTGCTCGACCCTGAGCAGAACCGGGCCTTCGTGGACCATTACATGGAGCTTCCATACGACCTTTCGAAGGTCTTGTTCATCGCGACGGCGAACACGCTGGACACTGTGCCACGCCCGCTGCTCGATCGAATGGAGGTCGTGCATCTGGGAGGCTACACGGAGGACGAGAAAGTGCGCATCGCCCGCGGCCACCTGCTGCCGCGCCAACTACGCCTGCACGGGCTCACCCCCTCCAGCCTGGAGTTGTCGGAGAGGATGCTGCGTAACATCGTCCGTTACCACACCCGTGAGGCCGGCGTCCGCAACCTGGAGCGACAGATCGGTGCTGTCTGCCGCAAGTCGGCGCGGAGGCTCGTCTCCGGCCACTCAGGCCGCGTTCGCGTGACGAGCCACATGCTCGAGGAGTACCTGGGAAGGCCCCGCCATGTTCAGGACGTGCGGAGCAGCAGCGACCAGATCGGTGTTGCGATGGGCATGGCGTGGACGGAGCTAGGCGGCTCGCTCCTGCCAGTGGAGGTGGCCACGCTGCCCGGCAAGGGGACTGTCACGGTAACCGGGCGGCTCGGCGAGGTGATGCAGGAGTCCGCGAGGGCGGCGCTCTCGTACACCCGGTCACGGGCCCAGGACCTACGCATAGCGGAGAACTTCCAGGAGACGACTGACTGGCATATTCATCTCCCCGAGGGCGCGATCCCGAAGGATGGCCCGAGTGCGGGCATTACTATGGCACTCGGAATGATAAGCGCGCTGACCGGCCGGCCGATACGCGCCGATGTCGCGATGACAGGTGAGATCACGTTGCGTGGAAGGGTGCTCCCGATCGGTGGCTTCAAGGAGAAGGTGCTCGCGGCCCACCAGGCAGGCATCAAGCAGATCGTGGCGCCTCACGACAACGCGCACGATTTCGAGGAGATACCACGCAACGTGAGACGCGAGCTGCAGTTCCACTGGGTGCGCAACATGGACGAGGTGCTTGCTATAGCACTGACGCCCGACCAGAACAAGGCGGTAGATCTGCGGCTACTGAGCCAACCCGCAACTCTGGAAGTGCCTATGCACGGCAGGACGCGGTAGGAGACCGCGGGCAAGCAAGGGGCGCGCCGACGCAACCTCTAACGAGCTAAAACGCGAGCATTCGTCAAGGATGCTCGCGTCTTTCTGATATAATTGGTCGAATAAGAGGCGTTCGCTCTGGCGCGACTTGACTATATATTATCAGGAGATTATTGACTTGCCGAGAGCAAAAGCGAAGCCCACGATGGAGTGGGCCAAGGTGGATATGCACATCCACACCCCGGTGTCCTCCCTCTGTTACGCTGACAAGTCCGTCCGATTCATAGACATATTGCGCAAGGCCGAGGAGCGCGAGCTCGACGTTATTGCGATCACCGATCACAACAGTGTGGCCGGAATAGCCGCCTTCAGAAGGCGGCTGGAGACTCTCCAGTTCCTGCAGGACGAGCAGCGGCTCTCCCCAGACGAAGAAGCCGAGCTTGATGAATACACGCGCATACTCAACAGGGTGCTAGTTCTCCCTGGGTTCGAGTTCACAGCTACGCTTGGCTTTCACATACTCGCCATCTTCCCCGCCCAGACCTCAATCCGCAAGCTAGAGCACGTCCTGCTCGAGCTCAACGTGCCCGAGGACAAGCTGGACGAGGGAACGAGCGTGATAGGCGCGACGACCGACGTGCTCACAGCCTACTCGATAATGGACCGGGCCGGGGCGCTGGTGATCGCGGCACACGCGAACAGCACGCACGGCGTCGCGATGCAGAACTTCAACTTCGGTGGCCAGACAAAGATCTCGTACACCCAGGACGTTCACCTGCACGCGCTGGAGGTCACCGATCTGGAGAGCCGTTCCCGCCGATCTACGGCGGCGTTCTACAACGGCTCGAAGCCGGAGTACCCGCGCCGGATGCACTGCATCCAGGGTTCGGACGCGCACCGGCTGGAGAAGGAACCGGAGAGCAAGTCGAACAATCTTGGCATCGGCGACCGGCCCACGGAGATGCTTCTGCCGGAGGTGACATTCGGCGCGATCAAGGCGCTGCTCCAGAGCGATGAGTT
This sequence comes from Rubrobacter sp., assembly GCA_016781735.1. Taxonomy (GTDB): domain Bacteria; phylum Chloroflexota; class Chloroflexia; order Thermobaculales; family Thermobaculaceae; genus LC3-1. Next base: position 22,639 of record JADDPT010000116.1, read on the forward strand.
CAGCCGCACCCGCCCGTACAAGCCGGCGGAGCCGATCGACCCGGTCAAGCAGGCACAGGAGGCGGGTCCCAGCCTCGTCACAAGCTTTCACGAGCGAGCCGTCGTGCGCAACCGAGGCTATGAGGCTGTCCTGCGCGACATCGTCGCGTTCGCGAACACCAATGGAGGCACGGTTTACATAGGCGCCGGTCCGTCCAAGGGCACAATTCGCGGGCTGGAGAACGCCCCGCAGGTACAGACGGAACTCCAGAAGGAGATAGGCACCCAGATCACCCCGCCGCTCGAGGTGGAGTTCGATACGTTGGCGACCAGCAACAAGGCAGTGCTCGTTGTGAATGTGCCGAAAGGAACCGAGACCCCGTACCTACTTCAACCGGGTCAGGTATGGGTGCGCGAGGAGTCGGACACCGCCATTGCGGCGCGTGACGAGATAGTAAGACTTGTCCTTCAGACTCTGGCGGAGAACCGACCTCCCGTACCCGTGCACGAGGAGGATCCCGAGCAGGCGGAGAAAGACTCGTCTCTGGTGGAGCCGCCGCGAACGGGTGTGGAGATCGTCGATAGCCAGGAACGCGACGGCATCCGGTACCACACGGTGAAAGACCTCCGCAACGGCAGCGTGGTGCAGAACGTAACCCGTTTCTCCGCCCGCCGGCTGTGGCGTTACGCAATAACTGAGCGAGAGCTGCACGAGCTGGACCTCAACAAGGTCACATGGCGCAACGACCTTGGCTTGTGGAAGACGTACAAGCGAGGCGGCGAGGTACGCTATAACCTCGTTCAGCGCGACCTCGACGGAAAGCTGCACGTCTACTACGGCGTGACGGAAGAGGGGCTCCACGGACCCTGGGAAGAGTTCGCGGTGACAGCACCCGAGGCCGAGGAGCTCAAGCAGGAGCCAGTACCCGTCGGCTAATACTCTTTCGTTTTGAGTGTGGCGCTATACTAACCGCTACCAGTAAGG
>JADDPT010000127.1 GCA_016781735.1 Rubrobacter sp.
AACAGGTAGTAGTGATGGACAACCTCTCGGCTCACAAGAGCGAGCGGGTACGGGAGCTCATCGAGGAGAGAGGTTGCCAGGTGTGGTACCTGCCTAGCTACTCGCCTGACCTCTCACCTATAGAGGAGGCTTTCTCCAAGCTCAAAGGGCTGCTGAGGAAAGCCGAGGCAAGGAGCCGGCAGGCGCTGGAAGAGGCTATCGCGGAAGCACTCGACGCCATCACCCCTAGTGATGCCCTTGCCTACCTCAAACACTGTAACTACGCAACCACGCCTCTATGATTGCGCTAACCGCTTTAGGACCTAGACGACAAGACCCGCCCACACGGTATCGATCCGTGAGGGCGGGTCTCTTTATCAGTCCTCGTCGTGTACTCCCTGAGCCCGTCGCCTGCCTGCGGTCAATCACATCTGTAGCCGTAGCCTGTCGCAGTTCCATCAGAGCAGACTACAGCCTCTGGCTACGCGATACCCCCTCAGTCGTGAAGGCGGGCTTTGGGCTCGCTATCCCTGCTTTTCCCCAGAGACTGCGCCTATCGGCGTCTCTGTTCCGGGCAGCCACTGATCTGCCCAGCCGGAGATAGCCTCCACCACCGTGCCCAGAGACTTGCCCTTGGGGGTAAGCACGTAGTCGATCCGCACAGGCGTCTGCGGGATCACCCGGCGCTCCACTATCCCCTGCTCTTCCAGCTCTTTCAGTCGCTCGGACAGCATCCTGTCGGTAAGGTCGGGGATGACGTGACGAAGCTCGCTGTATCGGGTGATGCCTGAGAGCATCGCGCGCAGTATCGCGCCCGTCCACCTGCGACCTATCAGCTCGACCGTTCGCTGATAGAGCGGACAGAACGCCGTATCTATATGTGTATGGACTTCAGTGTGGGTTTCCATAGCCGTATTCTAATCTTTCGTAAGCCCCTTGATAATCCGTTCTTACTAGATTATAGTTGCTTATAGAAGATTAGTCAATCAATCAGGAGGAAAACTAGTGACACTGACCAGCACAGCACAGCCCGCCGTCGGCACGAGCGTTTGGAACATAGACCCGACTCACTCAAGCGCCGAGTTCGCGATCAAGCACATGGTATTCACCACCGCCAAGGGTGCGTTCCGTGAGCTTGAAGGCATCGTTGAGTTCGATGAGGCCAACCCCGCCGCATCCAGGGTCGAGGCCACCATCCAGGTCGCGAGCATAGACACCAGGGACGCCAACCGTGACGCTCACCTCAGGGGCGATGACTTCTTCAACGCGGAGCATTTCCCCACCATCACCTTCCGCAGCAACCGCGTCGAGGTGGATGATGAGAACCGGGGCAAGATCAACGGGGAACTGACGATACGAGACGTCACAAAGGAGGTCGTGCTCGACACCGAGTACCACGGACAGCTCCTCGACGCCTACGGCAAGCAGCGCGCTTCCTTCTCGGCGCAGACAGAGGTCAGCCGCAAGGAGTTCGGATTTAGGTGGAACGCCCTGCTCGAGACCGGCGTGGCCGTGGTCGCCGATAAGGTGAAGATCACCCTGGACATCGCCGCCGTTCGCCAGGACTAGGTAAGATCATAAAGAGGCGCGTCGTTCAATCGCCGCGCTTCTCACAGCCATCACGAGGCCGCTTGGGACCATCCCAAGCGGCCTTTCCCGTGCGTGGGAGGCCACATCCCGAGATTCAGGCAAGCAGGCAGGCGGGTGATGCTGGACTCGTAGTGTTGTTGCAGGTGGATGCCTGCTGAGGAAGCGTTTCTGGAATTGCTCTTTCGTCCGGGCGAGTCCGTGTAGGAAGCGGGAAAGAGCGACAAAAAATGCCGGGACCCTGCTGATTAAGCGGGGTCCCGGCAAGTGGACTAGGCGGTGCGGACGTTCGCGGCGCGGTCGCCCTTGCCGCGGGGGTCCTTCTCGATCTCGAACTCGACCTGCTGGCCAACCCGAAGGTTGTCGAAGCTGGTGTCCTGCAAGGCTGAGGAGTGGAAGAACACGTCGTCCTGCCCCTGTACCTTGATGAAGCCGAAACCTCTGTCCGTTACTCGTGCTATTGTTCCTGTTGCCATTGTTCTCCTCTTTCCAGCGAGCGTACACGGCGCCTGCCGACGAGCCCATCGCTCACCCGACCGCCGAATTATGGTCCTGACTAAAAGAAAAGGCCCGCTTGGTTTCGTTAACCTCGCGGACCCTCGTTCATCCGACCTCGGCGGGCGAGCCGGCCAGGCCCAGTGCCTGTCCTCGCCACAAACCTATTGTACCACATTTCTGCGTCCCAGCCGCTTCTATGATCTACGGCGGTCACATCGTCCGTCCAGCAGCACGTCCATCTACCCCTTCCACCCTCTCGCGACCGGCAGGCCGATGGCTCATAATGAGTCGGATAGCTCCGTAATCTCGAGCGATGTGACAGGGCAGGAGGACTGAGTAGGATGCACAGTTGCGGATAGCGGTCGACGTGATGGGCGGGGACCACGCTCCCCAGGTGAACGTGGACGGAGCGCTCAACGCCGCCCGCCAGCCGGGCATGGAGGTCGTGCTCGTCGGGCAGGAGGACGCGATCCGTCGCGAGCTCGGTGCCAGGAAACAGACGCGGTCATTCGAGATCATCCATGCGCCCGAGGTCATTGAGATGGACGATCACCCCGCCACATCCGTCCGCCGGAAGAAGGAGTCGTCCATAGTCGTCGGGATGCGGCTCGTGAAGGACGGACGGGCCGACGCCTTCTTCTCCGCCGGCAACACTGGCGCGATGATGGCCGCCGCGCTCTTGGTGCTCGGCCGCATATCCGGCGTCGACAGGCCCGCCATCGGCAGCCTCATCCCAACACCGCGCGGCCGGACGCTCCTTATTGATGCGGGGGCTAACGCGGACGTGCGGCCGGAAAACCTGCTCCAGTTCGGGCTGATGGGCGCAAAATATATGGAACTCGCGACAGGCAAGGGCCCAGCCTCCGTGGGGCTGCTGAGCAACGGCGAGGAGGATACGAAGGGCAACGCGATCACGCTCGAGGCGCACGCGCTGCTGCGCGAGAGCGGCCTCTCTTTCCACGGCAACGTCGAGGGCCGCGACATTCCCAAAGGCACAGTCGACGTGGTGGTCGCGGACGGCTTCGCCGGCAACGTTGCCCTCAAGGCGATGGAGGGCACGGCGAGGATGCTCACGGACCTGATCCGCGAGCAGGTGACGCGCGGCGCCCGCAACAAGCTCGCCGCCCTCGCACTCCGCCCCGCGTTTCGAGCCGTAGCCCGCAAGCTCGACCCGAACGAGATTGGCGGCTCACCCCTGCTAGGCGTGCGGGGAGTGGTGTTCATCGGGCACGGCAGCTCGAACGCGCTCGCCGTGGCGCGTGCGCTCTCCGCCGCGAAAGAGGCCGCCGGGCAAGACCTCGTCACCGCAATAGGCCAGGCAGTAGCCGGGCGGGAAGATAAACGGTCGTGACTCAGTTATACTGCTATGTAAACAGTAAACATCGAACGTAGCATGCGGCGAGGTCTGCGACCCGCGCCGGAGGAAGGTTGAGTTTCGTAGTGCAGTTGTCCGGTATCCCACTCATAGGTGTCACCACATGGCCAGAGGTTGCTGAGGGTCGCGCTCCCCGCTTCTCCGTCTCCCGATCTTACTTCGAGGCAATCGCCGAGGCAGGCGGCGCCCCGCTTGGCATAGCGCCCCTGCAGGAGAAGCCGCTGCGCGCACTCTACGAGGTCGTGGATGGCCTGCTCCTGACGGGAGGAGGTGACGTCGACCCGGCTCACTACGGAGAGCAGCCCATCCCGGAACTTGGACGGATAGACGCGGAGCGAGACAGCGCGGAGCTGCTGCTCGCGAAGTGGGCCATGGAGGACAATAAGCCCGTGCTTGCGATCTGCCGGGGCGAGCAGGTGCTTAACGTTGCCTGTGGCGGCACTTTGTACCAGGACCTGCCGGCTCAGCAACCGTCCGAGCTCAACCACAACGAGTCGGCGGCGAAGGGTATAAGGGGACTTGCCACGCACGAGCTCCTGGTCGAGCCGCGTAGCAGGCTGGCTCACGCGATAGGCTCGGGCGACCACCGTGCCAACTCCCACCACCACCAGGCCGTGAAGGATATTGGCAGCGGCCTGACAGTGACCGCCAGGAGCGAGGACGGCATCGTGGAGGCGGTCGAGCACGAGGAACTGTCGTGGGTGGTGGGCGTGCAGTGCCATCCCGAGGAGATGTGGCGTGAGCATGACTGGGCACGTCGCCTCTTCCAGTCGTTCGTCCGCGAGGTTGCCTTCGCATCCCAGCCAGTGGAGCCGCAGGTAATAGGAGCGCTCACAAACCGAGCATCGTAGCGCCTCCTGCGGACGCGCTGTGTCCTCAAACGCAGCATTCAATAATCGTGGTACTTTGGAGACCGCCAGGCAGGCTTTGCCGGTGGTGGACCACGGCCCGAATCCGATTATCCCGCGCCGTGTACCGCCTCTCGCCACACGTCGCGTATCTCACGCTCGTCCTCGAAGGGTCCGGCAACCGCCAGACTCGCCGCCTCGGCGTCGAACAGGTCGCCGGCCAGTGACTGCACGTCCTCGGGGGTAACATCGTCGACGAGCGCCAGCGCCTCGTCCGGCTCGCGGATGTAGCCGCGCAGTAGCTCCTGCATCCCGCCCCAGGACGCCAGCCCCTTACTGCCCTCTAGGCTCATCACAGTCCGGCCCTTGACGTAGCTCTTCACGCGCGCCAGGTCCTCGGGACTCACCTGCTCGGTGCGCAGCCGATCGAGCTGCTCCCATACAGCCCGCACGCTCTGTGCGAGCGTCTCCGGTGCTACGCCCGCGCTTATCACGTACGCCCCGGCGTCCGCGTACTCCTGTGCACCCGAGCCGACGGAGTAGGCGAGGCCACGACGCTCGCGCACCTCGAGGAAGAGCCTACTGCTCATGCCCCCGCCGAGCACGGCATCGAGCACGACGAGCGCGTACCTGCGGGGGTCATGATACGAGAGGGCCGGGAAGCCGAGGCAAAGGCTTGCCTGCTGCACGGGCCTGCCGACCAGCCCGAATCGCCCCTCTGATCGCGCCGGCGGCGTGGAGGTTGTGCACCCCTCCGCTGGCAGGCCGTGGAGTTCCTGCTCCGCCCAGCGGACCACATCCGTGTGTTCGATCCTACCCCCACACGCGACGACGATGTTCGACCCGGTATAGTGGCGCTGGAGGTAGGCGCACAGATCGTCCCTGCTGATGCTCTTAACCGTCTCCTCGGTGCCGGCGATCTCCCGACCAAGCCGGTCCTCGGGCCAGAGTAGCTGGTTGAGCAGTTCGCGGGCCAGTCGGGGCGGCTGGTCGGCGTGCCCTTTGATCTCCTCAAGGATCACCCGCCGCTCACGCTCAACCTCGTCAGGCGCGACGAGGGGGCGCTGTACCATCTCGGACAGCAGGTCCAACGCTCTTCGCGAGTGCTCGGAGGGTAGCTTCGCCCAGTAGGTGGTGTACTCCCTGCCCGTGCCCGCGTTCAGGATTCCCCCGACTGCCTCGACGGTCTCCGAGATCTGCCGGGCGCTGGGCCGCTCCTCCGTTCCCTTGAACAGCATGTGCTCGAGGAAGTGGGCCGTGCCCCCAAGTGCGTCCTCATCGTGTCGCGCACCAGCAGCGATGTACAGGCTGACGGTGGTCGAAGGGTACTGTGGAGCCTCGGCTGTCACCACTCGCACGCCGTTTGGCAGCACCGTCTTCTGAAACAACTCTCGAGCCTTAAGCTTCCAGGTGCTCGAGGAGCAGGCGCAGCCCCTCTGCGATGCTGCGCTCGATGATCTCCTGCCTGTCACCCGGCCAGACGTTACAGCTGCAGACCTCGCGCTCGGGCGAGACAAGCGCAACGTACGTGAGACCCACCGGCTTGCGCGGCCTCGCGCCTCCCGGTCCGGCAATGCCTGTAGTCGAGACCGCCACGCCCGCGCCGAGCAGTGTGGCCACGGACCGCGCCATCGCAAGCGCACACTCCTCCGAGACCGCTCCGTGCTTCAGCAGCAGATCCTCCGGCACCCCAAGCACGGAGCGCTTCACCTCGTCCGCATACGCGACTACTCCACCGAGGAAGTAGCCGGAGCTGCCCGGCACGGAGACTAGCCGTGCCGCGAGCGCACCACCGGTACAGCTCTCAGCGACCGCCACCTTACACCCGTTCGCAAGCCGTGCTATCGCCTGCTCCGGCCGTTCATCCCTGCTCACGCTTGAAGTATAGCGGCGAGGATACTACACTGAGAAACTGGCCGCACCGGGCGAGCACCACAAACAGGAGAAGCGAAACGCAGATGCAGATAATCGAATACGTTCAGGCTAGCGAGATACTCGACTCCCGAGGCAACCCGACAGTGGAAGTGCTTGTAACCCTTGAGAGCGGAGCGGCAGGGCTCGCCGCCGTGCCTTCGGGAGCCTCGACAGGCGCCCACGAGGCAGTAGAGCTACGGGACGGAGACAAAGCCCGCTACAACGGCAAGGGCGTGCAACAGGCCGTGACGAACGTGAACGAGGTCATCGCGGAGGAGTTGCTGGGCAGGGACGCAGGCGATCAGGCGTCGATCGACGCACTGCTCCTTGAGCTCGACGGCACGCCCAACAAGGGCAGGCTGGGAGCAAATGCCCTGCTGGGCGTCAGCCTTGCCTGCGCACGAGCCGCGGCCGAGGACATGGGAGTACCGCTCTACCGACACCTCGGCGGCACGCTTGCTAACACGCTGCCGGTGCCTATGATGAACATCCTTAACGGCGGCAAGCACGCGTCTAACAGCACCGACATGCAGGAGTTCATGGTGATGCCCCTGGGCGCTCCTTCGTTCTCGGAGGCCGTCCGCTGGTGCTCCGAGATATACCACGCCCTGCGCTCAAACCTGGCGTCGCAGGGCTACGGCACGGGCGTCGGCGACGAGGGCGGCTTCGCGCCCTCCTTGGACTCGAATGACGCCGCCGTGGATGCGGTGCTGCGCGCCATAGAGACTGCGGGCTACAGTCCTGGTGAGCAAGTCTCGATCGCCCTCGATCCCGCCGCGACCGAGCTGTACGACAACGGGACGTACAATCTCGCGCGGGACGAGCGGACGCTGAGCACGTCGGAGATGGTGCAGTATTGGCAGGACTGGTGCTCGCGTTACCCGATTGTCTCTATAGAGGACGGATTGGCCGAGGACGACTGGACCGGCTGGGAAGTACTCACACAGGCACTGGGCGCCACAACACAGCTCGTTGGTGACGACCTCTTCGTGACGAACACCGACCGGATCAGTCAGGGTATTCAGCGTGGCGCGGGCAACAGTGTCCTCGTTAAGCCAAATCAGATCGGGACGCTGACCGAAACGATCCAAGCGGTGGAGGCCGCGCGGCGTGTAGGCTGGACCGCGGTCATCTCCCACCGCAGCGGCGAGACCGAAGACACGACAATAGCAGACCTATGCGTGGCGCTCGGCACAGGACAGATCAAGACGGGGGCGCCCACGCGAGGCGAGCGCACTGCCAAGTACAACCGGCTGCTTAGGATCGAGCGGGAGCTCGGCGGGGCGGCGCGCTACGCCGGAT
>JADDPT010000039.1 GCA_016781735.1 Rubrobacter sp.
GCCCGTCGCCCAGTCGGGGCTGGAAGGCAATAGCAAGGGGGTGGGATCATCAAGATCCCACCCCCTTCAGTTATGGCTGACCGGGCTGCTCCTGGCCCTCGATGATGCGGCTGACGTTGCGGGGGCCTACCTGCTCGTGCAAGCACCATAAGAGGGAGTTTTGCGGGGGCGCCTCTCTCCTTACCGCACAACCAGCAGCCACGCCGCGTCCGCCATGGCCACCACTGACCAGAAGCCGATGATGAGCAGCGGCTTGCGGAGGAAGCAACGGCTGCGCGTCAGTCCGAGGGTGAGCGCGCGGGCGTACAGCGCGATGGCGGAGAGCGCGACGATGAGCACGAAAACCGGCGGGGAAAGCGCCCACGCCAGCAGGCCGGTAGTGCCCATCTTGCAGAAGGTGAACGCGAGGCGCTCGTACTTCTCGGCGGGGGTGAGGTGCATGTGGTGGTTCTGCTTGATGGTGCTCATCGCCTGACGCTCCTGCGTCCGTTGAGGGCGACGAGCCTGCCGGCGGGAACGTGCCCGGCGCTCGTCTTCGTGCGGAGCTCGCCAAAGAGCTGGCGGGCGCAGAACGGGATGCGCACGGGGTTGCTCTCCCCGTCCGTCGAGCCTACGTGGACGCAGCACTGCTGCAGCCGCTCCAGGTTTAGCGTCCAGGCGTCCATGAAGTGCTTCACGGTGAACCGCTTCAGCCGCTTCGCTATCAGCTCAGTGGGACGCTCTCCCCGACCGAGCAGGCGGTTGCCGAAGCTCCTGAGGAACTCATTGAGGCCGAGGTCGCAGTTCTCGCACAGGTTGAGCACGTAGTCCACTAGCTCGGGGCGCGTGACGGTGGTCGTCTCGCTCATCATGCCCAGAAGCGCCGCCTGCATCCCCGCCGACATCTCCTCGTCCGCCGCGATGCGGTTCGACACGAGCCCGAGGTTCGCCTTGAGGCGCTCGAGGCCCAGGGTGCGCGCGACGCTGTTCATCTGCCCAGCGTCGCCACGCACGAAGTACGCGATGGAGCAGCAGTCCGGGTGGCTGCACGGCAGCGCGATGAAGTCCTCCGGGCCAACGCGCCCGCCGGTCTGCTCTCCCAGGCGCAGCAGCGTGCCGGTGGTGGTCACGCGGTCCATCGGGTCAATGGGGTTGGCGCGCCCGGAGCCGAATACGGGCTGGAAAGCGACCCCGCCGATGTACTCCGTCTCGAAGGCGTACTCCGCCACGCGGCCCACCTCGGTGTCGTTCACCCCACGGGTTACGGCCATTGCGAGGGTTGTGAAGACGCGCTCGCTGGTGAGCCGCCGCAGCGCCTCCGCCTTGATGTCGCGCAGGTCCTCGCCCCGGTGATAGAGGTGGGTCTGTAGCTCGAAGCCGTCGAACTGCAGGTACACCTCGACACGCCCCCGCAGCCTCGCCAGCGCGTCCACGAGCTTGTCGTCCCTGGCGATGCGTACGCCGTTCGTGTTCAGGATGATGCGCGACACGCTGCGGGCGGTGGCCTCCTGGAGTATCTCCACGATGTCCGGGTGGACCGTGGGCTCGCCGCCGCTGAGCATCAGCACATCAATGCGGCCGCCCTCGCGCTCGATGGCCGTGTCGAGCGCGCGCATGACGTGGTCGAGCCGGGCGAAGCGGCTGACGCCGGGGCCGCTCCCCGCGAAGCAGGTGGGGCAGTTGAGGTTGCAGTTCTCCGTGATGTCCAGCAGCAGGATGCAGGAGTGCTGCGTCTGCAGCTCGCCCAGCCCGTGCAGGTAGCCCATCGGGATGGGGAGGTCGTTGCCGGGGGTGTCGGGGATGAGCTGCTTCGTGGGGACGCGCCACTGCTGGAGGTAGTTCCATAGGTCGTGGCTCTCCTCGTACAGGCTGGTGACCTCCCCGTGGCCGCGCCTGCAGAAGCGGCGCAGGTACACCCTGCCGTCCATCAGTATAAGGTTGCCCTGGAGGATGTCCGTCTCGTACTCCACCTTGCGGTCGGGGTCCTCCTCGAAGCAGCGGCCGCACACGGTGAGCACCATCCGAAGCGGGATGTAAGGACGTAGAGCGAGCATGGGCGAACCTCCATCTAAGCAGTTGAAGCAGCTAGCGGGCGGCAGTCGAGCGGGACCTACCCGCTCAGGGATGCGCAGAACCCGGCGATGATGAACACGAACGTGAACGGAATGAGGGCAGCCACGAGGATTCCACTCGCGGCTCCTACTCTGGCCACCCGGCTCACGGCGACCAGGCCAATCGAGAGCAGAGCCCCGATCGAGAGGGCCATCAGCAGAAGAGTCCGAGCATCACCGCCGGTGAGCTCGTTGAGGCTCTCGTTGTTGCCGACCAGCAGGAACGCCAGGGCATTCAAGCCGAGGACGTACGCGAGGAAGACCAACCAGAACGTGGCTGTACTCGTTGGCCCTCGGCCCGGTGGTGGGTCGTCACTGCCTCCCGCGATGAGACCGGGTGGCGGGACGCGGCCAGACTCCACCGATTCCCACGCCCCGTCAACCTCCGCGGGGTCGTGTCCCGCGTCAATCAGGCTGCGACGGATGGCCTCGCGCGTGTAGCGGTCGCGGTTCTGGAGGATGTACTCGACGATCTGGCGGTTCATACGTATCACCTTGCCTCGGCGCGCTCGCATCGCACAGACACGCTCTGCGTAGATGCGTCCCTACATTCCTACCCCCCGATGGGGCTCCCCGTGACTATGCAGAGTCCGGCCCAGATGGTGAGCGCCACCCAGGGAAGGATGAACACGATGAGCGCCGCGCTCGCGAGGCCGACGGCGACCGGACGGTCGCGCCTGAACAGGAAGAGCGAGGCAACGATGCCCGCCAGCACAGTCAGCAGAAATACGGGCAGTCCGGCTCCCAGGGTGCCGAGGAATGTGAGGCCGACCGTGAGCACCACCGACAGGAGTGTATAGCCCAGGAAGGCCGCCCAGAACCGCGGCGTGCGTAGAACCCTCCCGACGGTGGGCGGCTCCGGCCTTGAATCCTCCACGACCACATCGCCGGACGTGCCGTACGCGGAGGGAGGCAGCGGTGATGGGGCCTGGGAGAGGTTCGGGGTCTCGGCGGCGGACCACGCCCTCTCTATCTCGGCGGGGTCGTGGCCGGCGTCGAGCAGGCTCCGGGTGTTGGCCTCGCGCGTGTACGTGCCGCGGTTCTCCTGGATGTAGCGCACTACCTCGGGGTTCATTCTGTCTCAACTCTCCTGGCTTGAATCGTATACCGCGCGCTCTGCGGCGAGTAAGACTCGTGGGCCGCGGGCGCGGGGGGCATCGTGTACACCCCGCTGCGTAGCTGTCGCACGAAGTGGAGGACCAGCAGGCCGGTGAGGGGGATCAGCACGAGCTGGGGGCCGCTCAGCCCCCATACCTGCTCCGGGTTGGCGCGCACGAACTCGACGAGGAAGCGAAAGAGCGCCGCCGCGAGCAGGTAGAGCTTCAGCGTCTCCCCCCGCACCCGCACGAGCCCTCTGTAGCGCAGGATGACGCCGAGCGCGAGCAGGTGGAACGCTATCTCGTACAGCATGCTCGGGTGCATCTTTCCCTGGCAGCCGGGACACACCGCGAAGTGGCGCGCGGCCTCCTCGCTCGCGGCGACGCCCCAGGGCAGGTCGGTGGGCTTGCCGAGCGGCAGCTCCGAGAGGTAGCAGCCGACGCGCCCGATGACCATGGCGAGCGGGATGGCGGCGGCGTAGCAGTCGCCGGTGGAGGCAGTGTAGCCGAGCGCGCGCTTGCTCAGGACTATCGCGAGGTAGCCGCCCGCGATGCCGCCGATGATGCTCTTGCCGCTGTGGGAGATGAGGTACGTCAGCGGCGCGCCCGCCTGGTTGCTGTAGTACGGCAGGTGCTCCCACGCGGTGATGAGCCGCGCGCCGAGGCCGCCGCCGAAGACCGCCATGACGGAGATGACGAAGATGCGGAACTCCAGCATCCCACGCCTGCGAAGCTCGTAGTAGTAGAGCAGCAGCCCCGCGAGCAGGCCGAGCGCCGTGAAGAAGTCGTGCGTATAGATGGTAAGGAGGCCGTTCCGGTAGAGGATCGGGTACATGCCACCTCCGCTGCTGTTGGAAGCGAGACGTGAAGTTGCCGCCAGAGTACCACGCTCTCCCTGCGGCAATACTGCGGCGAGTGCGGCGCAAGTATACACCAGATGTGGAACAAGATCGTAGAGATGCTGCGTGATGCAGACGTTGCGTGGGAGACGTTGCGTGCAACGTCTCTACGGGACTGGGGCTGTGATATACTCCCGTTATGTCCAACCCGACACAGCTACGGCTCGCTGCCGCGCCTCACCACAACCACCAGCTCTTCTCCGACCACTTCCTGAACAGGACGCTGCCACAGCACCCGCAGTGGCTTGCGCTCACCGGCGAGGCCCGGCCCGTGCTGGAGCGGCTGCGGGGAATCCTCGCCAGGTACACCCCGAGCGAGAACGAGGCGCAGACGGAGCAGGGGCTGATCCGTCCGGTGCTGGAGGTTCTCCGGCACGACTTCGAGGTGCAGGCGCCGCTCGGCACGCCGCTGGGCACGAAGAAGCCGGATTACGTCTTCTACCGCAACCGCGCGGCGCTCGACGCGAACAAGGGGCGCGTGCTCTCCGAAGACCTGCTCCGGGGCGCCGCCTTCGCCGTGGGCGACGCCAAGCACTGGGACCTCCCGCTCGATGTCTCCCTGAAGGGCAGGACGGGAGGGGACGCCTCGCGGAACCTGTCGTACCAGATCTACTTCTACATGCAGCACAGCGGCGTGGAGTGGGGCATCCTCACGAACGGACGGGTGTGGCGGCTGTACCACAAGGAGACCGCCCACAAGCTCGACCGATACTACGAGGTGGACCTGCCGGAGTTGCTCCAGAGCGGCGATGTCGAGAGGTTCCTGTACTTCTACGCGTTCTTCCGCTGTGAAGCGTTCGAGCCGGGTCCCCTTGGGGTCGCCTCGATACTGGGCGCGAGCGCGGACTACGCGCGCGGCGTGGGGGAGTCGCTCAAGAGCCAGGTGTACGAGGCGCTGCGGCACCTCGCGCAGGGCTTTCTCGACTACCCGGAGAACGGCCTGACGCACGAGCCGGGCACGCTCAAGCAGATATACGACTCCTCGCTCATCATCCTCTACCGCCTGCTCTTCGTGCTGTACGCCGAGGCGCGGGAGCTGCTGCCGGTGCGCGAGAGCGACAGCTACCGCGACATCTACAGCCTGTACGCGCTGAAGCGGGAGGTGGCGCACGGCCAGCCGCTGCTGCCGAACACCGCCCTGCTGTGGCCCAGGCTGAAGACGCTCTTCAGCATCATTGACTGCGGCAGCCCTCCCCTGAAGGTCGCCACGTTCAACGGCGGTCTCTTCGACCCCAGGCGTCACCCGTTCATCGAGCGGTACGCCGTGGGCGACGCCCACCTGCAGGCGGCGATAGACAAGCTGGCGCGCGTGGGCGGCGAGTTCGTGGACTACCGCGACCTCGCGGAGCGGCACCTGGGCACGATTTACGAGGGCCTGCTGGAGTACCACCTCGCGCCGCAGCCGGAGGATGCGCGGCGGAGCGACGGGTTGAGCGTGGACCTGCTCAACGACAAGGGCGAGCGCAAGGCGACGGGCAGCTACTACACGCCCGACTATATAGTGAAGTACATGGCGGACCAGACGCTCGGCCCCGTGCTCCGCGAGGCCGTCGGGCGCGCCCGGACGGATGAAGAGAGGGTGAGCGCCGTCCTCGACCTCAACGTGCTCGACCCCGCCATGGGGAGCGGACACTTCCTCGTGGAAGCCACGGAGTACATCGCGCGCTTCCTGGTGGAGCAGGGCATAGCGCCGGAGGAGGGCGAGGCGGGCGGCGAGGGCGAGCTGGCGTACTGGAAGCGCCGCGTGGTGCAGTCGTGCATCTACGGCGTGGACATGAACCCGCTCGCGGTCGAGCTGGCGAAGCTCTCCCTGTGGCTCAACACCGTCGCGAGGGACCGGCCGCTTTCGTTCCTCGACCACCACCTGCGCGCCGGAAACTCCCTCGTCGGCGCGCGCCTCGCGGATCTGCACGTCCGCCCGTCGGCGTGGGCTGGTCCCCGTGAGCGCCCTCGCTCGAAGAAGGCGCGGCAGCAGGAGGATGCGGGCCAGCTCACGATGCTCGACACGGATGCGTTCCGCCAGAGCATGATGACGGCAGTGGACTCGATGTGGCTCATCGAGAGCAGCCCGGCGCGCACCGTGGGTGAGGTAAAGGAGCAGGAGAAGCTCTACACGGGGCTGCGCGAGGAGCTGACGCGCAAGTACGCCCGCCTCGCAGACCTCGCGACCGCGACGCACTTCGGCGTACGGGTGGACCCGGCGCTCTGGCAGCCGCTCGCGGACTACGCCACGGGCCGCATCGTGGCCGCGCCGCCCCGGCTGCACGAGTGGCTCCAGACCGCCTCCGACGCTTCCGATCGCCTGCGGTTCTTCCACTGGGAGCTGGAGTTCCCGGAGGTGTTCTTCGACCGCTACGGCAACCCGAGGCGGGACGCCGGGTTCGACGCGGTGCTCGGCAACCCGCCGTACGTCCGGCAGGAAACGCTCGGCCCGCTGAAGCCGTACTTTGCCGCCGCCTACTCCGAGACGTATCACGGGGTGGCCGACCTGTACGTGTACTTCTATCAGCAGGGGCTGCAGCTCACCCGGCCGGGCGGGCGAATGTCGTACATCGTGACGAACAAATGGATGCGGGCGGGCTACGGCGAGCCGCTGCGGGCGTACTTCGCGTCGCAGGGCGCGCTGGAGCAGATAATAGACTTCGGCCACGCGCCCATCTTCGAGGACGCGGACGTGTTCCCCTGCATCCTCGTCCTGCACAAGCCCCAAACGACCGATCCGGACGCACACCCCGATGCGGGGGCGGGCGCCCGTTCCCGCCCCGAGGCTTCCCATCCCCCGCGTACCGACCGCCAGGTGCGCGTCGTCGCCTTCCCGCGCGAGTCGCTCGGCAGGGTCGAGCTCGGGCGCTACGTGCGGGAGTACGGGCACGCGCTCTCGCACGGCCGCTTCACCTCTGCGGCCTGGAGCCTGGAGAGCTCGGCGGTGGACGACCTGATGGAGAAGATACGCCGCGCCGGGGTCCCCCTCGCGGAGTACGCCGGGGTGAAGCCGTATCGGGGCGTGCTCACCGGGCTGAACGAGGCGTTCCTGATAGGCACCCCGACGCGCGACCGGCTCGTGCGCGAGGACCCGCGCTCCGCAGAGATAATCAAGCCGTACCTGCGCGGCCAGGACATCAAGCGCTGGAGTCCTGAGTGGCAGGGGCTTTGGATGATAGTGCTGAAGTCCAGCGGTGACTATCGCTGGCCCTGGAGCGATGCGAAAGATACAGCGGAGCAGGTTTTCGCGCAGACCTACCCTTCGCTGTACCAGCATCTGAAGCCGTTCGAGGAGCGACTACGCAAGCGGCAAGACAAAGGCCATCATTGGGTAACTATTCAGCCGGAGTGCAGTATAGCGTTGTGGTGGGGTTGCG